>JAOLZA010000031.1 GCA_028343615.1 Verrucomicrobiota bacterium
GGGTCTTGCGAGTATCGAGGCGTGGCTTGGCACAGGCAAGTGGGATGTTATCCATTTCAACTGGGGCCTGCATGACCTTAAGTATATGGGGCCGGAAGGGCAGAATTTGTTCCCCAAGGAAAAGGGCGGCAAACCGCAGGTGGCCATCGCGGTGTACGAGAAAAATTTGGATAAGCTCGTCGTGCGTTTAAATAAGACGGGGGCTAAATTGATTTGGCGCAACACCACACCCGTGCCGCCGGGCGCGAAGGGACGCTACGTGGGTGACTCTATTAAATATAACACCGCCGCCGCGCGCGTGATGAAAAAGCACGGCGTACCTACGCACGACCTGTTCACGATGAGCAAGGCGCGGATGAAAGAGCTAATGCTGCCTGCCAACGTGCATTACACCAAATATGGCTCGCGCGTGCTCGGCAAAGACGTCGCGCGCGCGATTGAAGCCGCATTAAAAAAATAACGGTGGCCAAGCTGTTTTTTTATTACTCATCGATGAATGCGGGGAAGTCCACCACCCTGCTGCAATCGGCGCACAACTACCGCGAGCGCGGGATGCGGCCATTGCTCTTCACGCCGCGCTTAGACACCCGCGCCACCAAAGGCCGCGTCACCTCACGCATTGGGCTAGACGCCAAGGCGCACGCCTTCACGCAAGCCGACGATTTACACACCATCGTGTGCGCTCAATCCGATCCCATCCACTGTGTGCTCGTCGACGAAGCACAGTTTCTTTCGCGCGCGCAGGTTTTTCAATTGGGCGAAATTGCCGATGCTCTGGGCATACCCGTGCTCGCCTATGGTTTACGCACCGATTTTCAGGGCAACCTTTTCGAGGGCAGCCAACATTTGCTCGCGTGGGCGGACAAGTTGGTGGAAATCAAAACGATCTGTCACTGCGGTAGCAAAGCCACGATGGTGCTGCGCACCGATCTCGATGGAATCGTTATGCGCGAAGGTGCCCAAGTAGAAATCGGTGGCAACGAACGTTATGTCTCCGTCTGCCGTAAACATTTCAAAGAAGGAATGGCGACAAGGCAACCGGGCGATTTACCTTTGTGAAATTTATTGCCCGCGATACTTCCCGTCCGGTAAACGCGTTGGCAGTTTATATTTCGCGTCCGTGATGAGTTTGAAAATGTGCGGGTCGAGCGTGCGGACGAGTTCACGGTTATGAAGTTTCCACTCGTGGAAAATTTCCTCGCGCCGATGCTTTGCCGACTGCGCGCCGAGTGTTGAGGTGATCGCCCAATAAAGATACTCCGTGCATTGGCAGTCGTAATCGCACGTTCGGTCGTCATACGTAAACCACGCACCCTTCGGATACTGCCGAGGCACGCGTCGGAAATAACCACCGCGCGCGCGGTCTAGGCATTGCGCCAAAGCCGTACCGGGACGCTCACCAAAAATTTTTGGATACACATTCGCATACCCCTCGTGCGTGATGAGATGCAGCACCTCCTCCAACGTCGCATCAAAGCGCCCGCCCGCGGGCAAAGTCTCCGTTGCAAACTGGCCTTGTCCTGCGTGAAATCCTGCCCACTCGAACACCTCGCCATCCAGTCGGTCCATTGCGCGCTCATTCTCGGCCACGGCCATAAAGGCGTTGCGTTTTACCAACTCAGCCACCACGGCGGGGTTGTCCGGCTTGCCGTCTTCATCGTTGTCCAAATATTCCGCCAGCACGATGGCGATGTGCCGCAGCTTGGCCGGCGGCGTTTTAACCGTACCAAACACGCGCACGCCAAAGACATTGATGTGCTGCGTGAAAACTTTTTGAAAAGACTTGTGCCTGCCCCCCGGAACCTGCGTGATTTTGAAATCCGGAACTGCAGCGAAAATGACCACTGACGTGACCATCAATGAGAAAAAATATCGCATCGCTCACTCGTCATTCGCAAATTGGAAATCTTCAACATCGGATTCGAAGAAGAATTTATCATCACCAAACGCCGGCTCCAAATCATCGAGCCACGTGGCTTGGGGGTCAAACTTAGCAAAGAAAACCTGATTTGCCCAATCAGGATCGCGGCCTTGGATAAACTTGAGCACGAATACGCGTTCGCCGTGGATTTTAGCCAAGCCGTCCACCAACACTTTGCCGGGGGTGCAGCTCATGCTCGGGCCGCGCACGGTGCGGGCGAGTCCGCTCACTTGGCGATAGGCGCGTGTGAAGATGTTGTGTGCGCGCGCCAACGGCACCTCAAAATAATTCTTCGGGCCCGTGTCGCGTTCCACGAACATATAATAGGGGATCGCGCCGAGCGAAACCTGTTTGCGCCACAATGCAGCCCACACATCCTGATGATCGTTCACGTGTTTGATGAGCGGCGCTTGGCAACGAACTACCGCTCCGGCATCGATCACCCGCCGCACAGCCGCCTCGGCCGCGTTTGTAGATAGCTCCACGGGATGGCTGCTGTGCGCCATCAACGCAAAATGTTTGCCCGCAGCTCGCACGTCGCCGATGAGCCGCAGGAAATCGTCTGCGTCTTCGCCGTCTGTAAAACGATAAGGCCAATACGCGAGCGCTTTGGTGCCGATACGGATACTGATGAGATGCGGGATGGCGAGTAGCGGCTCGATGTATTTGCGGAGAAATTTTGTTTTCATCACCATCGGATCACCGCCGGTGATGAGTACACTGCTGATTTCCGGATTGTCGCTCACGTACTGCACAAGTTTGTCGGCTTCCTTGCTGGCAAATTTCAAATCGGCATCGCCAATGAATTGCGCCCAGCGAAAGCAGTACGTGCAATAGGCGTGACAGGTTTGGCCCTGCGTGGGGAAGAAGAGTACGGTCTCGTTGTACTTGTGCTGCATGCCCTCCAGCGGCGCGCCGCCGAAGTGAGGCTTGTTGAGTTCCATTTGCCCAGCGGGATGCGGGTTGAGCGTGGCGCGAATTTCATCAGCGGCCAAACGCAACTCGGCATCGGTGGCCGAGCGCGTCACGAGATCGCGCATGCGATTAAAATCGCCATCGGACAACATGCCGCGCTGCGGAAAAGTGAGCTGGAAAATCGGATCGTGCGGAAGATCATCACGATCGATGAGTTTATCAAGTACATAGTCGTTTACCTTGAATGGCAACACGGCGCTGACTGCCTGCATATCTGCTACTTGCTCGCGACTCAGCCCCAGTATTTCGCCAACGCGTGGTAGATCATTTCGGGTGTTCACTCGGTATTTCGGCATAAATCCTTTCGTTGGAATTAAGGGGCATGGCTGAACACTATGCCCTAACTAAGCCTTTAAAACAAGGCCTATACGTAAAACACCCCATTTTAAGCCGAAAAATTCTGCCATTGCCTGTCGAACGCAAGCGCGATAAAATTTGGCCATGAAGCACTTTCTTTCTTTGCCGACCCTCACCCTCGTGCTGATTGCTATCGGCTGTGCGGAATTCCACCAAAAAGAACGTAACAACGCCGCGCAGCAGTATGAAAACCTAAAATTTTTCATACAAGACACCAACTCGCTGGCACAATTGCCGGAGGCAACCGCCCAACCTTCCCCGTGGGCGGCACTGTTCAACGGCACCGACCTCACCGGCTGGAAAGAAACCGACTACGCCGGCCGTGGCAATGTGAAGGTGGAGAACAGCGAACTACACATCGAGAATGGCCTCGTCATCACCGGCATCACGTTTACTAATAAAGCCGTGTTGCCGAAAACGAATTACGAAATTAGCTACCAAGCAAAGCGTGTGAACGGCAGCGATTTTTTTGCGCTGCTCACTTTTCCAGTGGGTGATGAACACGCCTCGTTCGTCACTGGTGGCTGGGGCGGGGCGGTCACCGGCATCTCCAGCATCAACAGCATGGACGCCTCCGAAAATGACACCACGGTTTACCTTAAATACAATCAGGATCAGTGGTACACTTTCCGCCTGCGCGTCACGCCGGAAAACCTCAGCGTGTGGATGACGCCCAAAGAGCAGCCCATCCCCCTCAACGCCACCGTGGCCAGCCTTGTGAAGGCGTACCAAATTGAAGCCGCCGCCACCGGCCAAACCCTCAGCGCCAAAGACGCCGAAGCCGCACTGCGCGCGCTCAATCCCCATCTCGATAAAAACATCCCGGCCCGCGACACGATTTATTTCCCCGGCGAAGCCCAAATAATCGACGAGCCCATCAAAGATAAAGTAGTGCAAATGCGCGCCGGTGAAATCGAACTCTCCGCCCCCCTTGGCTTCGCCACATTCCAAAGCTACGGCGTCATCCGCAACGCGCGCATCCGACGACTGCCGGTCACCACAGAGAGGTAGGACGTGCTCTCTGTGCCTTTGTGGTAAAAAGAGAAACCGTTACTCCTGCTTAGCGCGAATTTTTTCCAGCGCTACAGCAGCAGCTTCGGCGACGTCTACGTTGGAATCCAATTTGGCTTTTGTGAGAGCAGCTTTGCTTTGTCCAGTACCGAACACCGTCAGCAACCGGCACACCTCCAAACGTATGACAGAATTTTTACTTTTTAATAAGGGCGCGAGTTGCTGCTCGGCATCGGGATGGCGCGCGCCGAGGTGAGCCAAGGCGTTGGCGGTGGCAAATAATTCACGGGTAGTTTTCAAGTGCGCAATGAGTGGCGCGATGGCGCGCGGATCGCGCAGTGAACCGAGTGCGTCGATGGCCGCCCACCGCGCAGTGAGTTGTGAATCCTTCAGCGCGGCAATCAGCGGCGGCACGCTGGCGGCATCGCCCCAGTTGGCCAACGCCCGCGCGGCATCGGCACGCAGGAAGGGATCGGGATCACTTAACGCCGCGACCAATCCTTCGACAATCTTCGCGCGGTCGGCAGGTTTGGGACTGGGCTCCGCCGCCGCCAAACGCATCACCGCCAACGCGCGCCGGAAGGTCGTTCGTTGTGGCAGGCTGGCCAAAATATTGGGTACCTCACCTTCGTCGAGTGGTCGCCGCTCCGCGCGAGTGGCTGGCGCAGCGGGACGCAACGCCTTTTCGCGATCATCGCCAGTGAGCAATTCGTAACTAATAGTGACCGGCACAGTGTGTTCCCTTTCTCCGTTGTAATCGGTAAGCGTGCCTTCCCAGGAAAAATTTACGGGAACGCCCGAAGCGCTAAACGTGGTAGTACCTTTTCCTACTAGATGCACGCGTGGTTGGCCGGGCTTATTGGGCGTCTCCAGAGAAAATGACTGCGCCAATCCTTCTTCCTCTTGGTGATATTTAATTCGCAGCGTTCCGTTGAGCGGCGTTTTTTTAATGCGGACAAACCCTTCCTCGCCCGAGCGCACAAACCGTTGCTCGTGCACCAGCCGAACTTGTTCGGTTACGGTCCATTCGTTGGTGTTCTTCGGCGCAAACCGATGGACCACCAACAGCGAAGGATCCGTCAAATCAAAATCTCTTGCCGGGGCGCCCGCCCGCACCAGCCGTTTGCCGCGCGTATCAAACACCACATCCACCGGCGGCCGTGCCACGCGCCCCACACTGCCTCCATCAAAAAATTTCCAGCCCAACTGAAACACCCCAAACGGCGGAAAACGCCGCCCCTCATTCGAGTGCCGCTGCAACGTAAGAAAATTATGGCACCGTAAAGTAAACCCATGCGGATTCGCTGCCCGACAAAGATAAACCACCTCCCCCCGTAAACTCGGCAAATACTTCGCTTCCTTCGAGTCCACCCGAACCCGATAAACATACGCCCCATCCCGCTCCCATGCGTGCTCCTCGGGCACCGCAGCAGCTTCCGCCCAGCCCATGGCTAGCGCCGCTCCCACCATCAATCCGTACACCAACGCCAATCGCATCGCCCCATCAAGCCATTGCGCTAGCAATGCACAAAGGCGAAGTTATTGAAAATTGACAGGCTAAAAAACCCAAATACCACCTTGACAAACTACGTATGCGTACTATCTTATACGTATACGTACAGCATGGCGTTGTGCGTGCTGGTGTTTTAATCCTTAAAAACTAGATAAATTATGAAAAACAAACTCGCTCTTCTTGCCCTTACCTCTGCAATGCTTATCGGCTGCGCCGGCCCTATGAACCACACCGAGCGCGGTGCCGCCACCGGAGCTGTGCTGGGCGGTCTATTAGGTGGCGTCATCGGCCATAATAAAGGGCGAAAAACTGCGGAAGGTGCCGCCATCGGGGCCCTAGGCGGAGCCGTTCTCGGAGGTGCCCTTGGCAATCGTCAGGACAAACAATATGGCAACAAATAATTAGAGTCCCCATTCTCTGCACCCCCCGTTGGCCATGAGCACGCGGGGGTTTTTTGCATTCGATTGAAAATAGCTGAGTATAAGATTTTTTAATAGCCGTGCATTGGGGTACAACTGATGAATTTATTGGTGCTTTCATAGCGTCTTTTTGTTATTCAACCTCGCTTCCTCATGAAGTTATTACGTTTATTTCTCTTGGGCTTGCTTGTTGCGTTCAACGTGATGGCACAGCAAAAACTACCGAACATTCTCTGGATCACTTCGGAGGATAATGGCCCCGAACTTGGCTGTTACGGCGACACATATGCAAAGTCGCCCAACCTCGACGGGCTGGCGGCCAAGGGAATGATGTACCTCAACTGTTGGTCTACTGCTCCGGTGTGTGCACCGGCACGCACGACGCTGATTAGCGGGTTGTACCCGCCCAGTACTGGTGCCGAGCACATGCGTAGCAACACTCAGTTGCCTTCGCGTTTCAAGATGTATCCACAGTATCTACGCGCGGCTGGTTATTACTGTACCAACAATTCTAAGGAAGACTTCAACCTCGCTAAACCAGGGCAGGTTTGGGATGTGGGCGGCCGCCAGTCGCACTGGAAAAACCGTCCGGAAGGCAAGCCGTTCTTCGCGATCTTCAACCATACCATTAGTCATGAAAGCCAGATTCGGAATGCGATTCCGACGGCGAATGTGATTCATGATCCGAAGCAGGTGCGAGTGCCGGCGTATCATCCGGACACGCCGGAGGTGCGGAAGGATTGGGCGCAGTATTATGATCGCATTACCATGATGGATGCGCGGGCGGGGCAAAACCTAAAGGAGCTTGCCGAGGCCGGCTTGGCGGAAGACACAATTATCTTTTACTACGGCGATCATGGTTCGGGCATGCCACGCAGCAAGCGCTGGCCTTATAACTCAGGCCTTCGGGTTCCGCTCATTCTTTACGTGCCTGAGAAGTGGCGTCACTTGGCGCCAAAGGACTACAAGCCCGGCGGCAAGACCGATCGGCTGGTGGGCTTTATTGATTTTGCTCCAACATTACTCAGTATCGCTGGCATTAAGCCGCCCAAACATTTGCAGGGTTATTCTTTCATGGGAAAATATGCTGCGCCTGAGCAACCCTACATCTACGGTTTCCGTGGGCGCATGGATGAGCGCTATGACATGGTGCGCGTGGTGCGTGATAAGCGCTACATCTACATTCGCAACTACATGCCGCACAAAATTTATGGGCAATACATCTCCTACATGTTCAAGACCCCGACCACCCAAGTATGGCACGACCTGTATCATGCCGGCAAACTCAACGCCGCGCAGTCGAAATTCTGGCAGACCAAGCCCTCTGAGGAACTCTATGACCTGGCGAATGATCGGGATGAAGTCAACAACCTCGCCGACTCCAAGAAGCACGCGGACATATTAAAGCGCCTGCGCAACGCTCAGCAAACATTGGCGGTAAAGATTCGTGACGTTGGTTTCCTGCCCGAAGGGGAAATCCATAGCCGAAGCGGCGATGGCGCTCCATATGACATGGGTCATAACGACAAGGCTTATCCCATGGAGCGAGTTATGAATGCGGCTGAGATTGCCTCAATGAAAAGCGAACCGGCCGGGAAAGAATTGGCGAAGCTAATCACGGACAAGGACAGCGCCGTGCGCTATTGGGCCGCGATGGGCTACCTGATCCGCGGCGAAAAAGCCGTGGCGTCAGGCCGCAAACAGCTGCGAGAGGCGTTGAATGACAAATCTACTGCTGTGGTTTGTGTCGCGGCGGAAGCCTTGGGCCGTTATGGCAAGGGCAAGGATCAATCTGTGGCCATCGATACTCTGGTGAAACACGCTGATGTGTCGAAGAATTCCGTCTTCACCTCCATGCTTGCGCTCAACGCGCTGGACTACGTGGATGACAACGCTAAGCGCCACATCGCCACCATCAAGGTTCTCCCCACCAAGGGTAAAATTACTCCTGCACGCATGGGGAACTATGTGCCTAATCTCATCAGCAAGACTATCGCTGATTTAGGACTAAAAGTGGAACCCAAGCCAAAACGACCCCGCAAAAACCGGAAGTAGACTTGTTAGGTTTATTTCTCAACCTATTCAGGGCCTCATTTTTCCCAATAAAAGATGCGACTAGGTAATGTGGGCACCTATGGTTTCCACGTAGACCGCGTACAGTGATTGACTGGCGGTCATGAACAGTCGGTTGCGTTTGGTTCCGCCAAAGCAGACATTACTGCAGATCTCCGGCAATAGGATTTGCCCGATGCGCTTGCCTTGCTTCGGTTCAAAAATATGCACGCCGTCATAACCCGCACCCACCCAGCCGGCACTCGACCAGATGTTACCATCTTCATCACACCGAATCCCATCCGCCTGACCTGCCTTTACGACCTTTTGCACCAAACCATTGGCATCCTTTTCTTCCATTTCCAGGTCCATGCTCGCAAAGACTTTGCCGTTCTTAAGGCTGGTACTGTTAGCTACATCCCAGACCTTAATTTCTTTTTTGGCTTCAGGGTAGTGTGATGAACCGGTATCGGCTACATAGAGTTTCTTGTAATCAGGGCTGAAACAGAGTCCGTTAGGTTTGAATATTTCATCCGTTACTTGGGTGAGTTTGCCGGATTGGCCGTCGATGCGGTAAACTGCTTCTTTTTGTATAGGCTGCACAGTGCCTGTTTTGGCCTTGTTGCCTTCGTAATTCATGAGGCTGCCGTAGCCGGGATCGGTAAACCAAATGCCGCCATCCGGATGCACCACTGCATCATTCGGGGCGTTGAATTGTTTGCCGCCAAACTTGTCAGCCAAAACGGTAATCTTGCCGTTGTACTCGTAACGCACCACACGGCGGTTACCGTGCTCGCAGGAAATCTGGCGGCCTTTATAGTCAAACGTGTTTCCATTGCTGTTGCCGCTGGGATGGCGAAACTTGCTGACATGGCCATCTTCCTCCAGCCAGCGCATCTGGATATTGTTCGGAATATCGCTCCACAGAAGATATTTCCCCACACCATTCCACGCTGGCCCCTCGGCCCAGAGCATATCGGGGTTCGTGTACAGTCGGCGAATGGGCGTATTGCCGAGTTTGTATTTTGCAAACAACGGATCCAGCACCAGCACATCCGGCTCGGGATAACGCGTGGGGGTTTTACCGGACCAATCACGATCGGCAATCACCGCCGTGGCTGTGAGCGCCGTGGCAGCCGTGGCCAGAAAACTGCGACGATCTAGCGCGTTTGCGGAATTGGGAGAAACAGTATTTTTGGCATTCATAGAAATTCGGGTTCCCCGCAGCCTGTGCCCGCTACGCCGTGGGCACAAGAAAAAGGTGGTAATTATTGCCTTCGATACTCTGAATCTACGCCTCCTTGAAATCCTGCTCCACTCCTTGGCCCTTTTCATACATCAACCCAAGGCTGTTTTGCGCTTCTGCATCTCCCGCTTGAGCCTTGGCCTTGGTTGTAGCGGGTTTCTCCTCTGCCGATTCACCACACCCCAAAAGGGAGTGTTAAGGAGCGTAGTATCGGGCCTTTAGTTTCGGAAAGGATTTCTGGAGTGTCTCGATTTGAATTCTCAAGTTAGGGCGGTCATCCACATCAAGCATTTCCAATTTCTTGAATGTTGCCAGCGTTAACAAATTGCTGATCTTTGGGTTATGACATATAAAAAGATGCTTTAGATCAGGGAGTTCATTTGCAACGACAGCTAGCTGTTGGTTGTTAAGGTCCGATCCTGATATGCTTAGTACTTTAAGGTTGTTGAGTTTCCAAATGGTTTCAAAATCGTTTTGATTATACCCACCAACCGAAAGATTGGTTAAGCTCTTCAGTCTGAGGATGGGACGCAAGTCAGAGATTGTATTGTTTTCCAGAAATAAAGCATTCAAGTGATCAAGCTCTGGCAAGGTGTTTATATTATTCAGTCGATTGCCGTCTAACCGAAGCTCCTTTAGTTTGCTTAGATGTTTCAAAGCACTCAGGTCCTCGATTTTATTGTTTCCCAGAGACAGCACCTCCAGCTCCGAAAGGCCGGTTAGTGACCTGAGGTCGGTTAATTCTTTGCCTCTAAGATTGAGGTGCTTAATTTTTATTAAATCGGCTTCGGTGAGCTCATCGATCGGTTTCTTGAGTTCCTTGCGAATCGCCTTCTCAATGATGGGGTCGGCAATCAGCGGCTTCTTGTCGGCCGCCAAGACGGAGTGACCCGCCACCAACGCTAATATCAAGAGGACCTGTTTCATGTTCGGGGAGGAATGAGGGCGGTTACTTCGTGGGGTTGCTAGAGATTTTGCAATTGGGCAACGCCTTCTTCAGTTCTGCAATCTGTGCCTTGGTAAGGGCGGGATTGAACGCGAGTATCAGATACTTTAACTGCGTGAGCTTTTCCAGTCCCTTCACATCGGTTAGTTGATTGTTTTGGAGCTGCAGCGCCTTTAACTGCGTGAGCTTCTCCAGACCCGTCACCTCGGTCAGTTGATTCTTGGAGAGAGACAGACTCGTTAACTGCTCAAGCTTCTCCAATCCCTTCACATCGGTCAGTTGATTGTCTTGGAGAGACAGGTCCTTCAACTTCGTGAGCTTCTCCAGCCCCTTCACGGAGGTCAGTTGATTGTTGCCGAGAGACAGAAGCATTAAATGCGTAAGATTCTCCAGTCCCGTCACCTCGGTCAGTTGATTGTGGGAGAGCTGCAGCTTCTTTAACTGCGTGAGCTTCTCCAGTCCCGTCACCTCGGTCAGTTGATTGTGGGAGAGAAACAGCCCCGTTAACTGATCAAGCTTCTCCAATCCCTTCACATCGGTCAGTTGATTGTCGGAGAGAGTCAGCCCCTTTAACTGGTCAAGCTTCTCCAATCCCTTCACATCGGTCAGTTTATTGTCTTGGAGATACAGCCCTGTTAACTTCGTGAACTTCTCCAGCCCCTTCGGAACGTCGGTCAGTTGATTGTTGCCGAGAAACAGAAACATTAATTGCGTGAGTTTCTCCAGTCCCGTCACATCGGTCAGTTGATTGTTTTGGAGATTCAGATACTCTAACTTCGCCAGCTTCTCCAGACCCTTCACATCGGTCAGTTGATTCTTGTAGAGAGACAGCCACCTTAACTGGTCAAGCTTCTCCAGACCCTTTACATCGGTCAGTTGATTGCCGAGGAGAGTCAGCCTCGTTAACTGGCCAAGCTTCTCCAGACCCTCCACGGAGGTCAGTTGCTTGTTGGAGAGACCCAGAAACGTCACCCTCTCCAAATCCGCTTTGGTGAGTTCGCCAGTGGGCTTTCTCGCAGCCTTGCGTATTGCAGCCTCAATGACCTTCGCCGATTCCTCCTTGGTTAAAGGCTTCTTATCCGCTGCCAACACGGATTGACCCATCACCACCGCACATATCAAGAGGAGCTGTTTCATTCCATTGAGGCTAACGATTGGCCCATGTCAGGGCAAGAGGATGATTTACCGAAACAACCCAAACAATCCCAACCTAATTCCCACACAATTTTTGGTGCACATTTTGTGACAGAAACACACCTTTTTTAAACACTAATTATATCCGGGGAGTGTCTGCGGGTCAGGAGAAAGAGATGTTTTATGATGGAAATAACCGGTTCTAGAGCCCAAAATTCACTGCTTCAGTACGATGAAAGTGATGTCGAAAATATCGGGTTTACTCCTGTTTGCGGTGACGTTCTCCGCTGCAGAGAAGATCGATATCAAGACAGGGCCCAAGCACTGGGCTTTTCAGCCGATCAAAAAGCCGGCATTGCCCGTGGTAAAAAACGCCACGTGGGCAGCCAATCCGATTGACCGATTCATCCTCGCCAAGCTCGAGGCCGCCAATCTTCAGCCCGCGCCACGCGCGCCAAACCATGTGCTGAACCGCCGCGCCCATTTCGCGCTCACCGGTCTGCCGCCAAAGTCTAATTCCAAACTTCTCATTCCGCATTCCGAATTGGTGAACCGGTTGCTGAAATCTCCGCGCTATGGCGAGCATTGGGCGCGGCATTGGCTCGATGTCGCGCGTTACGCGGACAACAAGGGCTACGTTTTTTTTGAGGAAAAAAATTTCCCGTGGGCTTGGACGTACCGCGACTACGTTATCCGCGCATTGAATGAGGATAAGTCGTTTGACCAATTCATTATTGAGCAGCTCGCCGCCGATAAGCTTGATTTAGGTGAGGATAAAACGCCGTTAACGGCCCTCGGCTTCCTCACGTTGGGCGCGCGGTTTTCCGGCAACATCCACGACATACTCGACGACCGTATCGATGTGACCACGCGCGGGTTGATGGGGTTGACCGTTTCCTGCGCGCGCTGTCACGACCACAAGTACGACCCCATTCCGACGGCGGATTATTATTCGTTGTACGGCGTGTTTCGCAGTGCTTCGGAGCCGACGCTGCAGCCCACTTTCCAGCCCGCGCCCGATGACGAAGAGCGGCGCGCGTTTGATGCGGAGTTGAAAAAGCGGCTGAAAGCGCTAAATGATTTTGTGGCCAAAACGCGCGAAGGAATCATCAACAGCGCCCGTACGCGCACGGCCGAATATCTCACGGCCGTCCACGCCAAGCGCAACCAGCCGAGCACGGGAAATTTTATGTTGCTGACCGACAAGGGCGCCATCAATCCGTACGTGATTCACCGCTGGGAAGTATATCTTAAAACAGCCCGCCTCGAACTCGATCCCGTGTGGACGGTGTGGCATCGATTTAGCGAATTAACCGATAACGAGTTTGCCGCGCGCGCGCCGGAAGTGCATCGCGAGCTGTTTGGCGCGCGAGCCATCGCGACTCCCATTAATGCCCGCGTCCGTGCCGCATTCGCAAATCAACCACCGAAAACAATGAAGGAAATTGTGGACGGCTACGGCGTACTTTTTAAAACCATCGACGCCGAATGGAAAACACAGCTGGACAAAAGCTCTTGTCTCGCCAACGCCGATGCCGAGGCATTGAGGCAGGTGATTTACGGCCAAGGCTCGCCACCGATGATTCCTCGCCGGCTGGGTTGGGGCTTCCTCGCGCTCATTCCCGACCGGCCCGATCAGGCGGTTTACAAGAAGCTCATCAAGGCCGTCGAGCAATGGAGCATGAACGGCAAAGGCGCGCCGCCTCGCGCGATGGTGCTCACGGATATTGACCCGCCTCACGACCCCGTGATTTTCAAGCGGGGCAATCCGCACCAACGAGGCGAGCTCGTCCCGCGCCAATTCCTTGAGGTGCTGACTGGTCCCGGGCGCAAATCCTTTCAAAACGGCAGCGGCCGCCTTGAGTTGGCCCGTGCCATCGCCTCGCCGAATAATCCACTCACCGCGCGCGTCATCGTCAACCGTGTGTGGGCGTGGCATTTCGGGCGAGGACTCGTCAACACGCCGAGCGATTTTGGCCTGCGCAGCGAGCCGCCGAGCCATCCCGAGTTGCTCGATTGGCTCGGCACGGATTTCATTAAAAACGGGTGGTCACTCAAACATTTGCACCGTCAAATCATAACCTCCGCTACGTGGCAAATGGCATCCACCCATCCGAGAGAAATGACCGATGACCAAGGCCCGGATCCAAAATTGGTCGATGCGGAGAATCGCTTGCTCTGGAAATTCAATCGCCATCGGCTCGGCTTTGAGTCAATGCGTGATGCACTCGTCGCCGTCACCGGCCAACTTGATAAAAAAATGGGTGGCCCACCCGTCAATGTTCTCGCCGGGTTCAATGGTCGTCGCAGCATTTACGGCCGTATCAATCGCATGGATCTCGCGCCGGTATTGCGCGCGTTCGATTTCCCGGACCCGAGCATCACTTGCGCCCGCCGCGAATCCACAACTGTTTCCCCACAGGCGTTGTACTTGATGAACAACGCAACGATTTCTGACTATGCAAATCGTATTGCAGCGCGGAAGGATTTGCCGGCGGGCTCATCGACAAAAGTGAAACGCTTTTATGAGATACTGTTTGGCCGCTTGCCCGAGACGGAGGAATTGACCTTAGCGAAGACATATCTCGGCGATAGTCCAACCCCAGAGAAATGGCAATTTTTTGTACATGCACTTCTTTTGACCAATGAGTTCTCGTTCGTTGACTGAAATGATTTCTTGTCTCCCTGTAACCTTTTGCTGAATACTGCCGTTAGTACACGAAATAATGGCAAAAAATATTCTATGGGTTTTGATGACGGGCTTGATCCTGATTGGTTGTGCCAATCAAGAAATAGAAGGTAATCCTGACCAGGATTCTTCTGGCAAGATGGAGGGAGAGACCAATGGAAATCCCCCCGGCAAGGTGGAGGAAAAAAACTGGGTTGAAGGATTAAAAGAAAATTTCTCTGTTTCGAATGCAAAGTCAGTTTCGGCGATGACGATAGCGGTGTATCTGCTGATGGGCGGGGTTTTGGGGCTTTATATTCGGTTTCTTTATCGGCAGTGCAATGGATCGGTTTCGGATGCAGACTCGGTGGCTCGAATTTTCCCGCTGCTCACGATTGTTACGATCGGTGTAATAGCAGTGGTCAAGTCGTCATGGACGCTTTCGCTGGGCTTGTTGGGAGCTCTCTCAATTGTGCGCTTTCGGGCAGCCATCAAGGATCCGGAAGAGCTGGTGTATCTTTTCCTGTGCATCGGTGTTGGCTTGGCACTGGGGGCGGAACAGCCGCTTTTGGCACTGGTGGTGGTAGTGGCAGCGACAGTGTTTATCGTGGGCATCCATTTTGCCTCGGGGAAAGGCCGACAACAGAATTTGTTGCTGACTATTTCAGGCGATGCGGAGAAATATTTTGGCGAGGAATCCGGAGGGGTGCTGGCGGTGGTGGATGAACTGGTGGGCAGCTATTCGCTCCAGCGGTTTGATATTGAGCAGGGACGCGGGCAGGTTCGGATTGTGATCAATCAAAAGAGCGGCAGCGAGACGGCAGCATTGATTGCGCAGCTACGTAAGCAGCTGCCAGAATGCGAGTTTTCCTACGTGAACCTCGAATCAACATTTTAAAGGCGATTGGCATGATGGCAGTGGAGCAGGAAATCGGGACGGGTCTCTTTGAGCTTATCGGGGAGGATATCACACGGAAGGATTTGGCGATCCGGCGGGAAACGAAATTTATTTTGCCGAACGCGGACGTGGGTAAGTTTCGGCGGTTGATGGAGGGCAATGGCCGGCGGCTGGTTCACAACAAGCCGGTTTCGACGGTGCGGAGCATTTATTTTGATGAACCGTTGCTGAGCGATTGCACAGCAAACCTAGATGGTATCAGCCCGCGCCAGAAGGTACGGCTGCGCTGGTATGATTCGCTTAAGCCGGGTGAGGTTGTGTTCCTCGAAATCAAGTGGCGGGACAACCGTGCCACGGGCAAGCACCGGCTGGAGCTGCGGCCGCTGCACGACTTGGGCGAGACGACCTACCGGCTTATTCACGATGAACTGGTCAACTCGTTGCCTCCTAAATATATACCACCGTTGCTCAAACGAAGTGACCCGGTGGTGTTGGTGGAATACCGTCGCGAACACTTTGCCTCTGCCGATGGCCGCCTTCGGGCCACACTGGATTATGACCTCACGTTTTACAAACAGATAGGGAAGGGAGCCATTTCCACTTTATTTCCGCACCGGATGCCAGAGTTGTTCGTGGTAGAAGTAAAGTGCCCCGAGGGCGACCACCGTGAAGTGAAGGATATGCTACACCCGTTCACGCCCCGCAATGGGGCATGCTCAAAGTATGTACACGGTTGCTGCCAGTTGGGGCTTGTCCCACCTCGAAATTACCATTAACGTGAGGTACGCTGTAACTACCTCGCACGGGATACTGTATATAACGTTATGAAAACATTTTCACACCACTGGGAATCTGGCCTCGCCAAGGTTTATCGTTGGCTGGGCAATGGGCTTCATTATCTTGTCCCACTGGTTTTGGTTTTGGGTCTTTTCCTGTTGGGGGCAGCTGCTTTGGACAAGCAGGCGGAGGTCAAACAGAAGGCCCAAATGGAACTCTTCTCAACGACCAAGGTCCTGGAGGTAGAGATTACCGTTGAAGAAAAAGACTGGGACACCATTCGTAATCAGTCCCGCAATTTTTTCACCGCCCTTTCAGCACAGCGAAAAAATGGGCCGATCGATAGCCCCTACACTTACGTGACAGCCAAGGTGAAGATAGGCGGGGTAGAATATTCCAAGGTCGGGCTTCGTAAGAAGGGGTTTCTCGGTTCCTTAAACTCAAGCCGACCTTCGCTCAAGATCAAACTCAATCACGTGGACAAACAGGCTCAGCTAAACGGGCTAACGATGCTCACGTTTAACAATAATCAGCAGGACTTCACCTTGATGAGCCAGACCATGGGATACGCCCTCTACAATGCCGCCGGCTCTCCCGCCCCGCGCTGTGGCTATGCGCGGATCACGGTCAACGGTAAAAATCTCGGCGTCTATGCACATGTAGAATCTATGAAGAAACCGTTGCTGAGGCGGGACTTTGGCGACGATCGCGGTACTCTTTACGAGGGAACCGTGGTGGACTTTTTCGACGGTTGGGAGAAGAGCTTCGAGAAGAAAAACGGCAAAGACAAACTCGCGAGAGACAAAATCAAGCAACTGACTGAGGTGCTAGAGCAGGAAAACCTACCAGACGTGGAGAAGGCCATCGGCAAATATGTGGATCTTGATTCATTCTACACCTTCTGGGCCGTCGAGGGATTGATCGGCTTCTGGGACGGGTATGTTGCTAATGCCAACAACTTCTTTGTCTATTTCAATCCGAAGACTGAGAAGTTCCATTTCCTGCCCTGGGGACTTGATTGTGCCTTTGAGAAATACAGCAAAATAACAAACGACCGACGGGCTCCCATCTCGGTGAAAACCAAGGGCCGGGTAGCCTTCCGGCTTTACCAGGTCGAGTCCTGCCGCAAGCGTTATGCGCGGACACTCATGAAGCTCATGGACGAGCACTGGGACGAAGAAAAAATGATCGCAAAAATCGACCGCAACCAGATCTTGCTCAAGCCGTTTCTGGCCCCCTCTCAGGTTAGAAAATTCCGACTCGAGGGGATTCGAAAATTCATCCGCACTCGTCGAGAGGAGGTTATGGAGGAGATTTCAGATGGCATGCCGGTGTGGACGGCCCGGCCGGACACTCCATTCGTCATGGGGAACCTTCTCCCGCGCAAAAAGGACAAGAATTCCATCTGGGCGGCCGTTAAAACAGGGGACTTGGATGGGGTCAAAAATCTACTGGCCAATGGAATCAAGGTGGACAGTCGGGATGCCATGGGAATAACACCCCTCTCGCTAGCGGCCCTTACCGAAGAGATTGAGGTTGCCACTTACTTGATAAGTAAGGGTGCCGATGTGAATGCGCGGGGTGATGACGGCGGCACACCTCTTCAAGGCGCGGCGTTTTTTGGGCGCATAGAGGCGGTAAAGCTCCTTCTCGCCAAGGGTGCTGACCCAAACCTATCTAATAAAAGAGGAGAGACCCCACTGGATGCCTCCTCCGGCGAATGGAATGATGGGCTTCAGGGGCTTGCCAAGTTGATCACCGGTTTACTGCAAATCAAAGTCGACAATGAGGCTGTCAAAGTCGGTCGGCCAAAGGTAGTCCAAATCCTCCAAGCCGCCGGTGGCAAACGGGGCTCTGATTTGAAAAAGTAAAGGATCTCTACTATCCGCCCAGCCAACAAGAGGTTGGCAAAACCTACTGTTTTTCATAGAGTTCACGTCAGTGAATTCTCACGCATCAATCGGGGACAATGCGGAATTCGTCACCACGCGTCGGGAATTCCTTGCGCGCACGGGCACGGGCTTTGGGATGATGGCCTTGGCGGGATTGGCGAATGGGGAGCAACCTCATGCTCCAAAGTCGCCGCACTTTGCGCCGAAGGCGAAAAGGGTGGTACACCTGTTTATGAACGGCGGCCCGTCGCAGGTCGATACGTTTGACCCGAAACCAATGCTCACCAAGCTGCACGGGCAACCCTTGCCGGTGAAAAATTTTCGCACCGAACGCCGCACGGGGCACGCAATGGGGTCACCCTATTCGTTCAAACAATATGGGCAATCGGGACTGTCGGTGAGCGAGATTTTTGCCAAGACCGCGGCGGCCGCAGCAGATGACTTGTGTGTGATTCGCTCGATGAAAGCCGAGGTGCCTAACCACGAGCCGTCGCTGATGCTGATGAATTGCGGCGATGGACAGTTGCCTCGGCCGAGCTTTGGTGCGTGGGTGAATTACGGGCTCGGTACGATGAACGAAAATCTTCCGGGTTTCATTGTGATGTGTCCCGGCGGCTATCCCATCGTAGCCACGCGTAACTGGCGCAGCGCGTTTTTGCCCGGCGCGTATCAAGGAACCCACCTCGATACAAAACATACGGACGTCACCAAGCTCATCGCCAACATCCGGAACAGCCGATTATCCACCTCCGAGCAACGCCAACAGCTTGACCTCGCGCAGGCGCTCAACGCGCGGCATCTCAAGGCGCGCGCCGCCGACCCTGAGCTCGAGGCGCGCATCCAGACTTTTGAGCTGGCCTTTCGCATGCAATCGGAGGCAACGGATGTGTTTGATATTAAACGCGAGCCGATGAATATACGCGAAGCCTACGGCAGCGGCACGCACGGGCGGCAGCTTTTGATGGCGCGCCGATTAGTCGAGCGGGGTGTGCGGTTCATTCAGGTTTGGAGCGGCAAAAGCCAACCTTGGGACAACCACGATGGTCTTGAGAAAAACCACCGCCAGCTCGCCAGCGAATGGGACCAGCCGCTTGCTGCGTTCCTCACTGACCTCCGGCAGCGCGGCCTGTTGGACAGCACGCTTGTCTTATGGGGCGGCGAATTCGGCCGCACACCGGTGGCGGAATATCCTGCGCTCAATGGTCGCGACCACAATCACTATGGCTTCACCTGCTGGCTCGCCGGCGGCGGCACACGTGGCGGCTACGCCCACGGCGCTACAGATGAGTTTGGCTTTCGCGCCGTCAAAGACGTTGTGCACGTCCATGACCTCCATGCCACCATGCTACATCTCCTCGGCCTCGACCACGAACGGCTCACATACCGTCACGCTGGCCGCGACTTCCGACTCACTGACGTTCACGGGAATGTGGTGAAGGAATTGCTTGCCTGAACGTCTAATTTACCCGTGCAAAACTGCACGAAAGTGTTCAGTCTTCTTTCTCGATAATTTTCGCCATGAAAACGCCTCTTTTAACTTTGGTTTTTCTACTGGCGGCAGTGGTTTTGCCCGGCGAGGACAAGAGTCGTGACCACTGGTCATTTCAGCCGGTTAAAAAACCCGTGCTACCTACTGTGAAAAATCAGGCATGGGTGCAAAATCCGATTGACCAGTTTATTCTTGCCCGACTGGAGTCGAAAAGGATTAACCCTTCTGCGATTGCACCCGAACACACGCTTGTCCGACGACTTAGTCTAGACCTAACCGGTTTACCACCTGAACCGAAGACACTGAAAGCCTTTAAAGGGGACAAAGCTCCCAACGCGTACAGAAAATTGGTGAAGCGACTGATTGCCTCACCACATTACGGGGAGCGCATGGCGCAGAACTGGCTGGATTTGGCTCGGTTTGCCGACACATCCGGCTATGCGGCCGATCGTACTCGAAATGTTTGGCCGTATCGCGATTGGGTGATTCGTGCGTTTAATGAAAATAAACCATATAACCAGTTTTCTATTGAGCAGTTGGCAGGAGATCTGTTGCCCAATGCCACAGTCGAACAGAAGGTTGCTAGTGCATTTCACCGGCACGCAATGCAGGCCAAAGGAAATAATCCGCGTAAAGAGGAATTTCGTGTAAAGGGCATCATAGACCGATTGCAGACTACCGGTCGCGCATGGCTTGGGCTCACACTTGAGTGTGCCGAGTGTCACGATCATAAGCATGACCCGATCAGTCAAAAGGAATATTATCAGCTCTTTGCCATCTTCAATAATGTGCCTCACTTGGGAGCCGGCTACAATGTGCATGGGCCTCGGATGACTTATACGCCTTACAGTGAATCCCGGGCTCGCTTGAAAAAGCAGCAAGCGTTATTACAATCTAAGCTTGGGCCAGTTGGTATTCAGAAGCAGGATGGTTTGATTGAAGAATGGCAAAAGGAAACGCATGTGAAGGATGCTGCAAAGTTTTCCCTAAACAGTAGTCTATCGATTACAGCCGATATTCAAACGAAGGCCAAGATCGGCGACATTGTTTCCAAGTATGATTGGCAGGCGGGCCAACGGAGTTATGTGTTCGGCGTGGGAGGGGAAGGGGATGCAAAGGCTGCTCCGGGCAAATTGTTCGCTTGGTTTTCATCCGATGCTGCGACTTTTCGAGGTGTGTTGGCATACGGCTCTCAAGTGGTGAACGACGGTAAGCCACATCACGTGGCCATGGTATTTAATGCGGGTAAGTCGGTCCGGTTTTTTGTCGATGGTGTGGAAGATCCCTCGGTGCAGATTGAAGGAGCGGTCCCTAAGACTCTCGCCAAGAGCTCGCGTGGATTAGCCATCGGCGTGGGGTATGATCGCTCCGCTGTGCCCAATGTTCATCGTTTTCAGGGAAAGCTTAGCAATGTACGGCTTTATGATAGGGTGCTGGGTAATCCGGCCGGATTGAATGAACTTAAGCCCGAAGCAATCGAGTATCGGCGGTTGTCAGTTGAGCTTTCAAAACTGGCGACACGGGATTTAGAGATTCCCGTGATGGCCGAACAGGAAAAGCCACGCGCAACACACATCCATATTCGTGGCGATTTCAACAATAGAGGAGAGGTTGTGCGCCCCGGCCTGCCCAAAATTTTTCTGCCACTAAACGAAATCCCGAAAGGGCGGCAGATGAACCGTCTCGATTTTGCCCGATGGCTGTTTGATCGAAAGAATCCTTTGACCGCGCGAGTGGAAGTGAACCGTATTTGGCAGCATCATTTTGGCGCAGGACTCGTGCGTACTGCGGCGGATTTTGGTCGGCACGGTGAAACACCATCCCATCCGAAGTTACTCGATTGGCTTGCATTATATTTCATGGAGAGTGGCTGGGACCGAAAGGCGATCCACCAGCTCATCGTGGAATCGGCGACTTATCAGCAGGCATCAGTACATCGAGCAGATCTTAAGTTGGCCGATCCCGAAAACCAATTACTGGCGCGCTTCCCGCGTATCCGTTTACCGGCGGAGCAAATCCGCGATAGCGCATTGGTGGTGTCTGGTTTGCTCAATAAACGCATCGGTGGCCCGAGCGTTTTCCCGTTGCAACCGCCCGGGCTGTACGAGGAACGTGGACAAAACACGCCGGGCAACTCAAATTTCACGTGGAAAGATTCCACTGGCCCCGATCGCTACCGCCGCTCGCTCTACACATACTGGAAACGAATGATGCTACATCCAGTGCTATCAGCCTTCGACGCACCCACACGTCAAGTCTGTATTGCCAAGCGACAGATCACCAACACTCCACAGCAGGCATTGGTGGCATTGAATGCGCCGATGTTTACTGAAGCCGCCACAGCTCTGGTTAAGCGGCTAGTGAAGGAAGGCTATGATGGAGATTCCAAAAAAATCACGGCAGTATTCCGCATATGTCTCTCTCGCGATCCTGATGTGCGGGAGCGCCGGCAGTGCCTCGCGTTTTTAAAACATCAAAGGGATCAGAAGCAGGCCAACGAATGGTCTGCGCTAACTTCGGTGTTAATGAACCTCGATGAATGGCTGACCCGCGAATGAACGAACAGATTACAACCGAACTCTCTCGCCGCGCCTTTCTTGGAAAGACTGCCGGTGGGTTGGGTAGTATGGCGTTGTCATACTTGCTGCGACAGGACGCCCTCACGAAGCCGTCGTTGCCGCATTTTGCACCCAAGGCCAAGCGGGTGATTTATATGTTCATGTCCGGTGGCCCTTCGCAAGTCGATACGTTTGACCCTAAGCCGCTATTGAATCGGCTCGAAGGCAAGACGATGCCAGCCAGCATCATCAAGAATCATCAATTTGCGATGATCAAAACGAAAAACCCGATCGTCAAAGGGTCGCCGTGGAAATTTCAAAATCATGGCCAGAGTGGAATTGAGATCTCTGAATTGTTTCCGCAAGTTTCCAAGGTTGCCGACGAACTGGCGGTCGTCCGATCACTGCATACGGACTCGTTTAATCACGACCCGGCGGTAATGTTCCTTAATACGGGTGACGTACGCTTTGGTCGCCCCTCACTCGGTGCATGGACCTCCTACGGCTTGGGTACGGAGAACGCCAATCTCCCGGCCTATGTGGTTTTGGTTTCCGGTAAAAACCGCCAACCGCTGCTCGATAGCTACTGGGGTGCGGGCTTTCTGCCGACTGAATATCAGGGCACACCGTTTCGCTCTCAGGGCGAGCCAGTATTGTATTTGAGGAACCCCAAGGGCATCAGTTCGAAAACTCGGCGTGATCAGATCGACTTGATCCGTTCCCTCAACGAGAAGCATCAGGAGAATGTGAACGATCCGGAAATCACCGCGCGCATCAAGCAGTATGAATTGGCGTACCGCATGCAGACTTCCGTGCCCGAACTGGCTGCCCTTACACACGAGTCGCAAGCCGTGCGTACGGCTTATGGTGCAGAGCTCGGCAAGGTGTCCTTTGCCAACAACTGCCTTCTTGCACGACGCCTCTGCGAACGCGGTGTGCGGTTTGTTCAGCTGTTTGAAAAAGGCTGGGATTCGCACGGCAACATCGCCAAGGAACACACCGCTCGTAGCCGCGCTGTGGACCAGCCAATCGCCGCGTTAATAAGCGATCTGAAACAACGTGGATTGCTGGACGAAACATTGATCGTTTGGGGTGGCGAATTTGGGCGTACACCCATGGCGCAAGGCAATGGAGTTGGCTACGGTCGCGATCATCACCCACACGGCTTCACCATGTGGATGGCCGGCGGCGGAGCAAAGCCGGGCATCGTCCACGGGGCAACTGATGAGTTCGGTTACTTCGCCATCAAGGATAAGGTCCACGTGCATGACCTTAATGCCACCATACTGCATCTACTTGGCCTCGACCACGAACACCTGATTTATAAACACGCTGGGCGTGATTTCCGCCTCACTGACGTACACGGGTACGTGGTGAGAGAGTTGCTTGGGTGAACGCCCAATTTATCCGTGCAAAACGGCATGAAAATGTCTAGATTTGTTGTGCGTAATTGCGATGAAAATGACTGCCCGAATGTTGGTTTTACTGCTGGTTGCGACAGCTTTGTCCGCAGCGGATAAGATTGACCTCGCGAAAAGCCAGAAGCATTGGGCATTTCAACCGGTGAAAAAGCCTGCACTGCCGATGGTGAAAAACAAGGTGTGGGTCAAGAACTCAATCGACCAGTTCATCCTCGCGCGGCTGGAAAAAGCCGGCCTCCAACCCGCCCCACCCGCCGCCCTAAGTGACTTGCAGCGGCGCATTCACTACGCGCTGAGAGGGCTGCTGCCCGTGCCCAATTCCAAAATCGGCGATTTAAAATCTGAAATCAAAATTCAAATGGCTACTCCGCAGTATGGTGAGCGCTGGGCGCGGCATTGGCTGGATGTGGTGCGTTACGCGGACAGCAACGGGCTCGACGAAAATGCGGCGCATGCGAATGCGTGGCGGTATCGCGATTATGTGGTGACGTCGTTTAATGCGGACAAGCCGTTCGACCAGTTTATCATCGAGCAAATTGCGGGCGACCTTTTGTCGGCCAAGGGTGAGGCGGCGCGGCGCGAACAACGGATTGCCACGGGATTTTTGTCGCTTGGACCAAAGGTGCTCGCCGAGCCGGACAAGATAAAGATGGAGATGGATATCATCGACGAGCAAATCGATACGCTCGGCAAGGCGCTGCTTGGCCTCACGCTTGGCTGCGCACGGTGTCATGACCACAAGTTTGACCCCATCCCCACCGCCGACTACTACGCGCTCGCCGGCATTTTCAAAAGCACGAAAACGATGGACTCGCTAAAGACCATTGCCAAGTGGCACGAGCATTCCTTCGCCACGCCCGCGCATAAGAAGCTGAAGGAAAAACACGAAGCGCTGATTGCCACGCAGAAAAAAGCCGTCAACGCATTCACCGCCAAGGCAAATCAACAATTGTTGGTGGAATTGAAATTAGAAAAATTACCCACCAATCCCGAAGGAAAATACTCTGAAACCAATCAGGTCGAACTAGCAAAACTAAACTCAACGCTCAAGCGATTGGAGGCCGATGTATATGTGCTGCCCAGCGCAATGGGCGTAGAAGACGGAAACGCGACAAATCTACCCATCTTCGTGCGCGGCAATCACGAGCGCCCCGGCGAAATCCAGCCGCGCCATTTCCCCCGCGCGCTTTCGGATGGCAAGCCGATTAGCGACAAAGTCAGTGGGCGGCTTGAACTGGCACAGTGGATTGCCAACCGCAACAACCCCCTCACGGCCCGTGTGATGGTGAATCGGGTTTGGCGCTGGCACTTCGGCCGCGGGCTCGTGGGTACCCCGGATAATTTTGGCAAGCTCGGCGAGAAGCCGTCCCATCCGGAGCTGCTCGATTGGTTGGCGGCGTGGTTCGTGGAAAACGGGTGGTCGGTCAAAAAACTCAACGTACTTATTCTCAACTCGGCGACCTTCCAAATGAGCAGCACGCCCAACGCCGCCGCGTTGAAAATTGACCCGACGAACGTTTTGATGTCGCGCGCGCCCTTGCGTCGGATGGAAGCGGAGCCGCTGCGCGATTCACTTTTACAAATTGGCGGCCAACTTGATCTAAAAGTGGGCGGTACGATTTGGGCGTTTGAAAACTACAAGCTCGTCTTCAACCACACTTCCGAGGACGCCACCACTTACAACAGTAATCGTCGCGCCATTTATCTACCGGTCATCCGTAATCACGTTTACGATTTGTTCGAGCTGTTCGACTTCCCCGACCCCGGCACCGTGAACGGCAACCGTGCCGACACCACCATCGCCCCGCAATCGCTGTATTTAATGAACAGTCCACTCGTCCTCCGCACCTGTGCAACGATGGCCAAGCAATTATTGGCGGAGGGAAAACTCAACAACACCGAGCGTGTCGAATGGCTTTACGTGAAAGTTTACAACCGCAAACCGACAGCCAATGAGAGCAAACGTGCTGTGGCTTTCGTGAACGAATTTTGCCAAGAACAGCAGGCGAGCTGGCAGGCACTGTGTCAGGCGTTACTTTCGTCGAATGAGTTTCTTTATCTGAAATGATGACACGCCGCGACATGCTACAACGAACGTCTCTGGGCTTCGGCTCGGTGGCGTTAACGTCCATGTTGCACGCGGAGAACCCGTTGGCGGCGCGGCGATCGCATTTTCGACCACGGGCTAAGCGCGTGATTTTCCTGTTCATGAAGGGCGGCCCGGCGCATATGGACACTTTTGAGTACAAGCCATTGCTCCAGCGTGACCATGGGAAACCGTTGCCTTTTGCAAAACCGAAAGTCACCTTTGCCGCGACCGGAAACCTGCTGGCATCGCCGTGGAAATTCAAAAAATATGGACAGTGCGGGCATCAAGTCAGCGAGTTGTTTCCAAACGTCGCGCGGCACGTCGACGACATTTGTTTTCTGCACGGCGTGCACGGCACCAATCCGGCCCACGGCGGCGCGCTTTTGAAACTGCACACCGGCGCGGATAATTTTGTGCGGCCGAGTATGGGCGCGTGGGTGAGCTACGGGCTCGGCACGGAGAACGCCAACCTGCCGGCCTTCGTGACCATTTGTCCGACGCTCGCACACGGCGGTGTGAATAATTGGGGTAGCGCGTTCCTGCCCGCGCATTACGCCGGCACGCCCATCGGCAACGCCAGCATCAAGGCGAAGGATGCCAAAGTGCATCACATAAAAAACCCTAAGTGGACGAGCAGTCAACAGCGCGCGCAGTTGGATTTCTTGAAAAAACTCAATCACGACAATCTCGGTGGCGTGCCAAATCCCATTCTTGAGAGCCGTATCAATTCCTTTGAACTGGCCTTCCGCATGCAAACGGCAATGCCGGAAATTCAAGACATCCGTGGCGAAACCGGAGCCACGCGCAAACTCTACGGGCTGGACAACGCGGTCACCGAAGATTTCGGCCGGCAGTGTTTGATGGCGCGGCGGTTTGCTGAGCGTGGCGTGCGCTTCGTGCAGGTGAGCCACAGCGACAGCAAGGTGCAATGGGATCAACATGGCAACCTCCGAAAAGGCCACACTGAAAAGGCGTCCGAAGTCGACAAACCCATTGCCGGTTTGCTGCATGACTTGAAGGTGCGCGGTTTGCTTGACGACACGCTCGTCGTGTGGAGCGGCGAGTTCGGCCGCACGCCCACCGTGCAGGGCAGCGGCATGGACGGACGCGACCACAATCCGTGGGGCTTCACCATGTGGATGGCTGGCGGAGGGGTGAAAGATGGTTTTCGTTTTGGAGCCACAGATGATTACGGGTTTTATGCTGAGCGCGACAAGATGCACATCCACGATGTGCATGCGACAATCCTGCACCTGCTGGGGATCGACCACGAACAACTCACCTACCGCTACTCAGGCCGCGACTTCCGACTGACTGATGTATTCGGCAATGTAGCGAAGGAAATCCTTACTTAATCCATGAAAAAAATCATCTTTCTTTTTATTGGCCCGGCTTTATTTGCTGCAACGCCACAGTATCAATCACCGGACATTACCGTGCCAGCGGCCTCGGCAGGTGAGGCTGTGTTAAAACAATTTTCGCTGGCGAAGGCAGATGACTATCTTGAGAAAGGCGCACTGGCGTGGACGCGCAAGCGCGGTTGTGTGACATGCCATACAACGGGCACGTACATGCAAATTCGCCCGGAATTAACTTCTGTACTAGGAGAGCCCACCGAGGAAGTTCGTGATTTGCTCACCGATGAATTGGCAAAATTACAAAAAATGAAACATGCCGATCTGTTAAAAAAGACAAAGCCCGCAGAGATAATTTACACCGCAGTAGGATTAGCGCAGTGGGACCGACACTTGACCGGCAAGCTGTCTGCTGAAACCCAAGCGGCATTGGAATTGATGTTTCGTATACAAGAAAAATCCGGCACATGGCATTCGGTGGTTTTATGGCCGCCGCTGGAATCGAGCGCCTTTCAGGAAGCTACTGTGGCGGCCATGGCGGTTGCCTCCGCACCGCAATGGCGGGGAAATCTAAAGGACGAAAAGTTGAAAGCGAGTGTTGGATTATTGCAAAAGTACCTGCGAGAAACAAAGCCTCCTCACGATTATGGTTCTGTACTCCTGCTCTGGGCTGCGGCACGTATGCCGGACCTTTTGCAGAAAGATCGTCGGCAAAAGTTGATCGATATACTCTGGGCCCATCAACGCAAGGATGGAGGTTGGTCTATCCGGACATTTTCGACACCGGAAAAGTGGGGCGTGGGGAATCGCGCGGCTAAGTTGCGTGCTGAACCAGAATTTAAAAATCCCCCCAGCGATGGCCATATGACTGGATTGGCGGTGCTTGTGTTGCGTGAGGCAGGTGTGCCCGCAAAAGATGCGCGTTTACAAAAGGCGGTGAAATGGCTTTTATCCAACCAGCGCGAGAGTGGCCGGTGGTGGACACGTTCACTGAATACCGACAAATACCACTACATTACGTACAGCGGGACAGCCTACCCGCTACTGGCGTTGATGAAGTGTGGTATGTTGCCGAAAAAAAACGAAATTCTTAGAAAGTAGACCGGTTTTTATTCTAGTAAGTGCTCCGCTGTTTGGTGAATGAATTCCTTGCTTGGCCGCGACTTCTGCGGTCTGATTGGGTTGTTCCAATGAAGAGCCTCTTACGAATTCTGCTGGGCGCGTTATTCCTCTGCGCGTTTTCATCCATGGACGCCAAAGCGTCGCGTCCGAATATCATTCTCATCATGTGCGATGACATGGGCTGGAGCGATATTGGCTGTTATGGAGGTGAAGTGCAGACACCGACGCTTGATCGGATGGCGCGCGAAGGGATGCGGTTCACGCAATTTTACAACAATGCAAAGTGTACCACCACGCGAGCCTCGATCTTGACGGGCCTGTATCCGCGGCGTGGTGAAGGTGGGCTATTGCGTACAAATATGGTGACATTGGGTGAAGCTATGAAACTTGCCGGATACCAGACGTCGCTTTCAGGTAAATGGCACTTGGGCTCTGATGAGGCGACACATCCATTCAAGCGTGGCTTTGATGAGTATTACGGATTACTCGATGGCGCCTGCAACTTCTTCGACCCCAAACAGCGTGATCCGAAGTACAAGGGCGCTCGTATTCGTAAGTTTGGCGAAAACGACCGGGAACTCTTCGAGTTTCCAAAAGATTACTACACGACCGACGCCTTCACTGATCATGCCATTAAAAGTTTAAATAAATTCTCTCAAAAGGATGGGCCATTCTTTCTACATGTTTGCTACACGGCGCCACACTACCCGTTGCACGCAAAGCCTGAGGACATCGCGAAGTACCGAGGCAAATTCAAGATGGGCTGGAATAAGATGCGTGAGCAGCGGCATAAACGCATGAAAGAGATGGGGTTGATTGATCCAAAGTGGAAACTTTCCAGCCGCGATAGCCGCGCCTACGACTGGGCAAGCGCCAATCATAACCACGAGGATCTGCGGATGGCAGTATACGCGGCGATGATCGATAGCATGGATCAAAATATAGGTCGATTGATGGCCGCATTGAAGAAAAGCGGGGAGGCGGATAACACGCTGGTGCTGTTCCTCTCGGATAACGGGGGCTGCGCCGAGGAGCCTGGGGGGCGTTCACCAAAGATTATCCCGGGACCAAAGGAGTTTTATGCGGCTGTTGGTCCCTCTTGGGGTTGGGCACAGAACGCGCCCTTTCGTCGCTACAAAAAATGGGCGCACGAGGGTGGCATCGCCACGCCATGCATCGCGTGGTGGCCCAGGCAAATCAAGGCCAACTCGATCACCAAAGAAGTCGGGCACATCATTGATTTTATGCCGACTTTTCTTGAGTTGGCCGGGGGCAAATATCCGGCAAAGCACAAAGGCAACCATATCTTGCCTGTGGAAGGTAAAAGCCTTTTGCCTATCTTGAATGGTGGAAAACGCGGAGGCCATGATCAGATTGCCTGGCAATGGTCCGGCAACCGCGCGTTACGCGAGGGGAAATGGAAATTGGTGTGGGACAAGCTGGACAAGCGCTGGTCTCTTTTCGATTTGGAAGCTGACCGTACTGAGACCAACGATCTTGCCTCGGTCAATCCAAAACGCGTTGTACGTTTGAAGAAAGATTGGTTTGCTTGGGCAATGAAGTGCGGGTTCAACATCGACAAGCTGCCGGGGCGTTGATGGGAATGAGTCCCGATAGCAAACGACTCATATTTTTAACGGCGAAGTTTTCTTTTACGCGAAAGTGTGCTAGAATCTGATCATGTTGATTGGACAAAAAGTTAACGACGCATTAAACGAACAGATCGGGTACGAATTTTCCGCCTCGCTACAGTACGTGGCGATTACGGCGTATTTCGAAGGGGAGGGCTTGGTTGAGCTGGCCGATTTATTTCACCAGCAATCTGATGAGGAACGCGATCATGCGATGCGAATTGTAAAATATGTTATTGATGCTGGCGGCAAGTTAGTAATCCCGCCCTTACCAGCACCCCGTGCGGAATTTACTGATGCTTGCGATGCAATCGAACTTTCGCTGAAATCGGAACAGAAGGTGACCCAACAAATTAACAGCCTTGTGAACCTTGCTATTTCCGAGGGCGACCACATCACGCAGAACATGCTCACTTGGTTTGTAGCGGAGCAATTGGAGGAAGTTTCGAGTATGGATACTTTGCTGAGTGTGGCCAAGCGCGCCAGTGATAATTTATTGTACGTGGAGGAATATGTGGCGCGGCACAAGCAATCGTTGCTGGGTAAAAGCAGTGCGGAATAGTTTTGGTTGAAAGATAAAGCGTGGGGATTTCCGCCCGCCAATTTGAGCAGTTGCAAAAACGCGTGAGCGACAAAAAGACTGTTGCCCCTCAAGATGCCGTTGATCATTCGCTCATTCTAGGAGTAGATCCGTCACTGCGCGGAACAGGGTTTGGGGTTGTTCGGTTGGACAAAGAAAATCCTGTAACGCTTGCGCAAGGAACGATTCAATGTCCTGCGAAATGGAGCCGCACGGAATGTCTTGTGGCTATTTCGAAAACATTTCGTGAGGTAATTAGCGCGCATCGGCCAACGGTGTGCGCGATTGAGGGGTTATTTTATGCGCAAAACCCGAAGACTGCGCTGATTATGGGCGAGGCACGTGGGGCGGCGATGGCGGCTATTGCGGAGGGTGGGCTGGAGATTTTTGAGATCGCCCCGCGTAAGGTGAAGCAGTCCATCGTTGGTTACGGCAACGCACAAAAGATGGCCGTGGCCAAGATGGTACAGCGAATGTTGGCGCTAGATGAATTACCTGCGCCCGATGCCGCCGATGCGCTGGCGTTGGCGCTTACTTACTCTCAGTTGAACAAACGTTTTGCCATCAACCCCACGCAGAAATTATAACCACCGGGGATGATTTCATTTCTCAAAGGTAAACTGGCCGAATCGCTGCCCACGCAGGTGGTCATCGATGTGAACGGCGTTGGCTATGAAGTGCTCATCCCGTTGTCGTCCTTCGACAAACTACCGATGCCCGGCGGCGAGGTGACGCTACTTACGCACTTGGCCATCCGCGATGATGCGCACGTACTATACGGCTTCAGCACCGAGATCGAGCGTGACCTTTTCCGATTGCTCATCCGCCACGTGAGCGGTATTGGGCCAAAACTGGCGCTGAATGTTTTGAGTGGCACTACGCCCAAATCCTTTCGCGCGGCTGTTTCCCACAACGATGTGAAAGCTCTTTCGTGCATCAGCGGGGTTGGCAAAAAAACCGCCGAACGAATTGTGGTCGAATTGAAAGACAAACTTGGCGACGATGCTTCGCTAGATCCAAACTTCCCTCAAAACGCCGATGACCAAAAAATGGCCGACGCCATCTCCGCACTCATCGCGCTCGGCTCCAAGCCGAAGGACGCGCAGGATTCCATCCGTGCCGCCATCATGATGCTGGGCCCGAGTCAGCCGGTGGATGCGCTGGTACGTGCCGCGTTACAAAAAGGCAAATGACCACGCCCACCCGTAAATCTGGCGTGGTCGTTCCGCATACACTCCGCTGGCACGGCGCACTTGCGGCTTCGGTGGCTCATAACGTCACGCGCCTTTTTGATAGCACTTGGCGACTAGAGCTCGAGGACTCCTCCGACACCTTGGCGGCGATTGGAAACCGGCAGGTAATCTTCAGCCTGTGGCACAATCGTTTACTGCTAGCGCCACCGTCGTACCGAAAATTTTTTCTCGCTCGCCAACCGCACCGCCGTTTGGCTGCGTTGGTGAGTGCGAGCAAAGACGGCGCCATCCTCGCTCGGGTGATGGAGTATCACGGCATACAGCCGGTACTCGGCTCCTCCAGTCGGCGCGGTGCACAAGCGTTGCGCGAACTCAATTCGTGGGCAAAACTCGGCTACGACTTTGCCATTACTCCCGACGGCCCGCGCGGCCCACGCTATGAGGTGCAACCCGGCGCGGTCATGCTCGCGCAAATTACCGGCCTTCCAATCGTACCCGCCTCGGCGACGGTTGAGTGGAAAAAAGAATTTAACAGTTGGGATGCGTTTAAATTGCCGTTGCCTTTTTCGCGCTGCAATATTCGCATCGGTGAAATGGTGCAGGTGCCGCGTGACGCGGACGATATCGATCGCGAAGCGGCCCGCCGGACATTGCAGGAACGAATGGAGGCATTGACGGAAGACTGAAATTAAGCGCCGGGTTGGCTTTTATTTTCACTCAAGCTGCCCCTGAAATTC
>JAOLZA010000032.1 GCA_028343615.1 Verrucomicrobiota bacterium
GGAATTTCATTGACTCTCTTGCAACCGGTTATTTCACCGCAATATTCACTAGTTTATTCGGCACCAGGATGACTTTCTTAACTTCTTTTTCAAAAATAAATTGCTGCACCTTCTCACACGCCAACGCAAGCTGTTCGATTTCCTCGCGCGAAGTCTCCGGTGTGATGTCAATATGCCCACGTAATTTGCCGTTCACTTGTACGGGAAACTCAATGAATTCTTCCACCAAAAAAGCCTCATCCCACTCCGGCCACGGTTGATAGGCCAGTGTATTCCCGGATACCTCACCCAATCGATCCGCCAATTCTTCCGCCAAATGCGGCGAGAAGGGATTGAGCAAACGCAAAAATATCCCCAGCACTTCCCGCGGGCGGCTCTCCCATTTGGAGGCTTCATTGACGAAAACCATTAATGCCGAGATGCCGGTGTTGTAGCGCATCCCATCGAGGTCGTCGGTCACTTTTTTGATGCACGCGTGCAGCACCTTGAGTTGTTCCGGTGTGGGTTCAGTATCGTTGATTGCCGCGTGTAGCTTCAGACCCGCCAGCAACGCCTCCGCTTGATCCGGGGCAGCGGTCACCGCTTGCTCGTAATCTTTGTAGCTGCCCTCGTCGATGAACAGCCGCCACACGCGCCCGAGAAAACGATACACTCCCTCCACGCCTTTGGTGTTCCACGGCTTCATCATTTCCAACGGGCCCATAAACATTTCATACAAACGAAAAGCGTCCGCGCCATATTCGTCGATGACTCCATCAGGGTTCACCACGTTGCCGCGACTCTTGGACATTTTTTGGCCATCCTCGCCGAGGATGATTCCCTGATTCACCAAACGCTGAAACGGCTCGGCCATAGACACATGACCAAGATCAAACATCACTTTGTGCCAAAACCGCGCGTACAACAAATGCAACACCGCGTGCTCCGTGCCGCCGACGTAAAGGTCGACGTTCATCCAATATTTTTCCGCCGCCTCGCCCACATGACGCTCGTTGTTTTGCGTATCGAGGTAGCGTAAATAATACCAACAACTGCCCGCCCATTGGGGCATCGTGTTAGTCTCGCGCGTAGCGCCGTCGGAGAGGTCTACCCAATCCGCAGCGCGCGCCAATGGCGGATCGCCTTCGGTGGTTGGTTTATAATCATCCAACTCCGGAGGCAACACGGGCAAATCACTTTCCGCAACTGCCTCGTGATGACCATCGCGCCAGACGATGGGGAATGGTTCGCCCCAATAGCGTTGACGGCTGAACAGCCAGTCTCGCAGTTTGAAATTGATGGTGCGCTTGCCCTGCCCTTTTCCCTCGAGCCATTCGACAATCTTCGCCTTGGCCTCGGGCGTGGGTAAGCCGCTGATGAAGCCGCTCTCCACGCTGGTGCCGTCGCCCACAAATCCAAGCGACTCGCCTTCAGGCGCTTGCACGACCACGCGCACAGGTAGTTCAAATTTTTGTGCAAACTCCAAGTCACGAGCGTCGTGCGCGGGCACAGCCATAATCGCGCCGGTGCCGTAGCTGGCCAAAACGTAATCGGCAATCCAAATGGGCACTGGCTCATCGTTCGCCGGATTGATCGCAAACGCGCCGGTGAACACGCCTGTCTTTTCCTTTGCCAATTCCGTGCGCTCCAAGTCGCTCTTGCGGGCCGCCGTCGCGCGATAGTCCGTCACCGCCGAGCGTTGGTCGTCGGTGGTGATTCCATCCACCCATTCGTGCTCCGGCGAAAGCACCAAATAAGTCGCGCCCCACAACGTATCGGGCCGCGTCGTAAAAACACAGATTCTGTCTTCTGACTCCTGTATTCTAAATTCCACCTCAGCCCCTTCGCTGCGGCCAATCCAGTTGCGCTGCATTTCCTTCAGTGAATCGCTCCAATCGATCGTCTCCAAATCATCTAGCAATCGCTGCGCGAAAGCCGTGATGCGTAGCATCCATTGCCGCATCGGTCGGCGCACCACGGGATGCCCGCCCACTTCGCTTTTGCCATCGATGACTTCTTCATTGGCCAACACCGTACCCAGCTCGGGACACCAGTTCACCGGCGCGTGGGAAACAAACGCGAGGCGATGGTCATCGCGGAAATCGCGCCGGGCTTCGTCTGTGGTTACGTCCGCCGGAAACTCCAGCGTGTCGATGGACTCCGCCTTGCCGCTGGCAGGATTCGCCCACGAATGATAAAGTTGCAGAAAAATCCATTGGCTCCAGCGAAAATAATTAGGGTCGGTGGTGTTCACCTCGCGGCTCCAGTCGTAGCTGAAGCCGAGCCCTTTAATTTGGCGCGTGAAATTGGCGATGTTTTCCTCGGTGGTTTTCCGTGGATGCTGTCCGGTTTTGATGGCGTACTGCTCCGCCGGCAAGCCGAAAGCATCCCAACCCATCGGATGCAAAACGTGGCGGCCCTGCATTCGAAGGTAGCGCGCTGTGATGTCCGTGGCGGTGTAGCCTTCCGGATGCCCCACGTGCAAGCCCGCGCCTGAGGGATACGGAAACATATCGAGAATGTAATATTTCTCCAGCGATTCCGGTGCCGTATCGCCGTGGCGCACTGCAAAGGGATGCTCCGCCGCGGGGGATTCTCCGGGATTAAAAGCACGAAACGTCTCCTGCGCCTCCCAGTGCTGTTGCCAGCGGGGCTCGATCAAGTGAAACGGATATTGTCGCCGCATTTGTGACATCGGCGGCGAATAATGGAGAAAAGACCCACGCGGGGCAATGCAAACTGACGCGAAGAGAGGAATCTGGTTTTTCGTATCCAAAACGTTGACACACCCCTTTTTTTCCAGAAACATACCCGCAACTTAAGTATCCCCATTATGGAAGGCTGGCTCATCTGGATTATTATTGGCGCATTTTTTATTGTGGCCGAAATTTTTTCTGTCAGTTTCTTCGCTGGCCCCATTGGAGTCGCCTGTCTGGTGGCAGCACTTATTAATTATGCTGGCGCCACCGCAACCTGGCAAATGATTGGTTTTAGCATCACCTCAGTCGGTTTACTTCTCGCTGTCCGACCCATTTGGAAGCGTATGATGGAGAACATTTCGAATAAAGAAGTCAGCGGCATCAACACCTATGTCGGTAGGCAAGGCAAAATCACGGAAACAGTTGACCCACAAGCCGAAACCGGACGCATTAAAATCGGCGGTGAAGACTGGCGGGCCGTCTCCGATAAAAGTATTATCATTGAAGAAGGATCTTTGGCCACGGTGATCCGCATTGAAGGCTCCAAGGCCGTTGTTAGTGTAAGTGAAAACCCATAGCCATCGTTTGCGTGTGATAACCTCTAATAAAAGATAAAAGAAAGTAATAATAATGGAACATTCCCTAACCCCAATGTTTGGTGCCTCAAATTTTGGCCTTGCCCTGTCCGTCGTCTTGGCAATCGCCGTGATCTCGGCAATATTGATGTGTGTCAAAGTCGTCAAGCAAGCCGAATGCATGGTAGTCGAACGATTTGGGAAATATAAGGATACCCTGCAAGCCGGCATCAATTTCATCATCCCGGTGATGGATAAACCGCGCGCGATCTACTGGCGCTCCAAGCGTACGGATATCAGCGGCGTGGAATACGTGATGACCGTCCAGAAGACCAGCATCGATTTGCGGGAGCAGGTGTTTGATTTCGCAAAGCAAAACGTGATCACGAAGGACAACGTGACCATCGAGATTGATGCGATGCTGTATTTCCAAATCACCGACGTGACAAAGGCCATTTATGAAATCGCCAACCTGCCCGATGCCATTGAGAAACTTTGCAAAACCAGTCTGCGTAATGTGGCGGGCAACTTGAGCTTGGATGAATGCCTAACCTCACGCGACCAAATCAATGGTGAGCTTCTGATAATTATGGACGAAGCAACCGACAAGTGGGGCGTGAAAGTCAACCGAGTGGAGCTCAAGGACATTACCCCGCCGCGTGACATCCAGGAAGCAATGGAAAAACAAATGCGCGCCGAGCGCGATCGCCGCGCCGTGATTCTCACCGCGGAGGGCGAAAAGAAGTCAATGATTCTCGAGGCCGAAGGTATCCGCGAATCCCAAATCACACGTGCCGAGGGACAGAAAAAATCTGCCATTTTGAATGCAGAAGGTGAAGCCGAAGCCCGTATCAAAGTGGCCGACGCGGAAAGGAACGCCCTCACGCTGATCACCGAAAGCCTCGGCGGCACCAAGAGCGATCCCGCACAATACCTCATTGCCGTCCGCTACTTGGAGTCGCTGCAAACCATGACTTCCGGCAAAGACAACAAAGTTGTCTACGTGCCTTACGAGGCCACCGGAGTTATCGGATCGCTCGGCGGCATCAAGGATCTGCTCAGCGGCATGGGCAAATCCTAGTGCCCACCCCCGTTGTCATCGCCACCGGAAACACGCACAAGGCGGATGAAATCCAGACCCTGCTCGGGCCGGATTTTGTCTGCCGTACTTTAGCCGATTTCCCTGATGCTCCCGAGGTGGAAGAAACCGCCCGCACCCTCGCCGGTAACGCCGCGCTCAAGGCGCTTTCCCTCGTCAACTGGCTCAAGCAAAATGAGGACTTACACGAGGGATGGGTGCTCGCCGATGATTCTGGCCTCGAAGTGGATGCCCTAGATGGCGCGCCCGGCGTGCGTAGCGCCCGCTATGCCGCCACCGATTCACACGCGGGAAACACCCCCGACCAACAAAACAACGCCAAACTGTTGCACGAACTTTCCGACTATCGCAAACACCATCGCACCGCGCGCTTCCGCTGTGTGATCGCGCTAGCCCGCGCGGGGCAATACGAAAAGCCTGAAATATTCCACGGCGTATGCGAAGGCCAAATCATTGAAGAACCGCGCGGTGAAAATGGTTTCGGATACGATCCCGTTTTCCAACCCGAAGGCCACGCCCAAACCTTCGGTGAACTCGGCGAACCAATCAAAAGCCAAAACAGCCACCGGGCTGATGCTCTAAAAAAATTAAAAGATTGGATTTTGGCCCGGTAAGGACACGCGAAAGCGTGTTCCCAGCATCACACCTTCAATCCCTCCAACGCATCGCCCAAACTCCCAAGTCCATCACCGCCAGGCTTGGGGTTCAGTGTTTTCTTCAAATAATCTATCGCATCGGGAATCCGCTGCACCGTTTGCGGTAACGTGGCGCCGCACGCATTGGGATGGCCGCCACCTTGCAGCAACTTGGCAACCGGAAGCGCCTCACCATTGCGACTGCGCACGCTCACACTTACCGAACGATTGCGCGTTACCGCCGTAAGAATCACCGGATGCGGCGTGGTTTCTTCGGTCAACATTTGATGCACCACTGCGTTGGTGTCGCCAATCGGCGATTCAATCATCGCCACCGTGTCCGACAGCGGAGTAATGTGTGCCTTGGCATATTCGTAGCCAATCGGATTTTCAATCCGCCGGCGCGTAGCGATCACTTCGATGAGCGGATGATCGATCAATGACTCAAGATCGCCCTCGATGAGCTTGGCGATATTCCAAAACATATACTGTTTAATGAGGCTTCCGTAATCGATAGCCTCCGTGAAATGCGGATCGTCCGTGAGAAACAAATCGCCAACGTTCGTAAAATGCACGAGCCGGTCGAGCTTCTCATTACCGAGGCCGTGCTCTTTGCACAGCTCGTAGCAGAGCAAACTCGCGGACTTGGAATGGTCGAGAATCAGTCGTGCTCGTTGCGGATCTACGTCGGTTTGGTGATGATCTACGATCAGCCAATTATCGCGGTCCATGCGTTTTGAGAAGTTCAAATCACACACCCACGCGCAGTTTTCGCGCAGTGGACGGCGTTCGAAGTTGGTGTAATTCCACGCTTGCAACAGCGTTTGCTGGTCGAACAAATGATTCGCCAAACGCTGCAGTAGGTGACCGGATACAAATCCATCCAAATCGCTCTCGTGGGTTATCACCACTTGTGGTTGCGGTAAATCGCTCATCGGCGCGAACCTAACGGGCACGCCAGCCTTCGCCAATCGTTATTTTCTTTTACGCCCAAAACCCTTCCCGCATAGTCGGCCTTTATGAGTCTATTTAATTTGAACAATGAAGTTGCCGTGGTGATAGGCGCAACCGGGGCACTCGGCGGCGCTTGCGCCCAAGCCATGGCCGAGGCCGGCGCCAAAATCGCCGTAGCCGGTCGCAGCGCCGAACGCGGCGAAGCACGGGTAAAAGAAATCACCGATGCCGGTGGCACTGCACAGTTTTTTACCTGCGATGCCATGGATTCCACGAGCCTGAATAGCTGCCATGAGTCCGTAGCTGAAGCGCTCGGCGGGCCCACAATTTTGCTAAACGCCGCCGGAGGCAACCACCCCGACGCTACTGTAACGCCCGACATGCCTTTCGAAAACATCCCCCTCCCCGCATGGGCAAAGGTCTTTGACCTTAATCTTGTGGGTGGACTGTTATTGCCTTGTCAGGAATTCGGTCCCGCCATGTGCGCACGCGGCAAGGGCAGCATAATCAACATCGCCAGTGTCACCTCCCATCTACCGCTCTCCAAAGTAATCGCCTATTCCGCCTCCAAAGCCGCCGTGCTCAGTGCCACCCGTTTTCTTGCCCGCGAATGGGCTACGAAAGGCGTACGAGTAAACAGCATTACCCCCGGATTTTTTCCGGCTGAGCAAAATAAAAAACTACTCTACAACGAAGACGGCACGCCCAGCGAAAGGGCGCTTTCCATCTTCGGTCATACAGCCATGGGCCGTTTCGGCGATCCCACTGAGCTGGCTGGCGCGGCGGTGTATCTCGCCAGCAACAAAGCTTCGAGTTTTGTGACAGGCTCCGACATTGTAGTCGACGGCGGTTTCTTATCGCAGACAATTTAACGTGAGTATGTTTTCTCAAATTACTGATAACAGCTCGCCGTTGACAAACGAACAAGTCAATGAAGTAGTCGTACAATCATTGCCTGCAGCGGAGTATGTCGGCAAAGAAGTTTTACTCATCGTTCCCGACGCCACACGCACCGCACCCATCGGCCAACTTTTCAAAGCCATCCACGCACAAATTTGTGACAGCGCTTCAAAGCTCGATGTGATGATTGCACTCGGCACACATCACGCGATGAGCGAGGAAGCCATTTGTGAGCGGCTGGAAATCACGATCGAAGAACGCCGCAAACAGTATGCAAACGTCACGTTTCACAATCACGAGTGGGACAATCCTGATGCCATGCGCAATCTCGGCACCATCCCCGGCAGCACGATTAAGGAACTCTCCGGTGGACGCTTTGAAATGGATGTGCCGGTTGAGATCAACAAAACGATATACGAATTCGATCAAGTGATGATTCTTGGGCCGGTGTTCCCTCACGAAGTAGTCGGGTTTTCCGGCGGCAACAAATATCTATTCCCTGGTATCAGCGGGCCAGAGGTACTAAATTTTTTCCACTGGCTCGGGGCGGTGGTCACCAACCCCATGATCATCGGCAGCAAATGGACGCCCGTTCGCAAAGTGGTCGACCACGCAGGAGCCATGGTGGACATCGAAAAAACCTGTTTCTGTATGGTAGTGCGGCCGGATAAATCTCTGGCCGGATTGTTTTTTGGTACGCCCGAAAGTGCATGGAACGCTGCCAGTGATCTTTCTGCGCACGAACACATCACGTACAAAGAACGCCCTTTTCACACCATCGTGTCCTGCGCACCCACTATGTACGACGATCTTTGGGTGGGCGGCAAATGCATGTACAAACTTGAACCCATCCTTGCCGATGGCGGTGAACTTATTATATATGCTCCCCACATTACCGAAGTCAGCTTTTCGCATGGTGACCTAATGAAGCAGATCGGATATCACTGCTCTGCCTATCTCTTACATCATTGGGAAAAATTCAAAGATTTCCCATGGGGATTACTCGCGCATTCAGGCCATGTGAAAGGTATCGGCACAGTGGGAGAAAACGGTAACGAACACCCACGTGTCACCGTCACGCTCGCGACGGGCATTCCCGAGGCGATGTGTAAACAAATCAATCTCGGCTACATTGATCATCGTACGATTAACATTGAGGATTACGCCGATCGTGAAAATGAAGGTATTTTTCTCGAGCGCAAAGCTGGTGAACGATTGTACCATCTCCAGCAACGCCCTGACTGGGCGGGCGGTACGGACGGTTGACATCCGCGTGTGCCCTCGGCACCGTTACGCCATGCAATCCAATTCCGAAGAACAAGTTTCCGCCTTTCGTGAGGATGGTTATCTTATCCTGCGCGGCCTTTTTGATGCTGAGGAAGCCGGTATTCTTCGAGAAGCTGCAAAGGCTGAATCTGCCTTTGAGGAAAAAGCCTATGATCTAGACGATGGTGAAGGTGGACAGCAGAGATTGGTGCTCTGGAACTCCGCCGGTGAGGATCTATGGGGTGCTATTGCCCGCTCTGAACGTATTGTTAATACCATGGAGCAGCTGTTCGATGATGAGGTCTACCACTATCATAGTAAGATGAGCATCAAGCAGCCGCGCACAGGTGGTGCGTGGGCGTGGCATCAGGATTACGGTTACTGGTATCAGAACGGCTGCATTTGGCCCGACATGGGCTCAGCTTTTATCGCTGTGGATCCCAACACAAGAAAGAACGGCTGCCTACAGGTACTCAAAGGCTCACACAAGATGGGTCGGATTGAACACGGAAAATTTGGGGACCAAACCGGTGCTGATCCAGAACGTGTCGAGGCTGCGGAAAAAGTGATGGAAAGGATGTACGTGGAACTCGCCCCGGGTGACACACTCTTTTTCCATGGCAATCTCCTTCATCGCTCGGACCAAAACACTTCTAATGATCCGCGATGGTCCTTGATCTGCTGCTACAACACCAAACACAACAACCCCTACAAAGAATCACACCATCCTTTTTACAGCCCCATCGACAAACTACCTGATGGTGCCATCAAGGAAATGGGCAGCAAACTTTTCGAGCAAAGCTCAGATTTCTGGAACCCTGCTAAAGATGCCACCACCGGTGCGGCCGAAAAATCCTCCTCGTGAAACTCAACATTCATTCCCCCCTCCCTGAGCGCAAAGATTGGCGCATTGGCTGCGTTGGCAGCGGCTTTATCATGAGCGATTGCCATCTTGTTGCCTATCGCAAAGCCGGCTTCAATCCCGTCGCTATTGCCGGTCGCACAAAGGACAACGCTGCGAAGTGTGCGAATGATCATGCCATCGACACCGTTTTTGATTCCATTGATGAACTACTCGATGATGAATCCATCGAAGTGCTTGACCTCGCCGTGCCGCCGCACAAACAACTCGAGACCATCCAAGCCGCCTGCGCGCGCGGCACCGCCAAAGGCATCCTCGCGCAAAAACCGTTGGGCACCAACTACGCCGAAGCCGTGGCTGCAGTGGAAGCGTGCGAAGCAGCAGGTATCGTTTTGGCCGTGAACCAAAATATGCGGTACGACCAATCCGTGCGCGCCGCCAAAACGCTACTCGAAAACGGTACAATCGGTGAGCCTGTGCTGGCCACACTCGATATGCGCGGAATCCCTCATTGGAAACCCTGGATAAAAGAACAGGGTTGGGTCACGCTGCGCATTATGTCCATTCACCATATCGACACCTTCCGGTATTGGTTCGGCAATCCCGAGCGCATATTTTGCAGCACGCGAACGGATCCGCGTACCGATTTCCCACACACTGACGGCATCGCCAGCTACATTCTCGAATACAAAAATGGCCTGCGCATCATCGCCATTGATGATACATGGACAGGCCCCGCCCGTGAAGGCGCGCCAGCCGACATCGGTATCCAATGGCGCATCGAAGGCCTCGACGGATTGGCTATAGGCGACATCGGCTGGTGTCACGATCCATACACCACTCCATCGAGTATTCGGTACGCTACCAAGGGTGACAAAGAATTTCACACGCCACACTGGGAAGAAAGCTGGTTCCCGGACGCCTTCATCGGCACCATGGCACAACTACTAATCGCACTGGAAACCGGTGAACAACCCACTATCGATGGGCGAGATAATTTGGATACTATGGCGTTGGTGGAAGCAGCGTATTTGAGTGCCGAAGTGCATCGGGCTGTTTCTCTTAAAGAAATCACAAAGGGATAATTTATGAAATTGGGAATGATAAACTCTGCTTGGGAACAGCACGGTATCGGGCTGGTAGATGGACTGCACAAGACGAAGGAACTGGGCTTTGACTGCGTAGATATTTTCCAGGACCCACTCGACGATAATGCGGAGGACCGCATTGCGATGGTGAAGCAAACCTGTGATGAATTGCAGTTGCCGATTATCAGCGTAGTCGGAGTAAGCGTGGGGCTCATTGATTTTAACCCAAGCGTGCAGAAATTTCATCTCGAACGCTGCAAGCGTTATCTCGATATGGGTGTCACGCTGGGCGCAAAAAATTACCTGCTCGTGATTGGCGAATACATTTGGCAAAAGGAAGTGATTCCTCCCGCTGAACAGTGGCAATGGGCCGTGGAGCATTGCCAAACGCTTGGCGATTATGCGGCGGAGCGAGACTTGGAGATTGTCATCGAGCTAGAGCCTTTTGACCTGTCACTTATTAATACCATTGGCGAAATGGACCGTTTCTTGACTGACGTGAATCGCCCCGCAGTGAAGGCGAACATCGATATCAGCCACATGGTACTGAGCGACAGCCCGCCCGAAAGCCTCGCCGCCCTCAAGGGCCGCTCTGGGCACGTGCATATTTCCGATTGCGACGGCGAAGTGCATGGCGACTTGCCCCCTGGTCGCGGCGTGGTTCCGTTCATACCCTACTTACAGGCCATCAAGGATTTGGATTTCGATGGCGCGATTAGTTTGGAGCTGGAATATGCGCCCGATCCCGCCAAGATCGTTGAATGGGTTGCCGAGGCCTACTCCGCTACGGACAAATTAATGGCTGAAGTAGATTTGCGAAATTGACGATGCACGAAAACTGGCGACAACAATTTCAGGAACTGTTTTTCACCGGCGTGAAACGCTACCAAGCGGGACGGCACAATCCCGAATCGATGTTCGAAAAAGAGGACACTATCTTTCTCGAATCCATCGGTTGCAGCGCGTTGGAGATGTTTGATTTTTGTGATGACTACGTGCGATGGGGCGATGTAATTTACGAACATGTAGAGGAACTGCAAGCCGTGCGCTTCGATCATTTTCAGAATACGCTAAATGGAAAACCCGCGGAGCACCGTATGGACATCGATGAATTCCCCGCAAAATCAACTGAAGTGGAAGGTATCGCTTGGCTCCCGCGCCTCATCACAAAGGCCCGCGCGAAGCTCGCCGGAAGTTTACCAGCCGACCTCATGTACGGCTGAGGCGGCGATCGCCAGTTCTTCCGTGAGAAGAATGTTAATCCAGCCAAACTCCTAAGTGTGACCCTTGCTGCCGGCAAAAACGATCAGCAAGTCATCGATTACGTAAAAAGTTGCGCTGGTATTTAATCCGCTTGGCATCCATTTGCACTCGCAAAGGCATACTCTTCCACAGTACGCCCATTGATAAGATGCTCCTGAATGATGCGATCCAATACTTCAGGCGTGCAAGAGTGGTACCAAGTACCCTCCGGATACACCACCGCTATTGGTCCTTGAAGGCACACGCGAAGACAATTTGCCTTGGTGCGAAATATCTTTGGCTCCACGCCCACAAGGCCCAGTTCCTTGAGCCGGCTTTTTAAGAAATCCCAGGATTCCAACCCGGCTTCCTTATCACAGCACTTAGATTCAGTCTGATCGGCGCACAGAAAAATGTGCCGCTGATATTTCTCAAGAGCAAGTGCTTGAACAGTTTTTTGCAGTTCATCCATGATTATCCGGCGTACTCCTCGTCCTGCTGAATCTCGCTGAGCACCCAGTCAAAATCGCCGCTAGTCAGTTTGCTGCCACAGTATTCGCATTCGCCGGCCATGGAAATGTTGAGCTCGGCGGCACAGTTGGGGCAAACGGCATCGCCTTTGGTGTTCTCGGCCGCGCCACGACCACGGACAAAAGTCCAGTATTCACTGAATTGAGTACGTTTCTTTCTGCTACCGCACACATGATTGCCTTGAGAGTCCTCGGTGTAATCAACCATCGACGCCCGGAGACGGCAGGTGATTGCATCATAAAACTTGTCGGATCGGATCTTCACCAACTCTATGTCATCCAGCGCCACTTCCTTCAACACATTGCGGAGGTTTTGGCGTTGGTATTCTTCCACCCAATACTTGTGGTTTTGATACAAGCTATCCGTTTCAAATGGCCGCAGCACAGTTAGGTCCTGCTCGCCCCAGGCGGTTTGCAGGGTGTGGTAGATATGACGGAAGCGCGCAACAATCATTTTAAAATCCAATCCCGGATGCGCCTCCACTAGCCGGATGCGCCGAGTCTCCAATTCAGGATCGAATACCGTAGGGAATTCAAAACCCACATCATCAGCCTTGCTAGTGAGTGCGGGACCGACATAACGACGATCCAGTTCCACAATGCCTGTGACAAACCAATGATGCTCGCCACGCGTGTATTGGTTTCCGCAATGCGGGCAAGTTCCGTCTGGCTCCGGCTCCAGCGGGCTGCCGCAGCCCACACAGCCCAGCGCACTGATGCGTTCGGGTTCAGGGCTCAAGGCTCCCGCCCTCCGGCTGAGATGCCAGACTTGCCGCGTATAGACTGCTACCTCCTTTTCGCCACTCACCTCGGTGAAATTAGCCTCATAATTGAGCCGCACTGAGGCAATTTCATTTGGCTCCGGCGGTACGTGCAGTTCATTTACGGTGAGGCCTCCCACCACCACGCCATGAACATCAGTGAGCGAGGAATGCAGGCCTTCCAGCCAGCCGCGTGAGCCATCATCGAGGTACTGGCTGTAGCGCGCCAACTGGCCCGAGCCGCGGGCCTCGTGAATTTTGGAAAATAACGAGTAACTAAAATCACGAAAGAGCACCTCGGAAAAATTCTCATCATGCTCCCGCAAGGCATCCCAATCCAGCGGCGGCGACGGCTCGGGCGTTACCTTGATGGAACTTTGCTCATTCGATTTCGACTTATAACAATAAAATCCGACAATTCCTGTAATCGGCAGGCCAATGTACGGATAGTGGATACAAAACTCAATCCACAACCCGATCAACTCCCCGCCACCGCCACCGCCACCGCCACCGCTGCCGCTACTGCCTCCGCCGCCGCCACTGTAGCCGCCGCCGCCACCCAAACGCGCCCAGAGTTCCGGAGCGAGCCATGCCGCCACCAAAAAGACGAGTGCCCAGAAGCAAAAACGCCGCCATGCTTCCGGATGGGTTCGCAAATGGTTCATCAGTGAATACGGGGTACGTTGGAAAGTTCGTCGATGTCATCTTCCGCCACCGGCAGAGATTCGGCTAGAAATTCGCCCAACTGCTCCACCACCTGCGCGGCCGCAGCGGCCAATTCGTCGCTTTCGGCAAGAGGTTGAAAAGATAATCGCAACGCAGTCCATTTGTCCGTGCCCACCGCCTTGATCACGCCGCTATCGGCGATGACCGCAACGCGACGTTCGGTTTGCGAAAGCAACACCACAATGCCGGTGCGCCCGCGGGTTTGGGAAACGCCCTGCTGATGAAACAGTAATTGAGCCGCCTCCTCTACCTGTCTTTTCTGCCGTGTGGACCCGGCCACAATGCGGTGGACAAGGGGTGTTTGCGCACTAAACAACCACGCGAAGCCGAACACCATCGCAAGGTTGAGCGGCAACCATTCAGAACTATGAGTAGTCCATGGGTTGAAAAGCGCGTACAGCAACGCGAGGAACGTGATACCAGAGGCGAAAAGCAAATCAAGATCGCGATACGATCCACAACGTGGCTCCAGTGCCACCACAAATTCCGCACTTGTGCGACGCTCAGCTGCCTCCACCGCTGCGACAATTTGCTGGGTATCCGTTTCTCGGCTCACGGCTACACCATGATGATTTGCCTGAATTTTCGTCAAGCATAAGTCGTCAACCCAAAGCCATGCGAATCCTTTACTTTACCTTTTTAATCGCAATTACTGTACACGGGGAAAACTGGCCGATGTGGCGAGGAGCTTCCGGATTGGGCATTAGCGATGATAAAAATCTGCCCGTGGAGTGGAGTGCCACGAACAACATCACGTGGAAAGTCCAAATGCCCGGGCGCGGCAACTCCACGCCCATCGTTTGGGATGAGAAAATCTTCATCACTCAACCGCTGGAAGAAAAACAGGAACGCGCGCTGCTTTGTTTCGATCGACTCGACGGCAAATTGTTGTGGCAACGAACCGTGAAATACACCGCACCCGAAGAATCGCACCGCACTAACCCTTACTGCAGTGAATCACCAGCCACCGATGGTGAACGGATCATCGCCGTTTATGGTTCCGCCGGCGTTTTTTGCTATGATCTCAAAGGGAAAGAATTGTGGAAACGTGATCTCGGTAAAATTAGTTTTGAATGGGGTGCTGCCGCCTCGCCCGTCATCCATGGCAATCTCGTTTATATCTACCGCGGTCCCGATCCAAAGGCGCATCTGATTGCGCTGAATAAGCGCACCGGAAAAACTGTTTGGAAAATCGACGACCCTGATGTGAATATCGCCGGTCGCACCGATGGCTTTCGCGGAAACAAAAGCCGCAAATGGATTTGTAGCTTCAGCACTCCCATCCTTGTCAAGACCGCCAACCGGGAGGCTTTGGTGATGAGCTATCCCGGCAGCCTAGCCGGCATACACCCGCAGAGCGGAAAATTTCTTTGGCAATGCGACGGGCTCAATCCACTTATCTACTCTTCGCCCATCGCGGGTGAAAACGTGGTGGTGAGTATGGGCGGTTATTTTGGCACCACCGTCGCCGTTGCCGCCGACGGCAAAGGTGACATGACCCCAAAAACTCTTTGGCGCACCGAACGCACTCCAAATCGCCTCGGCTCCGGCGTGGTGCATCAAGGCCACGTGTACGTACTCAACACCAATGGGATTATGGAGTGCCTCGAATTAAAAACCGGCAAAGTAAAATTCTCTGAGCGTGTACGCGGTCGCGGCCCTAAGCAGGAATCATGGAGCTCAATGCTGTTGGATGGAGACAAAATCTTCATCCCCAATCAATCCGGCGAAACGATCGTCCTCCGCGCCAAGCCGAAGTTTGAATTGATCGGCATCAATTCACTGGACGGCACGTTGACGAACAGCTCTCTGGCAGCATCGGAAGGGCAGTTTTTTCTACGCACTCACAAACATTTGTGGTGCATTGGCACCCGAAAATGAACGGAAATCGCGCCTAGTTTCCGTTGAACCCACCTGCGGGCCAGCGAACGGTTGCACGATTGATGGGAACCGCACGCTGCGAACTGGCGTTGTTGGTCAACTTCTTAGCCTGAATTATTTGTGTGAGGTAATTACCCACCATTGGAGCAGTTTGTTGTATGGTCCAAGCGTTATTGGCAGAATTAGTATTACCAGTGGGGGATCCCCAAACATTGATGTTGGGATTGGAAAAATATCCCAAACGCGGTCCGGCACCATATGCCATAATAGTACGCATCGGATAATTCTGACCGTTTACAGTAACATTAAACCGCATGCCGTTTGAATTGGTAAACGCGCCTTTGACCCAGCTACCAATGTCGTTGGTGGCATGTTGACAACCGAGGTTATGACCAATCTCATGTGCAAAAACCGATGTGGGCGCGTACACGCCTTCCATCACGGTCATTCCGTAGCTTGGTGCCGGGTTGAAGCTGGTGATCATCCAACCTGTGCCGTGGAATAATTCGCCCGGACTTGCACCAACAAACAATGACACAAGGTCCGCACGGTATTGCTGCCGCATCAGGTGCGCATTATATAAATCCAAGGTCGTTCCATACGTAAGCGCCTTGAGATCCGTCACCAAATTACCCGAGGTGCGATAATTAATTGGCCCGAGATGTGCGAGTACGAGTTTGGCGGTGATGCCACTGCGCCGGAATGCGGCATTCACTTGTGCCACGCTAAGCCGCGCGCGTGTCTCTATCCCTAGAAGGCCGGTGCTCTGCTTTTTGGCCTCGGGTGTGTAGAGTATCATAATACTTATAATCGGTGGCCCCCAGTTCACCGCCCCCTGCAATACTTGAGTAGACCAAGGATTGGTGCGAGTAAGCACATGCGTGAAGGCCGAAAAGCCGTTCACTCGATTGGTTACCCCCCATTGCAACGCAGGCATGATCGCAGCGTCAGCATCGGGTGCCACTTCCACCGGTTTGGCGGCAAAATGTTCCTGCAACGCATGAGGTGTTTGCATCGCCAGCGGATCCAGCTCCACCACCGAGTGTTCGCCGTTTCCGGCATAGTTCACCAAAAACTGCCGACCATCGGGCAATTCCACCGTACCGGCCAACGCATCGTCGATCGTCACAAATACCACCAAGCTCCGAGGAACGCCGACCACCTCACCCATTACCTCCGTACTGTTTCCGCTGGTGTATTCAGAATCTTCCAAGCGAATCCGAACCGTCTCGTCGGGAAACAATTCCAACTCAATAATTCTGCCCCCTTCGCGCACATCCTGCAACGCGTCGGGATGAAGCTTCACATGGCGAAACCGCTTGGCGATTTCCCTTTCGGGTAGGGAAATAATAGGGCGCTTAACCGCCTCCTCCAAGATCAGAGCCGGCGCAGGCTGCGTAGCGCGCCAAAGTTGAAGACCGCCCACAACCAGAAAAGGCAGCAAAATCAAGAGTGCTATATATTGGCGTTTCATGTCAAAACGGCCTCATTCACGAGACACTTGGCAACCTAGCACTCATCCGCCAACGCGCAAGGTGAAAGTGCCCGACAAGATTTTTTCAACCGTATCAAACGTTCGGTAACAACACAGTAATAGTTGTATATTTGTGGAATAAAACGAAATTATTGCTCGGTAACAACAATCAAGGGTAGAGATTCTAAAGTAGGTAGGAATCACCAAATTGCTTCATCATAGCCCATTGTAAAGCGCAAACCAAAATAATATAAATCTAGCATTGCCAGTCGCGTCCCTACTGCTACGATTTTTCCCATGAAGACCGTTCTTGCATTACTCATTGCCCTCACCCTGACCACTAACGTATTTGCTGAAGGCTCTCAAGACACACCTAACGCCACTGCTTCGTTTTTTAAGAATGCGCAAAAGGGCGGACTTAAATTCAACGGCGTGGGTAATATGTTTGCCGGTCATTACGGGCTGTTGATTTTCGCCGAAAATGACGGCTCGCTCGTCGCCGTCGATACACTCCACACCGGTAAATTTACCACAGTAAAACCCATCGCTAACCTTGGAGCCAAAGTAGCCGGTGCACTTGGCACTACCGCCGATAAAGTGACGATCAACGATCTCAAAGCCAATCCCGAGACGGGCACTGTTTATATCAGCGTGCACCGCAGTGACGGCATCAGCGCCATCCTTACTCTCGATGCCGCGGGAAAACTCTCCGCGCTCAATACCACAAAGCTCAATTGGGTGCGCGTAAAGCTCGCCGATAAACTCCGCATTTCTCGCATTAGCGCCATAGGTCTCGCGGGTAATCGCGTGCTCGTCGCCGGCCAAAGCAACGATGCTTTTCGCAGCAAAATATTCTCCATCCACACACCGATAGAACACGGCAGCACGGCTAATATTTACAGTACAGACACCTATCACGTGGCACATGGCCGTTGGGAAACCAAAGCGCCCATTCAAAGTTTCATCCTCACTCAAGAAGCTGGCAAGCCTTACCTCGTTGGCTCATTTGCCTGCACGCCGATTGCTAAGTTCCCACTCACCAATCTCAAGGACGGTGCACAAGTGAAAGGCACCAGTGTGCTCGAGCTGGGCTCCGGCAATCGCCCACTCGATATGTTCACCTATCGAAGCGGCGGCAAGCAATGGGTTGTCACCCATTCAATGCGGTTCCATAAGCTCTTTGATTACACTCCGAGCAAATACTGGGCCGCTCGCGTCGACATGAAGATCATCACCGCTAGCGGAGAGAAAACCAACAAGGCCGCCACCCGCCGTAACAAGACTATCGCCAAAGATCCGCAAGGCGTGGAAATCATCGAGGCCCTCCACGGCGCAGTACAAGTGGATGCCTACGGCAAACAACAAGCCATTCTGTTGCGTGAAGCCAGCGGCAAGTTGAACTTGGAAATTGTAAAGTTGCCTTAATTGCCAACGACTAAAATCGCCGTGAACAGCTTTCAGTTGCGCCTAATCGCCCGCGCCTTCAGCCTCGTCGTATGAAGCACCAACGCAGTGTCATCGCAGCCAGCGCCGCGCTATTGTTTACACTCACCGCCCACGCTTGGGATTACGAGCGACACCAGCTCATCAACGACCTCGCGCTCACCACACTCTCCAAGGATTTCCCCGCCTTCGTGCGATTGCCCGCCAATCGCGAGCGGATCCTTTTCCTCAGCGGCGAACCCGATCGCTGGCGCAATAACCGCGACCGCGCCCTGCGCCACCTCAATAATCTCGATCACTACTTCGACTTTGAATACCTCGACCCCTACCAACTCAAGCCCGCCGACCTCAGCCATTTCCGCTACCGCTACGTCGAGCAAATGGCCAACGCCCGCGCCCACCTCAAGCTCGAACTGCCCGAAGCCAACCCTGACCACACCAAAGGCCATCCCGGTTTTCTACCGTGGGCCATCAACGAAAACTACCTCAAACTCGTCAGCGCATTTTCCTACCTCAAAGTTTTTGAAAAAATGGGAACCGAAGAAGAAAAAAACAACGCTCGCGCCAACGTCATTTACCGAATGGGGATCCTCAGCCACTACGTTGGCGACGCTGCTCAACCCCTCCACACCACCAAACACTTCAACGGCTGGGTAGGCGACAACCCAAAAGGCTACACCATCAGCCGCCGCTTCCATTCGTGGATTGACGGCGGCTTTTTCAAGGCAACCCAGTCCCCTGATCGCGCCGCCCTCGCAGGCGCTCTCCGCCCTGCTAAACTCATCGTGCGTCCCATCGCCCGTGACCTCGCAAGCGGACACTTCCAACTCGCCCTCAACTTCATCCTCGCCCAACACCAAAAAATGGAACCCCTCTATCAGTTAGACAAAGAAAAAGGGCTCAGCCCAGAAACCCCCACCGCCGGAAAAATTTTCCTGGAGACCCAACTCAAAGCCGGCACCCAATACCTCGGTGACCTCTGGCAAACCGCCTGGGTCGAAGCTCCCTCTGACCGCTTCCTCCAAACCTACCTTGCTAAAAGACAGCTCCAAAAGGAGGGAAAATAAATGGTGGGCCCGGCAGGACTTGAACCTGCAACCAATGCATTATGAGTGCACTGCTCTAACCGATTGAGCTACGGGCCCGTTGCGCGGTTACTTTGGCGGATTGGGTGGGTTTTGAAAAGTTTTTCAATTTCCTGCGCTTGAGGTACTGGATATTTCTTCGGGGGGTTCCAGCTTCAAATTGCGGCGGCGGTGCCATTGGGCGAGGAGTCCGTCATGGGGGCTGAGGAGCCAGGCGAGGAGGAAGAGGGCCATTCCCGCGACGACAAAGGCTCCGGCGATGGAGCAGTTCAACCAAGTGGCGAGATGGAAACCCAATAAGGTGCCGAGGGCGGCATGGAGCACGGTCAAAGCAAGGATGACCGGCAAGCGTGCAGAGAGTAAATGTGCCGTGGCGCCGGGGAGAATAAGCATGGCCACGACCAGGATTGCCCCGACGGATTCGAAGGCACTGACGACAACCACGGAGAGAAGCGCCATCAGGGCGTAGTGGACGAAAGTGGCGTTGATGCCCAGAGAAAAAGCTAGCGCGGGGTCAAAGGAACTAACGAGGAGTTCTTTGTAAAAAACCCACACAAGTAAGGCCACAGCAAGGGCGACGAAACCCATCCGAACAACGTCAGGCGCCATCACAAGTTCGTTGCCGCGCAGGTACACTTCGGACATCGGCAGTTTATCAATGGCGCCAACAAGAGCGGGGGTGAGACTTAAATGGAAATTTTCCAACGGCACAAGAGCAACTTCGCCGTACAGCACGCATTCAGTATCGATATGCACTTTTCCAGATTTGAAACTAATCAGAATCACGCCGAGGGCGAAGAGGCTGGTGAAGGCAATGCCAATGGCGGCGTCCTGTTTCACACGGGTGTAGCGATGGATGATTTCGATGATAAGCGTGGTTGCCATACCGGCGGCAAGGGCGGCGATAAAGAGTGTGGCTGTGTCCAGTTGCAGAGCGAGCACGACGGCAACGCCGATGCCGGCGAGCACGCTGTGGCTGATGGCATCGCCGACAAGAGCCATCCGGCGCAGGATGAGATAGTTGCCGAGAAGGCCGCACGCAGTGGCGACGAAGAAGCCCATCAACACAATCCAAAGAGTAGACTTGAGTCCGGTAGTCCACGGGGCAATCACATGTTGCTGCCATTCGAATACGGGGAGCAGCTCGTTCATTAGCGAGAGGTGTAGCCGGTGACGGTTTCGGGCGAGCCGAAAGGGGTGCTGCCGGAGACGAGGTCGGCCAAGCCCGGGATGACTCGGCCGTGCGGATCGCGGGTAGCGTGGTTCAGGGCACGTTCGAGCTCCCTCACGGTTTCTTCGCCGAGCACGTGCTCAATAATCTCTGCATCTTCGTGAACGTGGTCAGGCGCGATGTTGGCTTCATTGGTAAGATAAAGTTCCCACAGACGGTGATTTCGGACAATCTCGCATGCGCGCTGCCAGCCTTCAGGAGTGAGGTGAATGGCGTCGCCATCATCGTGCAACGTGGCCATATGATGTTTGCAAAGAGCATCGGATTGGGCGCGAGCTTCATCAAGTGTTTCGCGCCGGCGTTCGGCGAGTTCACGAAGGGACACGCCTTCACCATCAAACTCGCGGGCTTCGAGGACGTGATAAACTGCTTTCAATGTGTTCTCGCGTTGGACGCGGGCGGAGCGGGATTTTTGCCGCCACCAACGCATTAATACACCGTGGTGTGGCCCAAAAAAGAAGGCGAGTGCAAATACCATCGTGGCGGCCACAACCATCAATGGGCCGGTGGGAATATTGGTCGTAAGAAAGGAAATGAATGCGCCAACCGCTCCAGAAATCACACCAAACAACGCGGCCAACCCGAGCAGTCGATGCATACGATCCGTAAGCAAATACGCAGCGGCGGCGGGAGTGATGAGCATTGCGCTCACGAGCACGACTCCCACAGCGCGCAAGGCCACCACCACACTAAACGCGAGTAGCAAGGTCAGCGCGTAGTTAATGATGTTCACTGGAAACCCCGCCGCGCGCGCGAAGGCGGCATCGAAACTGGTAACCAAAAATTCTTTGTAAAACAAACCCACCAATAGCACCGCCAAGCTGGTGACCACTGCCATTAAAATAATATCAGACCGGCCGATGGAGGCGGCGGAGCCAAACAGGAATTCATCAAGCCCACCTTTGTTGCCGGGCATTTTTTGAATGCGCGTGAGCAGGCAAATTCCCACTGCAAAAAACGAGGCGAGCACAATTCCGAGCGCGGTGTCTTCCTTGAGGCGAGTAGTTTGCCGAATGAGCGCGACCATCGCGCCGCCGAGCAATCCCGCGAGTGTTGCGCCAATGAAGATAGCGACGGGGTCTTTCTCCATATTCCAGAGAAAGCCAAGAGCCACGCCGGGCAATACGGCGTGCGAAAGGGTGTCTCCAAAAAGTGCCATTTTCCGCACTACAATGAAGCCGCCCATCAGACCGCAACTGATCCCCAACAAAACGGAACCGATGAGGGCATAGCGCACGGAAGGGTCGCGAAAACTAAAAAACCGTTTGGCCTGCTCGATCACAGAGGTCTCTGAGATGTCGCCAATACGATCGGCCCACACGGGCATCGCAGCGGCGAGCAAGCAAAAGCCGGCGATTAAAGGTAAGTGACGCATCAGGATTTCTCCCGCACAGCTTCGGCCACTTCGCTGAGGATGGTGAGTCGGCCGCCGTATGTGCTTTGCAGCAGATCGTATTTGAACACTTCCTCTGTAGGGCCATAGGCGACCACGCGCATATTGAGCAGAAGAAGGCTGTCGAAATATTCCTTGGCGGTGGGGAGATCATGATGGACGACGAGCAGAGTTTTACCTTTGGCTTTGAGTTCGTGCAGAATGGTGACGATGGCCGATTCGGTAGCAGCGTCCACGCCTGCGAAAGGTTCGTCCATAAAATAAATATCGCTCTCCTGCGCAAGGGCGCGCGCGAGGAAAACGCGCTGCTGTTGGCCGCCAGAGAGATTGGAAATCTGGCGGTTCGCATAGGGCAGCATCTTGACTTTTTCCAAACAATCGCGCGCGATGTTGCGATCCTTTTTCGATGGTCGCCGCATCAGGCCAAGGTGTCCGTAACGGCCCATCAGGACGACATCCATCACGCTCACGGGAAAATCCCAGTCCACCGATTCACGCTGGGGAACATAACCGACACGCTTAAGGTTTTTTCCGATGGGTTCGCCAAAAACTTTTACCCAACCGCTATTGAGCTGCAGCAATCCCATCGCGGCCTTGATAAGCGTGGACTTGCCCGCGCCATTGGGGCCGATGATTCCGACGAGTTGACCCTTGGGAATCTCGAGGTCAATGCCCCACAACACCGGCCGTTTGTGATAGGCAACTGTGAGATCATGAAATTCCAGTGGTGGCGGCTCCACCGTTTTTGTCACATTAACACTCATTAAAAGGTGAATCCGGCGCGCAAGCCAAACACCAGCGCGTCACTGGTGTTTATATCACCACTCGGCCGGTTGACCCACTGAATATCGGGCTGCAAATAAATGGCGGGCGTGAGTTGAATGCGATACGTGGCTTCGATCACCGCCTCGTGCGATTTCACGGCATCGGTAATATTGCCGGCGTGTTTAGCGTAAATAAAACCAAGCCCGGCCACATCGTCAACGCGTCCGGGCAACAAGCCAGTGTAACTCAGGCCGGTGTCGAGCACCCAATGGAATCGACTGCGATCGCGCTGAGCGGTGCCCAAGCGGATAAAGGTGCCGAGCCCTTGGTCACCTTCTTCTCGCCAAAGCATTTTGTCGGCAATGCCGTACAGCCCCCAATTGCCCTCGCCATTGGTGCCGTCGTGTTTGGCAAACGAAGTGCTATGATGCCACGCGCCCACACGATACCAACCGGGTAAGCCGGCATCATCATCGGTGTTAAAACCGTTGCGGCCGATTTCGTAAAGGCTGGTCCAGCCTTGGCCGTTGCCCAGTTCGAAATGAGTGCCGTGTTGATTGATGGCGGCATCGCCGCTAGAGCTGTCGAAAGTATCCCCATCGTACACGCCCGCCTGAGCGTACCACGTGTCAGTAAAGTTTCGACGATAGCGAAAGCCCAGCGCGGGTACGTTGAATGCGGGGCCGGTATTCAACGTGTTAGCGGACCAAAATGCCGGTTGACCAAAGGCACCATTGAAAAACACGCCGCCGTATTCCGTGCCTCCAAATTCCTCGTCGGCCAACAGATTACCGAACCGCACAGAATTTCTGCCATAGGTTTTGTCGACCCACACCTCGTAAAGTCGCAAGCCGTCGTAAGCATCAATATTACTAACGGTCAATTCATCGCCGACGTGTTTACTAGTGGGACTTGCTCCGTGGGTCCAAAGCGTGCTGATACGAAAATCTGAACTGCCCCAGCCGGCGGCTTTTTCGAGGTCAATATCCAGTGCACCGTAGCCAAGCCCATCAATCACCGTGCCCTTGCTGGTGCCGCCGGAGTTATTGCGGAATACCTCTATATCGTAGTTGAATGTAAATTCGTAACCAGCCGCAGCCCAATCGGAGCGCTTACCGCTCCAATCGCCGCTGAGTTGCTCGCGATCTAAAATATCAATCTGTGCCGTCAGAGCAAATGCGCTGCACAGATAGATTATGCTGGTAATGGTTTTCCACATGCTCTGAATTTAATTAAAATTGACGGAGGTTCTATTTGAGCGCATCGACGATGGTGCTTAGGTTGTGCTTGATCATCCCCTCATAGGTGCCCACGTCATAGCCGTGTTCTATTTTACCGCGCTCGCCCATGGCGTCGGAGAAAAGCTCGCCACCAATCACGGCACCGGAATCTTCGCTAATACGTTTAATGGCCGCGGGCGAAACACTACTTTCCACAAAAACCGCTTTCACTTTGTTTTCCTTGATGAAGTCCACCATCTTGGCGACATCCGCAAGGCTCGCTTCGCTCACGGTCGAGATGCCTTGCAGACCCACCACTTTAAAACCATACGCGCGGCCAAAATAATTGTAGGCGTCATGACTTGTAATGAGAATGCGCTTTGCCTCAGGCAACTCTTTCACTTTTTCCAATGACCATTCGTGCAGGGCTTTCATTTTGGCTTTGGTGACTTCACCGTTTTTTTTGTAATCCGCGGCGTGGGCGGAATCAGCGTTGCTCAGGCTTTCCACCACAACATCCACAGTGTCTACCCACAAAGTTACATCAAACCAAATATGCGGATCGAAGTGGCCCTCAAATTCTTCGGGCTTATCCAGTCGCTTAGTGTCGATCTTGCTTGTCACAGCGTAGGCGCTTTCCACCTTGTTCAGCGTGCTCTGTATTTTTCCTTCTAATAAAAGTCCGACATAAAACACCACATCAGCATTCATCAGCTTGTCGACGTCGCCGCGGCTGGCCTTGAAGAGATGGGGATCCACCCCTGGGCCCATCAGTTCGCTGACTTCCACATGTTCGCCAGCGATTTCGCGCACGAGATCGCTCACCATATTGACCGTGGTGGTGACCTTGAGTTTACCGCTGGCGGCATTAGGATCAGTTTCAGTCTTACCGCCGCATCCGGCAAAAATGAGGGCTATTCCAGCAGCCGAAGCAATTCCTCTCGAGACAAGCTTGACGAACTGTTTAGTCATACTCATACGCGCAAACTAGCGCAGGGAGAAGTTTGACGCAAGCAAAAAAGTTTGCCATGGCGAACTTTTAATTTACCCTGTTTTTTCTATTCTATTTTGCTATTCAACCGTATGCAATTGGTAGATTTACAGCCGGTGGGTATCGATTTAGCTCTGAAATGGAACGACGATGCGGAACATTTTGTGTCGCTGGAAGCACTGCGCCGAGCGTGCCCATGCGCCTCGTGCGCAGGCGAAACAGACGTGATGGGTAATGTGGCGAAGGGTCCGGAGACGGCATTTACGGAGGCGTCATTTCAAATTAAACATCTCCAGCCCGTGGGTGGTTATGCGGTGCAAATTTTTTGGAAGGACGGACACGGGACGGGGTTGTACTCGCATGAGTATTTGAGGGCAATTGGGGAGAAGAATGATCAAGGCTTAAAGGACACCGCATGATCTAACCCTGAGAAATGGTTGAGTTATTTGTCCGTTATATTTTCAGGAACTGGATCGCCGCTAGTTATTGCCTCCGGAACTTCTTCAATCGATTCAGCATTAGTCTCGACTTTGGGTTCTTTTACAACAGCCTTCGTCTCCACCGGAGCTTCCTTCTCGACACTCGACTCTTTTTTCTTTTCTTCTTTCGGCCTCGGCTTCTTAGCGGTTTCAATTACGCCGTTGGCGAAGTCAAGGACGTGACCTTGGTGGATGAGCCAGTGCAAATCTGAGATGAGTTGCTTTTGTTCCTCGGTTTGTTCGGGCGCGGACGGCGGGACTTTCCCTTCCTTGGGTTCCACGTGCTCGAGACCGGCGAGGTTTTCGAGGATCAAACGCCGCGTGCAGTTGGGGGTAGATTCGACAAATTCCACGATGCGGCGCACACCATCGCTCACGGGCGTGGCAGCAACGTCCAAATAATTGGGCCGCGCAACGGAAACGTGGGTGACTTTTTTATCTTTCTTGAAAAACTGCAGGCCCATTCCGGAAAACATTTTGCTGAGGTGCGTGGAGAGTTGCATTGGGAAATGCTTTTGGCGGTGCCATTGATCGCGCAGATACTCAGCCAACAACCGGGGATTCCGCATCGCCTTGGCGGCGTTGCCGGTGAGAGTGGCGGTTTCCACTTCGTCTACAACTCTTGCGGCGTGGTACGCGCGGAAATGAGTCTGCACTTCATCGCGCCGAGCAAAGATGATGGGCTCTTCAGTTTGCAATGATTTCCAGTTAGTGCGCCATTTGGACTGTTCGATCCACGCATTCACGACTTCCTCATCTTTTACGATACGGATGCGAGATTTGAATTTTTCAAAGGGCACGCGCGCCAAGTGATCGGCGTGAAATTGAACGAGCTTATTTTGGTAATCGTGATGATTGGGCGGGCCAAGATACTTATCGGTGAAGCCGCACTGAGCAACGAAGGTGAAGTTGCCTTTAGGGGCTTCTATTTCGTTTCTCTCGGTGGCATAAAATTGGTCGAAATGTTTTTCAAACGTGTGCCGTTCGGCTTGGCCGCGATTGAGCCAAACGGTGTCATCCAATTTACTGGCGAAAAGCTGTTGGCCAGCTTCCTTATCTTTGCCTGACTTCCGAATGGGGCGAATTTTCAACGAGTAACGCGCGGGGCGCTCAAGCACGAGCAGCGCGATTTGAAACAACGGATAAGCGCGGCCAGTGAGGCGGATTTCCTTTGCAATGGATTCCACACCCTGTGTGTCCGGCACGAAATCTACTTTGATGTCCAGCTGCTGCACTTCGGGGCGTTGAGGTTTTCCGCCGCGCTGTTGGCGTGCATCGCGGCTGCCTCGCCCTTGATTTTGCTCTCCGCCGCCTTTGTTTCCGCCACCAGTGCCACCACGTTGAGCTTGGCGGTTTTGGGAACGGCGATCGCCAGAGGTTTTGCGTCCGCCTCGCGCGGGGCGACGATCATCCCAACCGCCTTTGCGTCCACGTGGGCGTTCTTGTTCACCCTTGTGGTTGGCGTATTTGTTGACGCTCGTATCTTCCTGCGCCCAGTCGGGCAGGAATTGCAGGTCGAGGGACAGTTCGTTGTCGGGTTCAGCACTCATGCGGAGACCTGAGATAAATCAGGTGGGTTCGTTGAGATTGGAATCTTTTGCCCAAAAAGGCAAGCCCCGCGTTGTGGTTTTCGGGCTGTGAACTGTTGCCCAATATCCTCGGCTTGCGGGCTGCGGCAGTGCCGGTCTAGACTACGTTTGTGGCCCACGCTGAATTTGTTCACCTGCACGTACACAGCGAGTTTTCGATGCTCGATGGGGCATGCCGCCTGGACAAGTTGGTAGACCGTGCGGCGGAGTTGGAGTTTCCCGCGCTGGCGATCACCGATCATGGGGTGATGCACGGGGTGGTGGATTTTTATGAAAAGGCCCACGCGGCCGGCGTGAAACCGATTATCGGCTGTGAAGTTTACATTGCGCCGGACAGTCGGTTTGATAAAAAAGCGAATAGCCGAGGCAGCAAAAACGGTTACAATCATTTACTACTACTTGCCGAGAACGAAGCCGGCTATAAAAATCTCGTACGCCTCACCACGGCTGCGCATCTTGAGGGTTTTTATTACAAGCCGCGCATTGATAAGGAATTACTCGAGCAATACAAGGAAGGCCTCATCGCCTTCAGCGGCTGCCTTGCAAGCGAAATCCCGCAGGCCATTATACACGATGAGCCCGACAAAGCGCGCGCAGGTATCGATTGGTTTAAGCAAATCTTCGGTAAGGAACGATTCTTTCTCGAGCTACAAAATCACGGAATCAACGAGCAAGCCACGGTGAACGCCCAACTCATCCCGTGGGCGAAGGAATTTGACCTCAACCTCGTCGCAACGAATGACGTGCATTATCTCAAGCGCGAACACTCACACGCGCACGACGCGCTTATCTGCATCGGCACCCAAACTCACTTGAACGATCCCAACCGGATGCATTACGTGCCGGAACAATTTTATCTACGCGACGCTGACGAGATGGCTGCACTCTTCAACGAAGTGCCCGAGGCCGTACGAAATACGCTTGCCGTAGCCGAGCAGTGTAACGTAGAAATCGAATTGGGTGAACTACACTATCCGGTTTATGACCCGCCGGAACTGTTCACGCGCGAAGGTTTCCTTCGCCATCTCGTGGCCAAAGCAATGCAGCTGCGCTATGGCATCAGCTGCGAGGCGAAGGGTGAAGAGTTTATTTGCACCTCCATCGAAAACGCCAATTTATTGCCAAATTTTGAAGCCACTGAGGAAACAAACCCCGCTGATTTAAACGACCCAGCCGTGACCGCGGCGTTGGATAAAGTGATTGATCGAATCCAAGTGGAACTGGGTGTCATCGAAAAAATGGGCTTCACAAGTTACTTTTTAATCGTTGCCGATTTTATTCGGCACGGTCGCAAGAATGGGATTGCCTGCATTGCTCGCGGGTCGGCGGCGGGTTCGTTGGTGACCTATTTGCTACAAATTTCCAACGTCGATCCCTTGCGCTATGGCTTGCTCTTCGAGCGTTTTCTCAACCCCGAGCGCGTCAACCCACCGGACATTGATATCGATATTCCAGATGATCGCCGGCCGTTCCTCATCGAGTACGTGCGCGAAAAATACGGGCGCGATTGTGTAGCGCAGATTATTACCTTTGGAACCATGGGCTCCAAATCCGTTATCCGCGATGTGGGCCGCGTGATGGGACTGAGCTACGGCGAATGCGATCGGCTCGCGAAAATGGTGCCAGATGAACTGAAGATAACCCTCGAACGCGCACTCAAACAATCGCCCGACTTGAAGTTGGCTTATGATTCTGAGGACTCCACGCGCGAACTCATCGACACCGCGTTTGTTCTCGAAGATCTCACACGCAATTCCTCCGTGCACGCTGCCGGCGTCGTCATTGGCGCTGAGCCTCTGGTCAATGTTCTGCCGCTCAAGACCGATGCCGAGGACGCGGTGGTCACCCAATATCCAATGGGCCCGGTGGGCGATTTGGGGTTGTTGAAAATGGATTTTCTTGGGCTCAAAACACTCACCGTCATCCGCAACACATGTCAGTTAGTGAAAGAAACAAAAGGCATCGAGATTGATATCGACGACGTGCCGCTGGACGATCAGGCCACGTACGATCTGCTAAATGAAGGCCGAACCGTGGGCGTTTTCCAATTGGAATCAGGCGGCATGCGCGATTTGTGCCGCAGGTTCCAACTGGGCGCGGTGGAACACATCACCGCGTTGGTTGCACTCTATCGACCAGGACCGATGGATCTCATTCCTGATTTCATAAAACGCCGCCATGGTGATGTGGAAATCCGCTACGAACATCCCCTGCTTGAAAGCATTTCTAGTGAGACGTACGGAATTTTAATTTATCAGGAGCAAGTGATGCAAGCCACGCAGTTACTCGCTGGCTACACGCTCGGCGGCGCAGATCTGCTGAGACGCGCGATGGGCAAAAAGAAGGTTTCCGAAATGGCCAAGCAACGCGAGACGTTCGTCAAGGGCTGTAAAGAAACCAACGACATCCCGCCCGCGCAAGCCAACAAAGTTTTTGATTTGTTGGAAAAATTTGCCGGTTACGGCTTCAACAAATCGCACGCTGCCGCGTATGCCATTGTCGCTTACCAAACCGCGTGGCTGAAGACCCACCATCCCGTTGAGTTTTTGTCCGCCGTGTGCACCAATGATATGGGCGACACCGCCAAGCTCACTATCCTCATCACCGAGGCCAAGGCGATGGGGCTCGAGGTGCTGCCGCCCGACCTCAACGAAAGCCGCACAAATTTTGCCCCCGCACGGGATGGTAAAGTCATCCGCTACGGACTCGCCGCCATCAAAGGCGTGGGTGAAGCCGCTGTGGAAGCGATGCTCACAGCGCGCGATCAGGGCGATCCCTTTTCATCACTCAGCGATGTTTGCAACCGAGTGGACTTGCGCGCGGTCAATCGCAAGGTGCTCGATGCGCTCATCAAAGCGGGCGCATGCGATAGTTTTGGCCAGAGCCGTGCCAGCTTGTGCGCGCAAATTGAGCGCACACTTTCCCGCGCAGCCAGTGCCGCCGCCGATCGTGCGCGTGGGCAGGAAACTCTCTTCGGCATGCTCGATGGCGGGAATTCCGAGGACGACGAAATTCCCGCCGCCCTGCGTAACTTACCGGAATGGGATGACGCAGAACGTCTCGCTTACGAAAAAGAACTGCTTGGTTTTTATGTAAGCGGTCACCCGCTCACGCCACATTTGGGCACTCTCAAACACTACGCCACCCACCAAGTCACTGATCTCAATGAACTGAACGATCGCACCATCTCGCGTATAGGTGGTTTGGTCTCGGCAGTGAAACGTGCTATCTCAAAAAAAACTGACAAGCCATACTGCACCGCCACTTTGGAGGACATGGCTGGCCAAGTCACTGTTCTGTGCGTGGGCGATAATTACGAAAAATTTAACGAACAATTTGAGCTCAACAAACCCTTGATGGTCATCGGTGAAGTGAACAACAGCGAAGACGTGCCCAAAATTTTCCCGGTGGACGTTTTCCCGCTCGATCAGGCCCCAGCAAAATTTACCAAACAAGTCCACCTCCGTATCAAAACCGAAGCTATCGCGCCCGATGCAATGGATGGCGTGCGCGAACTTGCCGAGGCACATCCCGGCAAGATCCCCCTGCTCCTTTGCCTGCGCCAGCCCGGCGGCGAGTCAGTGTTCGTGGAAGCCGACGAACGCTTCAATGTCACTCCCGGTCTTGCACTCGCCGCCGACGCCAACGAGC
>JAOLZA010000033.1 GCA_028343615.1 Verrucomicrobiota bacterium
GGCGGAGTCCTCGACTTGCTTGACAGCCTGTTGTTCAATGCGCCTCTGATGTATTTGTTTCTCAAGTATGGATTGGCACAATGAAAAATGTCGTCCTGTTAGGTAGCACCGGTTCTATCGGGACCAGTACTTGTAAAGTGGCCGAAGATTTGCCGGATGACATTCGCCTAATCGGCCTTGCCGCGGGGCGCAATACCAAGTTGTTGCGCAAACAGGTTAAACAGTTTGCGCCCTTCGGAATTTCGATTAACTGTCCTGACGCCGCCAAGGAATTGGTCAATGAATTTAATGGCAAACCCGAAGTCCTTTACGGCGAAGAGGGCTTGCTGAAACTGGCCACATTGCCGGAGGCGGATATTGTGCTTATCGCTATCGTTGGCACAGCAGGTTTGCAGCCAGCACTCGCGGCGATTCGCGCCGGCAAGGATGTTGCGGTGGCGTCCAAGGAAATTCTCGTGATGGCCGGCGAAATTATTATGGACGAGGCGCGCAGGCACGGGGTGAAAGTGCTGGCAGTCGACAGTGAGCACTCTGCAATTTTCCAATGCCTAGAAGGTAAGCCGGCCGAAAGTGTGCGGCAAATTTGGCTTACCGCTTCAGGTGGGCCGTTCCGAGAAAGGCCGTTGGATGGGTTTGCTGACATCACCGTGGAGCAGGCGCTCAAGCACCCATCGTGGGAGATGGGCCGTAAGATCACTATCGATTCCGCTACACTATTTAATAAGGGTCTTGAAATGATTGAGGCGCGCTGGCTTTTCGATATCGCGATGCCGCGCGTGCGCGTGGTGGTGCATCCGCAGAGCGTCATCCACTCGATGGTGGAGTTCGTTGATGGATCGATGCTCGCGCAGATTTCCACGCCGGATATGTGTTTGCCCATTCAGTATGCGCTGACTTACCCCGCTCGCGCCGCCAGCGATCGCGTGCAAACAAGCCTTGCGGAAATTGGCCGTCTGGATTTTGAGGAGCCGGACACTGATCGTTTTCCTGCGCTTAAACTTGCTCGTCGCGCTGGTGAAGTGGGAGGAACCTTACCCGCTGTCCTCAACGCCGCTAACGAAATAGCCGTGGAGGCCTTTTGCGCCGGTGAAATTAGCTTTGCCGAAATCACCACCTCGGTCGCACGCTCGATGGATGCCCACGAATTAGTGGATCACCCTTCACTGAAGGAAATTCTTGCCGCCGACGCTTGGGCCCGTGAGTCCGCGCCGGCGTGATTGCGGATTGCGAAAGGCCTGTAAACCTGCTAAATTCCTGCTCCTTGATTTCAATTTGAACTTATTATATGGCTGAAATTTTAAACATCCTGTACGTCGTTGGCGTGGTTCTCCTGCTCTTTGGGGCAGCGATTTTTGTGCATGAATTCGGCCATTTCTGGGTCGCTCTCAAGCGCGGCTTGGTGGTGGAGGAGTTTGCCATTGGCTTCGGCCCCATCATTTGGAGCAAAGAACACGATGGGATTCTCTACTCTATCCGCGCCATTCCAGCGGGTGGGTTTGTGAAACTCCCACAAATGCTAACCAGCGAGGCCATCGAGGGCACGGCGGATTCGGCTGAAGACAAAGGCAAGGAACAAGGGGAAGAGCGAGGCAAAGTAGAGGAAAGGGGTGAAGAGGAAAATAATAATGAGGGGTCACCCGAGCCGCTGCCGTCTGTTTCGCCATTGTCCAAAATTCTTGTGGCCTTCGCGGGGCCGTTGATGAATGTGCTATTCGCCGTAGTCATCGCGGTGTTACTTTGGCAAATCGGTTTGCCGCGACAGGTTAACGAGCCGGTGATTGGTTATGTGGCCTCGAAATCAAAGGAATACGATATTGGCGTGCGCCCGGGGGATCGGATTGTTGGGGTCAATGACAACCCCGTGGAGGCGTGGCAGGATGTGGTTTACGCCGTGCTCGATAGCACCGGCTCCACGGTGAAGTTGAAAGTCGAGCGTGAAGATGGCCCACACACGTTCGATGTGCCCGCCGGCACATGGGATGGCGGTATTCGGCGGTTGCGATTGAATAATCAGGATGGATTGGTAGTCGGCAAATTGGGTGAAGCCAATCAAGGTGGACTTTTCGCTGACAGTAAGCTTGAACCGGGAGATCGCATTCTTAAGGTGGGTGATCAAAAGGTTTATAGTCAGTACCATTTTCTCGACCTTTCTCTAGCTGGGCCGGGCAGCCAAAAATCCTTCACCGTGGTACGCGACGGTAAGGAGTTAGATGTACCTTTCGTAACGCCCGAGCACCCGCGTGTTTCTGTGGGGGGGGTCCCCGAGCCGGAATACGGCACGTGGGATTTGTTACTAGGGAAAATTGGCTGGGACCTTGAACCGCTGCAATCTACGCCCGCGATGGATGCGGATATGTGGCCAGGCGATATCATCCTCAGTGCCAATGGAGAGCTGGTCACCACTGTTAGTCAGTTTATCGGAATCATTCGCGCCAGTGATGATAAAGAAATCGTGCTCGAAATCGAACGCACGCAAAAAGTTTTGAAACGGGTCGAGCCCTCTGGGAATTTTTTTGAATTGGGCGAAGAGCATGGAATAATTACCGGAGACAAAGCGCAAATCACCGCCGCCAAGGCGCCTGATGGTTTGGAAGTAGGCGGGGAGTATTTCGTGCGTGTTGATGGCGATAAAGTTTATTTCCACAAAACTTTCGGCGACGCCACTGACGCCAGTAATACCGTGGCATTCACCACTAAGGGAGGTGAGGTGCATTTTTTTGCAGAGTCCACCGCCAATGAAATACGTACGGTTAAAATCACACCACGTGATGGTCGTCTTGGTATTGCGCTGGCGCAGCCTATTGGTTTAATATTCAGCTCCGAACCGATTCGATATGTAGAGCAACGTCCTGGCCCCACACCAATGGCTCAGATTGCTGACGTGCTTGACAAGGTTGCGATCACTTTTAAGGCGCTTGGGCGAGGCAAAGAATCTGGCGTTGGAGCCAAAGACTTGAGTGGCCCGATTGGTATTTTTGGGATGCTGTCTATTCAGGTAAACACTGATCTTCGCCTTGCTTTAAGTTTTTTGGTTTTACTGAATATCAATCTCGCGATTCTAAATTTATTGCCCGTTCCGGTGCTTGATGGTGGGCATATTCTTTTATCACTCGTGGAGTGGGTGCGCAAAAAACCCGTAAGCGTGCGAGTTCAAGAATACGCTACCACAATGTTCGCGGTTTTGTTGCTCGGATTTTTTCTGTTTGTCACGCTTGCTGATGTGAAGCGTGTGCCTTTGCTGCACGATATTTTTAATCGCGACACGCAAATCGAACAGTCCGCCCCTGGTGAATAGATGAACTTCTGCACCTCACCGTACCGCTACGCGCGCCGGGAAACGCGACCGGTGACAATTGGTGAAGTCATTGTCGGCGGCGACGAGTCAATTGTTCAGCAATCGATGATCACCTGCAGCACGCTGGACACGGGTGCGTGTGTTGAGCAGTCGATGGCGCTGGTGGAGGTAGGTTGCCAAATTGTTCGCATCACCGCGCAAACAAAAAAGTACGCGGCCAATCTTGAACCCATCGTAGCTGGCATTCGCGCTCGCGGATCAAATGTTCCAGTGGTGGCTGATATTCATTTCAAACCGGACGCTGCATTGGAGGCGGTAAAGTGGTGTGAAATGGTCCGTGTTAATCCAGGCAACTACGCTGACTCCAAAAAGTTTATCACCCGCGAATACACGGATGAACAATATACAGTGGAACTCCTGCGTATTAAGGAGCAGTTCGCGCCACTCGTGGAGGAATGCAAATCACGCGGGCGCGCACTGCGGATTGGCACGAATCACGGTTCTTTGAGCGATCGCATTATGAATCGCTTTGGCGACACTCCGTTGGGAATGGTGGAAAGTGCTTTGGAGTTTGCCCGGATCGCACGAGACTTAGATTTCCATAATTTCAAGTTTTCGATGAAGTCGAGTAATCCTAAAGTGATGATTGAGTGCTATCGATTGCTCGCGGCACGTTTGGAGGAATTGGGAGCGGACTGGAATTATCCACTGCATCTTGGTGTTACCGAGGCCGGTGAAGGCGAAGATGGCCGCATTAAAAGCGCTATTGGTATAGGTTCCCTGTTGTGCGATGGGTTGGGCGATACCATCCGCGTATCGCTTACTGAGGATTCGCCCAATGAAATCGCAGTGTGTAAGGATCTTATTGATCAAATCCCTGAGTTGACTTCCGCTGATACGGATGTGCCCAAGGTGTCGTTGGCGTTTGACCCTTTTATTTATCAGCGCCGCAATACGCCGGAGATAGAATTGCTGGAAGGTGTGAAATGCGGCGGCGAGCAAACCATTCGCGTCGTAGTTACCGAAGTCGCATGGGAGAAACTTGCCCCACGCATCAAGGTCGGCGCGGATGTGCGTCCGGAAGCGATTTACGAAGATTTGAACGTGATAGAAGTTGATCCGCGCGAGGAATTCTCCTTGAACTGCGATACACAACTTGTCTCGGTGCGCGATGATGTGGGATTGCCGGTGATTACGGCATTTCGTTTATTAGCCGGTCGATTGAAGGCGATGGGTTCGCGTAATCCAATTTTACTAAAGGATTGCCTGAGTTTTAGCGGAGCCGCATTGGAGCCAAATATTGCATTGCTTCGCGCTTCAGTGGTTCTTGGATCGTTGCTGTGTGACGGTATTGGTGATGCCATTTTGGTGCGAGGCGAAAGTGGTGCGGGACAGTCATTACAGTTGGCTTTTAATATTTTACAGGCGGCGGGGTGCCGGTCGTTCAAAACGGATTACGTGGCATGTCCGAGCTGCGGGCGCACGTTGTTTGATTTGCAGGAAGTGACTGCCCGTATCAAAGTGCGCACGGAACATCTCAAGGGTGTGAAAATTGCTATTATGGGCTGCATCGTAAACGGCCCCGGCGAAATGGCCGATGCTGATTTTGGCTACGTGGGCGGCGCTCCTGGGAAAATAAATTTGTATGTCGGCCGTGAACCGGTACGTTTCAACGTTCCTGAAGCAGAGGCGGTAGAAAGTCTCGTGGATTTAATCCGAGAGCATGACAAGTGGGTGGAGAACTCTGAGTCTGTGGGCGCTTAAACACCGAGTGCTGATTCCCTGCCCTTTGGGATATTTCCAAGGTTATGTTGGATGAAGTTACCGAGGAACTGTCGAGCTGCTTCAGCCTGTGGACGAGTGGGTTTGAGCTTGGTTATGGTGTCCCAATTAAGAATGGCAAGATGTTCTAAGAGGTCGCGGATACCGTCGTTGAGGCGGGGTCCATCGAGAGCAGGTGCGATGCCTAGTTCATTGAGTATTTTAATCTCCAGTGCATATACGAGGGCAGGGCGCGTCGGGTGAGTGTCGAGATGGGTAAGTAGTGTGGAGAAAACTGCGTATATTTCAGGCAGTGCGTTTTCGGGTTCGGTGGTTTTTTCAATAAACCGCGTGGCGTAGGCGAGCAGTTGTAGGCGCGGGATGTCGTCGCGTAGCGAAGAGTGGGTTGAGTTAATATTTACTTCTCGCAGAGTGTGAAGATTAGACTTTCGGCTACGGTGAAAAGAAAAACCGCCTTCGAATAGTAAATCTAATTTTCCGCGGAAAGGGCTCTTTATCCGGCGCGCGCCATTCGCCACTGTGCTGAGGCGACCATATTTGGTTGTGAGCCAGTGGACGATTAGACTCGTCTCTGTTACGGGCCGGACGCGAAGAATGATGCCGTTAGCATTTTCATTCATGAGCAATGGAGTCCACCGGAAAGTTCCGCGCAAGTCTTCGCAGTATCCGGTTTTCTTCGAGTTTCATTTTTTGTCGTGCAGCGGTCGTTTTATCATCTAACCCAAGCAAGTGTAGCACACCGTGAATCACATAGCGCATCAGCTCGCGACCAAGACTTACGCGGTATTTCTGAGCATGCTCGCTAGCGATGGCAGGGCAAATCACTAGTTCTCCATGGAGTAGAGTGCAGGTGCTGTAGTCGAAGGTAATGATATCCGTTGCGCCTTCATGCTGCAAATGAGTTTGGTTAAGTTGTATCATTCGCGTTTCATTCACAAATAAGACTGACAGATCAAACGCTTTAATTTGTAGATGTTCGTTTAAAAGCAGCTCCATGGCTTTGATGACTTCGCGAGAGGAGACAGGGAAGCGTCGTTGTTGGTTGCGGACGCTGAGTTGTTTCATTCCGAACTGTTGCGGGTTTCGTAGGCTTCAATGATCTGTTGCACGAGCGGATGTCGCACGACATCCTTATTGCTGAATTTAACAATCGAAATATCTCGAGAATCTTTGAGGGTAAGCAACGCTTCGATAAGGCCGGATTGTTTTGATGAGGGTAGGTCGATTTGTGTGGGGTCACCGGTAATAACAGCTTTGGAATGGTATCCCAAGCGGGTGAGGAACATAAACATTTGTTCGTTAGTGGTGTTTTGGGATTCATCGAGGATGACGAAAGCACTGTTGAGCGTGCGGCCGCGCATATAGGCGAGTGGAGCAATTTCGATGGTTTCGCGTTCCATATGCTTTTGGACTTCCTCAACGGGTAACATATCAGTGAGAGCATCGTGCAACGGCCGCAAATAGGGGCTGAGTTTTTCACTCAAATCACCTGGTAGGAACCCGAGTGCCTCGCCCGCCTCCACCGCCGGTCTGGTGAGGATGATGCGCGAAACTTCCCCGCTATGCAGTGCGCTGGCTGCCATGGCCATGGCGAGATAGGTTTTGCCAGTGCCGGCGGGGCCGATGCCAAAGGTGACATCATGGTCGGCAATGGAATCAAGGTAGATTTTTTGACCGATAGTCTTCGGCATCACCTGTGGCTTCCGGGGGGAAGTGGTGATACGTTTGGTGTTGATGCTTTTGAGGGCATCCGCACCATTTTCTTTTACAGTTTCGATTGCCTTAAGAAATTCACGTTGTCGCGGGCGATGACCGGAATCTAACTGGGCGCGCAGCGCATCAAAAACATCTTTGGCGGAGTTGAGCGCGCCTTCTTCCCCATCTAGCTTGATCCAGCCATCGCGCGAAGTTGCTTTGACGCTGAGCTGATTCTTAAGTAATTCGAGGTTATGGGGATCGTTGTCAAATAACTGTTGGGCCTGCCGCGCACTGTCGAAATTCAAGGTGATGCTAGGCATATCAATCCTGAGCGAGGGCGTCACGGAGTTTGGCTGCAGTTTCGGTGACGGCTTCAGGGATAATTGCGGTTTGCCCGAGTGCCGGCATAAAATTGGTGTCACCTTCCCATCGAGGCACCACATGTAGATGTAAATGTTCCTTTACGCCAGCCCCGGCCACTTGGCCGAGGTTGAGGCCTATATTGAATCCAGCCGGGTTCATGGTTTCGCGCAGTGCGGCTTGGCAGCGGCGGCAGATTTGCATCAATTCTAGCAGTTCGTCATCGGTGAGGTCAGCTAAATCAGGCACTTCACGATAGGGCACAATCAATAGGTGGCCGGCATTATAAGGAAAATTGTTCATAACGGCAAAACAGCTTTTGCCGCGGGTGATGACATTGTTGGCTTCATCATCACCTGATTGCGCGATCGTCGTAAAAATGGAGGCAGCGGCCATATCGAGGTGTTTCGATCTGAGGATGTATTCAATTCGCCAAGGCGCGTACAGTGCTTCCATTGCTTTGAACCTAGGTGAGGTGTGGGGGGTTGTCAAAGGCAACGGTCATTGTTTAAGCAATGAGTTCAACTTCACGGCTGTGCGGTCAAATGTACCGCGAATTTCCTCGAGCAATTCACTGGTTCGCTTGATATCGTCGGTTTTGGCGATCTCTTCAAGGCGTGAAAGAGCATCGGCGAGTTGGCGTGCACCTAGATTGGCGCTACTGCCCTTAAGTTGATGTGCGGTACGGGCAACAGTATCAGAGTTTTGTTCGTTGCTGAGCGAGTTAATTTGGTGACAGGTATCAGATAAGTAGAGTGAGACAATTTCCCGCAGCATATCATCGTTTCCGTTGACGCGCAACTGGTCGAGTTGGGATTCATCGAGCAGTGTTATGTCGTGAGCATTTGCCGGCGGTTCAGTTTGAAGCCCCAATGATTTATTGAGCACACGCTGGAGTTCCTTGAGTTGAACGGGTTTGGAAATGAAATCATCCATCCCTGCTTCAAAGCAGAAAGCGCGATCATCATCCTGTGTATTGGCGGTCATAGCGATGATGTAGACGGGCTGTTGGTTTGAATCAGCTTGTTCTTTCTGGCGAATACGGCGGGTGGCCTCGAGTCCGTCCACATTTGGCATTTGGCAATCCATTAGCACAATGTCAAACTGGTCTAAAGGTGTGTTCAAAACGCCTTGACCGTCATCCCTTAACTCTACTTGGTGGCCTAGCTTATTGAGTTGCAGTGTGGCAACACGTTGATTAATTGGGTTATCCTCCGCCACAAGTACACGCAATGAACGGTGACTGGCAGCATCGCCCAGTGTCACGGGTTTGGGCGCATGCGGCTTACCTGTAAGAGCATTGAGTAGAACTTGACGCAACCTGCCGCGCCGCATTGGTTTGAGGAGTGTGCCCGCGATTCCCAAAGTGCGCAGTAGGCCAGGATCTACTTTGTGCCGACGCGAGGTGAGCAGGACGGTCTTGGCTAACCGATGAGATTCATGGGCTTGAATTTCATGTATGAGATCCAAGCTGTCATCATCATCGAGAGTAAGATCAATGAGTATGAGATCAAAATGACGCTGTTCATTGAGTCGCCGCCGCGCGCCTTCGCAGGTGGTGGCGGTTGTTAGATGCATTTTCCATTCTTCTGTAAATTGTGAAATGGTTTCTCGTGCGAAATCATTTGGTATCACCACCAGCAAATGTTTGCCCTCAAGGGCGCCACCAGAAGAAGAGGGTTCATGACCGGCTTGTTCCATTAAAACTGTGAATTGAAAGGTGGAGCCTTCACCAGGCAGGCTTTCTAGCTCCATCTCGCCACCCATCATTTCAGTGAGTTGGCGGGATATGGAAAGGCCTAGGCCAGTCCCGCCATAGCGGCGGTTTGTTGAGCCATCAGCCTGCCGGAAGGCCTCAAATATTTTTTCCTGTTGATCAGGTGTGATGCCAATTCCGGTGTCGCACACAGTAAATTTCAATTCCACTCCGGCACCGGGTTTCTGTTGCCGGCTGACCGAGACCTGCACTTCGCCTTCCTCAGTAAATTTTACAGCATTGCTGATGAGGTTAAGTAGTATTTGCCGGAGGCGCCCAGCATCGCCACGATAGTGCCCTTCACATTCAGCGGGCACATGGGCATTAATCTCAATGAGATTGGCCTCGGCCCGTAACGCATGGAGTTCCACTGCCTCCTCCATTACTTGGCGCAGAGAAAATTCTGATTTTTCCAATTCTAACCGGCCGGCTTCGATTTTGGAGAGATCGAGGATATCGTTAAGAATATCTAACAACGCATCGGCGCTGGTTCGGACGGTCTGCGCGTATTCGCGTTGATCTTCAGAAAGTTCAGAGGAAAGCAGTAAATCAATCATGCCTATGATGCCGTTCATCGGAGTACGAATCTCGTGGCTCATCACTGCAAGGAATTGCGCCTTTATCTGCACGGCATCCACGGCAAGATCACGCGCTCGCGCGCTTTCTTCTTCAGCTAGTTTTAAAGCTGTGATGTCTCGCGATATTCCAATGATGCCGGTGACCATTCCGGAACGGTTTCGAAAGGGGACCTTGGAGACCGAAGCCCAAACAGTCCGGCCGTCAACACTAGTTTGTTGTTCCACTTTATTGACTACTGATTTGCCGGTGAGGATTACGCGTTGTTCGTCTTCATGGAACTCCTTGGCCTGTTCTTCAGGGTGGAAATCATAATCCGTTTTCCCAATGATTTCATTAGTCGATTCCAAGTTTAGGCGGCGGGCGAGTGCGGCGCTTGCCTTGATGAAGCGCGACTCAGTGTCCTTTATGTAAATCCGATCAGGAACATTCTCAAGTAGGGCACTGAGCAAATCGTGTTCATAAGTGAGCTGCTCTTCCATATGGTGGCGCTCTGTGACATCCCAAAACATACATTGCAAGCCAGTGACTTTGCCTGTTTCATCGTGGAGTGGAGTTTTGACAGCTTCCACATGCAGCTCCGTTCCGTCGGGCTGCATATGCACTTCGGTGGTGGCGTAGGTTTCGTCATTCTCCATGACGCGCAAATCATCGCGCCGATATTTATCCGCTTGATCTTTGGGGAATAAATCGTGGTCAGTCTTGCCAACAATTTCTTCAATGGGTCGATTGTTAAGTTTGCAAAACTTTTGATTGGCAAATGTGAAGCGTCCTTCGCGATCCTTGCGCAGAATGTTTTGAGGGGTAACTTCCACCAACGAATGATATAATAGCTCTGAAGCGCGTAACGCCTGCTCGGCATTTTTTTGCTCGGTTATGTCCACCACTGTACCTTCAAAATAAAGCAATTCTCCTGCTTTATTGCGAACAGCGCGTACGTTTTCAGAAATCCAAATCAACTCATCATCATTCCTGCGAACCGCGGATTGGAAATCATGGATGACATCGTGTTCATTCATGCGGCAAACAAATTCCTTGCGTCGTTTTGGATCAAGATATAGTTGGTCGGAGATATCGTTTAGATTTGTCATCAGATCATCCGGAGAATCAAATCCGTAAATTTTTGCCAACATTGGGTTCGCGGATATAAATCGACCGTCTTCTGTGGTTTGAAAAACACCTTCCTGGACATTTTCAAAAATGCTACGGTATTTTTCTTCCACTGCTTCCACGCCTAATTCCTGAATAAGCAACTCCGCATTCTCAGATTCCAATGTTGCTATTCGTTGGCACATGCTCAGTCGTGAGGCAACTTGACTGGCGAGTAATTGCAAATTGTGCAGCTGCGCTTCCGAAAGGTGTTGCGGCTTTGGCGCGGCCACTGCGAGCGTGCCTATTGCGTGTCCCTTTACCAGAATGGGGAAACCTGCGTAAAACTGATAACTACCAATGATTTCTTCTGTGCTAACCAGTGGCCCTTTGCTCATGATAGTTTGAGAACATTGGGATACGGAGCGGGGAGATTCACCCAAGTTGATTCCTTTGCAGGAAATATGACGCACAGTTTCTTTTTCAACCAATGCTATCCATGCCATTGGGGTCTCGGCAGCGTTGGCGGCAAGTTCAACCAGTTCGTCCCATATGGGGTCCGACTGATCTGCCTGTGCAAACTTCAGTCCGCGCAACAATTTTAGTCGCGCGGCTTCATCCTCGGGAGCAAGATGTGGATTTGGATTGGCCACCGGTTCTTGTTAAATTTTGCATTGGGCAACGTTCAAGGCAAGCGTTGACTTTGGTTTGGCATGTGAATAAGTCGCGAGGGGTCTCCCTTGACTATGTCTTGGGTGATTCATAGATTTTCGGAGTGATAATGCACCGAGGAGGCTTTATGAAAATAAGAAAAATTATTACTAGTTGTATCGCTGGTTTAGTGATAGCAACTCATACAGGTTGCGTGGCCCTTGCAGCTGTTGGCTTGGGGGCGGGTGCTGTAAAATTCTACAACGGTGATCTTGAGGTGGAATCTGCCAAGACTTTTGATGAGATGTTTGCCGCAGTTGAACAATCCTGCAAGGAGTTGGGTTTTGAAATTCAGAAAAATGAAAAGAAAGCTTTCTCTGGCATGATTGCTGCGCGGAGTGATTTTGGTAATGTCACCTTTAAGGTGAAAAGTAAGTCCACGCAACTTACAGCGCTTTCAATCAGAGTCGGTGTGTTTGGTGATCGCGAAGCATCGGATTTGATTTACGCCAAAATCAAGCCTAAGCTTTAATCGGGGTCACTGCAGAGATAATCTAAATATTCACTCAGTCGTTTCTTCAATTCTGTTCGTGGAATGATTGCGTCAATCAGTCCGCGTTCAATTAAAAATTCTGCAGTTTGAAAGCCTTCGGGTAATTCACTTTGAGTCGTATCTTTGATCACGCGCGGTCCGGCAAAGCCAATCATTGCTTTTGGTTCCGAGACGATCAGATCCCCTAGGCTTGCGTAGCTTGCCATCACGCCAGCCGTGGTGGGGTGGGTCAGTACACTGATGTACGGCAGCTTTTGTCGTCCATGATATGCGATAGCAGCACTGGTTTTGGCCAACTGCATGAGGCTAAACATTCCCTCGTACATCCGTGCGCCGCCACTGCTTGAAATGATAATCGCCGGCAACCTTCGCTCTGTGGCGGCTTCCACGATACGGGTGATCTTTTCTCCCACCACCGACCCCATGGAGCCGCCGAGAAAGTTGAAATCCATCACTGCCAATCCTGCCTGGTGAGCGCCAATACGACCAATGCCCGTAACGACTGCATCTTTGAGACCGGTTTTTTCGCTGTGTTTTACCAGTTTATCAGCGTAGGCGGCGGTGCCTGTAAACTCTAAGGTGTCCACACTAGTCATATCTGTATCGAATTCTTCAAAAGATCCTCTCTCCGTAAGTGAGGTGATTCGCGCGTGGGCGGTGGTGGGGAAGTGATGGGTGCAATGTGGACAAACCTTCAGATTCTCTTCAAGCTCTTTATCAAAAATCATTTCTTCACACTCGGGGCATTTGGTCCACAACCCTTGAGGGATGTCACGTTTACGTGTAGTACCGGGACGTACCGGGTTCTTTTGTATCGCCGGCTCCTGCTCTGCCGGGGGCGGAGTCAATGCCGGTTCGACTGTTTCGAGTCCTAGCGTTTTTTTGGGTTGTTCAGCCATAATGACAGCATCGGCGCCGCCGGCGGGTATGTTGGTCAATCCAGCCTGTGTCTCAAGCCAAAACTAAACCGAAATGCCACGTGCAAGGGTCAATACATCCACATTTTGAACCCCCACTGCTCGTAGAGCCGCCGCGCACGCGCTTGCCGTGGCACCGGTGGTCATTACATCGTCCACTAATAATACACGCACGAACGGGATATGTTTCGATGCTTTAAACGCGCCGCGCATGTTTACCATGCGTTCTTTTCGCGATAGATTCGTTTGGGTTTCTGTATGTTTGACCCGCTGCAATCGGCCTGATTCCATAGGTAAATTCATGTGTTCTGCTACTCCGGCGGCCAATCGCTCGGCTTGATTGAACCCGCGATCGCGTTCTTTTACGGAGTGCAACGGAACAGGGATGATACATTTTGGAGGTTCTGGGAATAACTTTTCACAATCAAGCAACCACCGAATCATTAAACGTTCAAAAAACTCGTCGCGGTTATATTTATACCGATGGATTACCTCCTGCACCAACCCGCGGGCTGACATTATTGAACGCGCGTGCGTAAACTGCCAGTCCGCCTCGTAACAGTTTTTGCAGGTGATGTGTTCCTCTGGAGCTCCGTCGAAAGGAAGTCCACACTGTTCGCACCAAGGCGGTGAGGTTCTGGAAACTCGTGTTCTACATTTTCTACACACAAAGCCATCCATTGCTCCTGCCCATGATTCATCACACACTTGGCAGGTTTCCGGAAAGGCAAGACCTCCTAATGGTTCAATCGGGTTGAGGCTTCTCTTCATTACTTCGGATTATATAAAAAAGCATGAGGGCGAGCAAGGGGGTAGCCGCCCAACCATCGCTGATTTGTCCGTTGCCCCAAACTACGGAAGGAGACTTGGATGTTGATTGTGTGATAAATCCGTTTGTCTTAAGACAGAAAATCCAGCCGGCATGCAGGCCTATGGAGCAATAAAGATTGCCCGTCTGTTGCCAAATTGCGCAGAGGATGCTTCCGGCGAGCGTGAGGTTTGCAAACTTCGCTGGCCAATACGGGTCGTTGCTGAAATCATGCAACATTCCCGGCAGTGCTGAAAATCCGGATGTCCATGAGATGTTGTCTATTTCGGGCTTTTGGTCAAGAAAATGCATCGCTGCAAAAAAAAGTGAACCCAACACGGCCGCCCAGTGCCAGGGTAAATCCCTTCGCAACAAACCAAAAAGCACGCCGCGAAAAAGAGTTTCTTCGATTAAGGCAACTACTATTCCCGCAATTATGGCGTTTGCGAGATGCCACAACCATTCAGTGATCTCGGGGGGTGATACCATTTCCCGCGTGCCAAACAAAAGAGGCAGGGCGGCAGCAGCAGTAAGGGAAGCAAGCCCCAGTAGAAGTCCTTTGCCGAGCCGTGGCCATTGTTCGCGCGGATGTGCCCAGCCAACCTCTGAAATGGATTTGATGCCTGAAAACCGGCACAATACTCCTAGCCCAAGCAGCGCAAGCCCAAGTAGGCAACGGTTGAAATATCGATGAAAATCGTCGTGCTCATTCAGAAATGACAGAAAGGCCCAATCCGAGAAAACTGCTTTCCATGCAAATGGTGAAAGCAGGGCCGCGCCTAAAAAGACGCAGGCCACATAAATTAGAATGGCAATGGTGTGTCGCAAGTGCTGGATTACAGCCTTAATCTCAAGCCGCGCCAAGTGATTTTTATTGAAACAAACCGCATTCGCCGTTTGGATTGCGTCCACGCATAGCCTCGTCGGCGCGAGATAAAAGGAGGTAGAGATCCAACTTGTTGAAAACGGAAAATTTGGCGACTACCGCCTGCTTGAGCGCATTGCTCAAGGCGGCTTGGCTACTATATGGCTTGTCACCGATCCCGCCGGCCGCAGCCTCGCCCTGCGCGTGATGCATGATTCATTTGGCTCGGGCTCTAATGGGCCGACTCTGTTTCGTCACGGTTGTGAAATAATGGCTAAGCTTGCGCCGCATCGCAACGTGATCACTTTTCACGACAGCGGTAAAGTCAGCGGCAGAGAATACTGCGTTCTGCAGTATGTGGAAGGCCTGAACTTGCGCGAAATGAATGTGCGGGAAGACCCCATGCTGGAAGAAATCCTCAGCGATATGATTATTGATCTTTGCGCGGGGTTGGTTCACCTCCATGGGCAGGGCATTATGCATCTGGATTTGAAACCGGAAAACCTCATCGTCAGCCGCGGCGGCACTTTATATTTGTGTGATTTCGATACTGCACAAGCTATTCCTGATACTCCTGCAAAATTTGATCGTAAATCTGGCACGCCACTTTACATGGCGCCGGAGGTGGTAAATGGCTGGAGATTCGATCAACGCGCCGATGTTTATTCCTTTGGTGTGACTGTGTATGAGATGCTTACGCAGGTGAAGCCCTTCGAGGGGCAGACCTCTAAGGAAAAACTTACCAACCAGCTCAACCCGAAATATCTCATCCGCAAACCGCGCAAGTTCAACCCAGACATTCCAGCCTTATTGGAGGAGTTAATCTTAAAGTGCCTTGAATTCGTGCCAGAGAAGCGCTACCTGACCATGGGAATGGTCGCGCGCGATCTTTATAAGGTGATGGGAGTGCATTGATAACAATGGATCGGGCTTTCGTTAGTCGTTATTGGTTTCTCGTCGCGTTGATAATCCTTATCCCTGTGGGCATTCTTGCCCCCCGAACCAGGATTGTCGCTTAAGGATTCCGGCTGGGTCATCCCTTTCTTCGTGGGCGTCATGCTCGGCATTGCCGGCTTCACGATGGACACCTCCAGCCTCGTGAAACAAGCGGCTAATTTCCACGCAGTCATTCCGGTTCTCCTTAGTATTTATTTATTTTCACCGATTTTGGCTTATGGCTTGGGTGTGTGGTTCGCACCCGCTGGCAATGAACACTTCCTACCCGCCATGATGATCATGGCCGCACAGGCCGGCAGTCTCGCCTCGGCTATCGCGCTAACAATGATGTCTGGAGGCAACCGCGAACTGGCCCTTATCTGTACGCTTTCTTCCAATAGCCTCACCTTTCTGCTCACGCCACTCATCCTAAATCTGAGCATTGGTGCGGATGTGGATTTCCATGTGGGCGAAATGATGTTGCGAATGCTCTACATGGTACTCCTCCCTATTGCCGCAGGCCAACTCTTGCGACCTCTGCTGTGGAGGCACACGGAAAGGATTCGCCCATTCATCCGCATTGCTCCGCAGATTATCATTCTCATGTTTGTATACACCGGATTCGCTTCCGGGGCCAAACAACTCCAAGGGACACCTGAAATCGTTTTGCGGTTCTTTGCAGCGTGCGCTATTTTGCACCTCGCATTGCTCGTATGGAATTATCTCCTATCCGGCTGGCTCCTTTTTGAATGGCCCGACCGTACGGCTATGATGCTCAGTGGCTCACAAAAAACACTTCCCAATGGCATTTACGTGTGGAGCAACTTTTTTGCCACAAACCCTTATGGTGCAGTGCCATTGGTGCTATACCATCTCTTCCAGCTTCTGATGGATACCTTGCTAGTTCCGTGGTTTGAAAAACGTAACCTGAAAGTCGGAGGATCTTGTGCGGCCGCGACCTTTAGCTGCCATGGTGATCCCAAATGTTAAGATTGCGATTCAACCCGCTGTCAGTTATTTTAGTAATCCCAACGCTTAAAAGAGATATTTCATGAGCGACAAAAAATCCGGAGGTCATCTGACCTCATATATCATTGGCGCAATTGTCCTAGCAATTGCGACGGGCTTCTTTATTCCCCACATTGCTGTCAAATTTAAAGTTGGCGGCGAGCTGTTTCTCAATTTGCTGATGATGATGGTGGTGCCACTTGTGGTGATGTCTGTCATGAGCGGTATCCTTGGTTTAGGTGATGTGCGCAAACTCGGAAAACCGGGCGCGTGCGCGGTGGGCTATTATATGTGCACTACTGTATTGGCGGTCATCACCGGGCTCATCATGGTTAATTTGCTGAAGCCTGGCGAAAACAAGGAGTTGTCCAGCGCTCAGGCCAAAGTAGAAGCGACGGCTGATCCCGTAGAAAAACTAAAAGCAGAAACCGAATTGAAGCAACTCAAAGAGGATCTCAAAAGGAAATTTGACGAAACTGCCGGCTCGAGTGAGGAAGGTAGGCAGGCTAAAAAAGAAAAAGAAATACGCGAAGGAAAATATGTTAAGGCGGCGGAATTGAAATTTAAGCGATCTCAATCCGACTATGAGAAAGCCCAAGCAGCGTTAAAAGCGAATCCGGATAATGAAGATTTAAAAGAGGATGCGGAGGACGCATCCGAAGTTCTCGAGGATGCTGCTGCGCTTGTTGAAGAGGAGAGGCAAAAGCAGGAGGAGCTAGGCAAGCAAAAAACAATTTGGGATATTCTGGAAAACATTCTCCTGATGCTGGTCACCCATAATCTTTTTGCCGCAGCAGCAGAGATGAACCTTTTGCCTTTGATAGTCTTCAGCATCATTTTTGCTGCGATGCTTACCACTATGGGTGAACGCGTTTTTGCAATTACGCGAATGATCAATCAGGCAAATGATGCGCTCATGTCATTCGTTATGCTACTCATGAACATTGCGCCCATCGGTATTTTTTGTCTTGTGGCTGCTAAATTTGGCGAGGCTAATGCTGAAGAAGGCAAGCTTGTCGAAATGCTCGGTCAACAGGGTTATTATATTCTTACCATCCTGCTGGGTTTGGGTTTTCACGCTTTTGTTACCTTGTTCTTTGCGTACTGGTTTTTCACGCGCAAAAATCCAGTGACATTTTTCAAAAACATGTCCCAAGCTGTGCTCACCGCATTCTCGACTGCTAGTTCCTCCGCAACGCTTCCTATCACTATGGAATGTGCTGTGGATAAAGCAGGCATCTCCAAAAAATCCACTAAATTTGTACTGCCACTCGGTGCCACGATTAACATGGACGGCACCGCCCTCTACGAAGCTGCGGCCGCAATTTTTATCGCGCAGATTTATTTCCCTATCACCGGTCAGGAGTTGACGCCGATGATTCAGGTGACCATTGCCATCACCGCCACCCTTGCCGCTATAGGCGCTGCGGGTATCCCTGAGGCAGGGTTGGTCACTATGCTTATTGTGCTCACCGCTGCCAAGCTTCCCGTGGAAGCCATTGGTCTAATTCTCATGGTCGACTGGCTGCTCGACCGCTTTCGTACTGCAGTAAACTGCTTCGGTGATTCCGTCGGTGCTGCCATCGTGGATGGTGTGATGCCGCAGGATGATGGAGTGACGAAAGGAGAAGTTGGTGAAGAAACCGCTTCGGCCTAGCGGACCAACTGCGGAACCACTTTTGCTCCTTCGACGCCGGTGAGGCGTTGGTCAAGGCCGAGAAAACGATAGGTTAACCGTTCGTGGTCTATTCCCATTTGCTGGAGCAGGGTGGCGTTTAGATCATTGATGTGTACGGGGTCGCGTGTGATGTTGTAACTATAATCATCTGTGGCACCGTGCTCGTAGCCGGCCTTGAAGCCGCCGCCAGCCACCAGTGAGGTGAAGCACCTGCCGTGATGGTCTCGGCCGTGATTGGTTTTGGAGAGAGCGCCTTGGGAATAAATAGTGCGACCAAATTCGCCGCCTACGATGACGAGCGTTTCATCAAGCATCCCGCGTTGTTTCAAATCCTTAATGAGCGCGGCCACGGGTTGATCAACGTCCTCGCATTGCTGGCGCAGTTTTACAGGCAGCGCGCCGTGCTGATCCCAACCGCGATGGAAGAGGTGGATGAAAGGGACACCGCGCTCGGCCATTCGGCGCGCAAGGATGCAGTTGCTAGCAAAGGTTCCGGGCTTGGCGGTGTCTTTGCCGTACATTTCTTTGACCGCTTTGGGCTCCTTGGAAACATCCATCAATTCCGGCACGCTCGCCTGCATCCGGAAGGCCATCTCATATGCCGAAATACGTGTTTGGGTTTCAGGGTCGCCGAACTCGGAAAATTGTTCCTGATTGATTTTAGCAATGCCATCGAGCATTCGCCGTCGCCCCGCGCGGTCAATGCCTTCGGGGTCTTTGAGGAACAACACCGGTTCACGGCCACTGCGGAGGTTGACTCCTTGGTGTCGGCTGGGCAGGAAGCCGCTGCTCCACAGACGGGAATACAGCGCTTGGCTTTGGCCGCGTCCCTTGGAAATCATCACGAGATACGCTGGTAAATCTTTATTTTCACTGCCAAGCCCGTAACTGATCCATGAGCCAAAGCTGGGTTTGCCGAGTTGTTGGGTGCCGGTAAGAATGTACGTTATGGCGGGATCGTGATTGATCGCCTCGGTGTGCATGCTTTTGATGAGCGTGACGTCGTCGGCGATGCCGGCGATGTTTGGCAGCAATTCGCTAACCCACGTGCCATGTGCGCCGTGGCGTTCGAATTTGAACATCGGCGCGACGCATGGGAATGATTTTTGCCCACTAGTCATCCCGGTGATACGTTGGCCGTTGCGGATGGAATCGGGCAGCTCAGTGCCGTGGAAATCCCGCATACGCGGCTTGTAATCGAACATATCAATGTGGCTCGGGCCACCGGAGAAAAAGAGCATAATCACGCGCTTTGCCTTGGGCGCGAAATGAGGAATGCCGGCTAACCCGCCAATGCCGTTCTCTGTGTGCGGGGTGGCGATGAGGTTGGGTGCCATCAACGATCCAAGCGCCGCGCCACCAAGGCATTTCGCGGAATTAAAAATCAGTTCCCGGCGAGTTTGCAGTAAGCCGTTTTCGTAAAGTGGGTTCATATTTTGATTTGGTTAAAGACGGGAGATGACTTCGTCGAGGTTGAGCAACATACTGGCGACGATCGTCCACGCCGCATGCTCGGCGGCATTGAGGGATTCGTCGCGCTTGGATTCGCCCGCGGCCAATAATTTAGCGGCAGCTTCGGGGTTCTTTTTGTAATACTCGAATTCTTCATTGAACGCGCTGGAAAGAATTTGTGACACGAGCGCTTTCGGCGCGCGCGCTGCGACAATCCGATAACCAAAGGCGACGCGATCGGCTGGCGTATTGCCGGCACCTTTCATCATTCGCTCAGCCAAATGCCGCGAAGCTTCGACAAACTGCGGGTCATTCAACGTGGCCAACGCTTGCAGCGGCGTGTTGGTGCGCGGTCGTTCCACGAGACATTTCTCGCGCGTGGGCGCATCAAATATCGTCATTGTGGGCGCGGGTGCGGAGCGCTTCCAGTAGGTGTACATGCTGCGCCGATACAGCCCCTCACCTTTGTCCTGCCGGAAGCGCACGTTGCCGCCGAGGCTCACCTCGTTCCAAAGTCCGGGCGGCTGGTAGGGCTTAACGCTGGGTCCGCCGATCTTGCGTACGAGTAACCCGCTAACAGCGAGTGCGTTGTCGCGCACAAACTCGCCCTGTAACCGGAAGCGCGGGCCGCGTGCCAACAGGGCGTTGGAGCGATCTTGGACGAACAACTCACGTGTGATGCGTGATGATTGCCGATACGTGGCGCTCATCACCATTTGTTTGAATGTGCGTTTGATATCCCAGCCGTGCCGAACGAAATCAGTGGCGAGCCAATCGAGTAACTTCGGATGAGTCGGCCAATCGCCCTGCGTACCCATATCCGAAACTGTTTTCACAAGGCCTTTGCCGAAGAGTAGCGACCAATACCGGTTTACGGCCACGCGGGCAGTTAGCGGATGGTCCGCGCGCGTGAGCCACTGCGCGAGGCCGAGACGATTTTTTGGCGCGACTTTAGGCAGTGGCGGAAGAAACGCCGGCACGTTCGGCATGATAACTTCGTCCTTGCGCGGATGCGAATAATGACCGCGTTTAAGAATGTAAGTGGGCCGCATTTTCCCTTGGTCGCCCATAATCATTGAGGTGATTTTGGTTTTGCTCAACGCCGTCAATTCGCTTTGCGCTTTTTGTTTTTCAGCGCTCAATGATTGATATTCTTTATCTACAGCATTGAGGTAATAGTTTGTGAGGGCGTCTTGTTGTTTGGTGTTTCGTTTATCCGGCGCAATGGCGAGGATCGGGCCAACGGGATCATTGCCCGCCAGCGCGGCTACTTCAGTATTGGTCAGCACACGATTGTACAGGCGAACGTCATCAATATCGATATTGTTGGCAAAGGCTGAGTTGGAGCGGCGGCCGATGCGGAATTCATTTGGCGTTTGAATTGTGCTACTTAATCCATCTGCTTCGATGTTGTGCGCGAGCTGTTTGCCATTGAGGTAAACCCGCATGCCACCCGCCTTACCTGAGCCATCGTAGGTGATGAAGATATGCGACCACTGCTTAGCTTTGGTTTTTTCTTTACCAACCACTTTCAGTGCATTGCCGGGCCAAGTATTGATAATGTGCGTTCCAGGCGCGCCTTGTTGAAGCCAAATATCAAATCCGCGAAAGGCGTTCCCCTCATTCATTTTGCTAAAAATTGCGCCATTGGCATTGGCAGCGTCGGGTTTTACCCAGCAACCATAACTGAACGGCTCATTCCATTTCGGCGGCGTGACTCCCTTCACGTTGACGAAGCCATTGTTCACCACACGCAATGCACCGCTGAATTTTCCGGTGCTCGCCTGTGCGCCGCCTTCTAGTTTTGCGGCGGTTTTTTTGCTCACGATTTCGGCAGTGTTGCCTTCTTTGAAATCATCCAAAGGCAAGTGCACGAATAACCCTTCCGGTTCTGGCGGCTGTTTTTGGTTTTTGAGAGCAGCGGCGATAGCCCATTTCTCAATGTCCGGCTGAGCTGATTTTTTGCGGGCAGCAAGTTTTGTGGCGGCCGATTTCACGCGGGCTTGGGCTGAATCGCGTAGTTTCTGTTGGTCATCGGAAACCACATTCACCATTGGCGGCGCGTTGCCTCCGCGGCTTTGCTTGCCGCTGTCGGCGTTGTTATTAAAAAATGCAAAAAATTGATAATACTCCTTGTGCGAAATGGGGTCGTACTTGTGGCTGTGGCATTGGGCACATTCCATGCTGAGGCCGAGCCAGACATTGCTAGTGGTTTTCACTCGGTCTACCACATATTCCACGCGATATTCCTCGACGATGAGGCCGCCCTCGTCGGTGGTGCCGTGGTTGCGGTTGAAACCAGTGGCTACTTTCTGCGCTATGGTCGCATTCGGCAGCAAGTCGCCAGCAATTTGTTCGATGGTAAAATTCTTGAAGGATTTGTTTGTGTCGTAAGCGTTGATCACCCAATCGCGCCAAGGCCACATTGTGCGTGGGCCGTCCGCGTGATGCACACTGCTGTCGCCGTAACGGGCGACATCCATCCAGTGTAGAGTCATTCGCTCGGCGTATGCCTTGGAGGCAAGCAGGCGGTCGACGACCTTTTCATATGCCTTAAGGCTCTTGTCGTTCAGGAACGCCTCGACTTCGGGCAAGGTCGGGGGCAAGCCGGTAAGATCAAATGTAACGCGCCGAATGAGGATTGCCTTTGCCGCCTCCGGCGAAGGCTTGAGTTGGTTAGCGTCGAGCTTGTCGGCAATGAAGCGGTCGATGGGGTTCTGGCCCCATGTGGTTTTCGGCTGGGGAAGGGTGGGTGGCTTTGGCGCAATGAACGCCCAGTGGCCTTCGTATTTTGCGCCTTGTTCAATCCACTTTTTAATAAGTGCGATTTGGTGCGACGTCAGTTCCTTCTTAGATTTGAGCGGCGGCATTTGTTCTTCCGCGTCGGTGGAAGTGATGCGCGTCCATAATTCACTCTCCAAAAGTTTACCTGCAACAATGACCTCTTTTTTGGCGATCGCTTCCACGTCCAACCGCAACTTTGCCTTGCGCCGCCCTTCATCTGGACCATGACACAAAAAACAGTTATTCGAGAGGATCGGCCGGATGTCCCGATTGAAGCTAACTATCTCGGGCAATTGCTCCGCAGCCCATCCGGAGACAACAAAAACAAGCCCCAATATAAATATCCATACACGCATGTGGCTTGGACGATAACACAGGATAAGTATTCGGGCAAACGCGGAACCTTACTCATCGTCATTGACCTCGATGGCCGGCAATGATTCATTCTGTGTTTCTAGATTCAAATCCATTATTTTTCGCATTGGGCGCTCAAGGGCAGTGGCGCGGGTAGATTTGAGTTGGTCGAAGTGGTTGTTTGCGGCAGTGAGAGATTTCCCCATGGATTCAACTTTCTCACCGTATACTTCCCATTGTTTACTGAAATCCTGTACTAGGATCTGGAGGTCGCCCGCCTTCCGCTCGACAGCAAAACTGGCGACGGATTGGCGTATGAGGGAAAGGATTGCGTAGAGCGTCAGGGGAGAGCAGAGCACGATGCGTTTGGTCATTGCGAAATCAATGAGCTCGTGATCCTCCTGATTAATGAAGCTGTAAATGCTTTCGTTGGGGATGAATAGCAGCACATAATCGACCGTACCACCGGCTGGGTCGATGTAGTTTCGCTTGGAAACTGCAGAGACATGTCTGCGAACATCCGCGAGGAAATGTTTTTTTTCATCCGCTTGCGTGGTGTCTTCATCAGAAGCCAGGAAGTTCTCGTAATGAGCGATTGGGAATTTAACATCCATGTTCAGGCGTTTGTCTCGTGGAAGCAAAAAAGTGAAGTCCGGTCGGTCACCTCCTTCCATGGATTGCTTTGTATAATTTTTTCCTTCCATTAAGCCTAAGAGATTAAGGATGTCTTCAACCAAACGCTCGCCCCATTGCCCGCGAGCTTGGCTACTGGAAAGGATAAGGCGAAGTTGGTTGGTTGTATCCTGGAGGTTGTCGAGCCGTTCGCCGGAGGTTCTCACTTGTGCCCTAAGCCCGGCTGTTCCTTCGCCTAAATCCTTTAGAGAGCGTTGGATGTTTTGAAGACTGGAATCGATGAGTTCTTTTTTCTGGTCTAGTTGTTGGCTGGATCCTTCTTGTAATTTTACGAACTCATTACGGGCTAATTCCAGAAATTGCCTTTGGTTTTCAGAAAGTGCTTGGCGCGATAAATTACCAAATAAATCTTCGAGTTCAGTGGCGCTACGCTTGGCAGCCTCGGATTCTTTGTGTTTTAACTGCCAAATGAGGAACCCGCCCGCCAAAAAACCGGCGACAAATAACACAATCGGCAAAATAATATCCATCCGGTGCAATTTTAACCCGAAGAGGCGCGTTGACAAGCACGGAAAGGTTTTTAAGCTCAATTCGGCTCAGTTACTCACCTTGATCGCGTCCCAGCTTTCGAAGGAGGCTTTGTCGATTCCGATGATACGGACTTTGACAACATCTGCTTGCGCGAGGCCGAGGGTTAAGAATACAACGGCGCATAACAGGAAGCCGATGATAAGAGATTTTAGGTCAATGAGTTTCATAGTTGGAAAAGCATGCCACATGCGGCGGGCGGTGTCCAATTGACGTGGAGAGTTTGACTCGCCCGCCAAAGGGCTGTAGTTTGTCTGCCGACCAGCCGGAGAGGTGGCAGAGTGGTCGAATGCGCTAGTTTGCTAAACTGGTTTACCTATAACGGGTAACGCGGGTTCGAATCCCGCCCTCTCCGCCATCTTCAAAACCGCGATGCCAACGGACGCAATCAAAGTATTAGTGGCCGGATCAGATGGCGTGGTGCTTTCAGAGTTTCTTCTTGGCAAGGGAGTTCATGCAATTGGTTCGACAATAGGTTCGGCAATTTTTATTGGCGGAGCTGAGGGAGAGCACGCCCGGTTGCATCTGCAGGACGGCGAACTCATCATCGAAGACCTTGGCACAACTGCCGGGATTTTTCTGGACGGGATGGGGGTTCGCGGTCGCTTGAGCGTGAGCCCCGGCCAAACCATACAAGTGGGCGATCGCTGGCTGGCGTTGCAAGCGCCAACCAGCGTGATGGCGAGGGAAGGGGAAGTGTTGGCGCGACGCTATCGTCTCATCCGTCCCATTGGCCGCGGCGGGCGTGGGGAGGTCTGGCTGGCGCATGATAAGGAATTAAACGAAGAAATTGCCATTAAACGTTTGCCGCCAGAGATGGCTAATGATGCCGTTGCGATTTCTGATCTCAAACGCGAGGTGCAAAAGAGTCGTCACTTGAGCCACAATAATATCATTCGCATCCATGATCTCGTGCAACCGCCGGGTGAACCTGCTTTCGTGACGTTGGAATTCATCGACGGCCAAGACCTCGCCACGATGCGACTTGAGCAACCTGGCAATTGTTTCAAATGGGAAACGCTGCGGCCATTGATGACGCAGCTTTGCGATGCGCTCGAGTACGCCCATCAAAACAAAATTGTCCATCGCGATCTCAAGCCCGCCAATATGATGGTTAATGAGGGAGGCAGCCTAAAGCTTGCCGACTTTGGTATCGCCGCTTCAATGGCCGACAGCCTCAGTCGGTCCTCCATGCAAGGTAGCGTGAGTGGCACTACGCTCTATATGAGCCCTCAGCAAATGCGCGGGGAAATTCCCCGCTCCAGCGACGATCTCTATGCGCTGGGCTCCACTTTTTATGAGTTGCTCACCAGCCGCCCGCCATTCTCCAGTGGCGATGTCACCTATCAAGTCCTTAACGTAGAAGTCAAGCCCCTCTCCGAGCGACTCTCTGAGTTGGGTTTGCAAAATCAAGTGCCCGATGCTGTGTGTGCGATGATCATGTCGTGCCTCGCTAAGGACTCCACGCATCGCCCCGCTAGCGCCGCGGCAGTGGAAGAATGGATTTCGAGTAGTCATGAACCCGCGATGCCGCCGGTTTCGCAAATCACTCCGTTGCCATCCATTACGCCTTCGACGCTTGGCCATGCGCCTTCCGGTGAGCCGCCGCCACCAGTGCCCACGCGGAGCGATGCTGTGCCGCCTGTGCTTGAAAGTGTTCAGCCGACTGTGCATGAAAAAATTGCCGCCGCCGGTTGGGGGAGTATTGAAGCACGGGACAATTCTTGGCATCAGGCCTTCATTGCCGTTATCGCAATTTTATCCTTATGGGGCGTGGTGAAATTGAAAGATTACCCTAAAAATGAAATCGTGATCGGGGTTGTTTTAATTCTGATTTTTTGGTTTGGCCTTTCGGCAATCGGGAAACTTCTTATCAAACCCAAGCGGTTCACCTGTAGCCAATGCAGCGGTAAACTGCAGAGCGACCGGCCCGGTCCATGCCCGCATTGCGATGCCTCGCTCACGTGAGCATTGCCACGAAGCATTCCGCTCGCTAACCTCTAGCAAATGAAATCGCGCGTTTGGATTCTTTCGGTTGGCCTTGTTTTGCAGGGCTTGGGCTGTTCCACCTTTGATCGTGATTGGGATGCCAGCACCAATACTGACGGAATCGAAGGTCGCTGGGTTGGTCGTTGGCATAGCGACCACAATCAACACAATGACGTGTTGCGCTGCTTGATCACTCGCAAAGAAGGCCGCATTTATTCCACCCGATTCCACGCCAAATATAAGTTGCTTAGCTTTCTCCCGATCAGCTATCGGTATGGACTGGATATGACTGTCACCGAGGATAATGGCCAATATCAATTCCAAGGCCAAGCCGACCTCGGAAAACTGGCCGGCGGTCTTTACCGCTACGCCGGAAGCGGCACCACCAATCAATTGCAATTCAACTACCGCAGCTCAAGAGATCACGGCACCTTCAATCTTCAACACCAGAAGGAGGGTGAGTAATGGTGGGGTCTTCAGCTAATCTGAAGTGGTACCAGGGCATCTCGCGTTATCAATGGATGGTGTTGGCGATAGCTTCCTTGGGATGGGTTTTTGATATATTTGAAGGGCAGATTTTTGTGGCCTCTATGCGAGACGCAATGCCGGATTTGTTGGGAGTGTCTTCGGATGATGCCAGTGTTCGTATTTGGAACGATCGGGCTTTCGGATTTTTTTTACTTGGTGGTGCTTTTGGTGGCGTTTTGTTCGGAATATTGAGTGATCGCATTGGACGCTCCAAAACTCTAATTGTCACCATCCTTTTTTACTCGTTGTTCACCTGTCTAAGCGCTTTTTCGCAGGAAGCTTGGCATATGGTTGCATTGCGATTTCTTGTGGCGATGGGTGTAGGTGGCGAATGGGCTGTTGCCAGCGCTATGATCGCGGAAGTTATGCCAAAGCGGTCTCGTCCGGTTATGAGCTCTATTTTCCATGCTTCGAGTGTTTTTGGTACGCTTCTTGCAGTAGCAGCGATTGCGCTGTTGATTGGTAATCAGGAATTAAATATGCGCCTCGCCGAACGCGGTATTGACGGCTGGCGTGTTGGATTTGCTATTGGCGTTTTACCAGCGCTACTAACTTTGTGGATTCGCTGGAAGTTGCGTGAACCCGATAGCTGGACTGCTGCACGCGATCGTGCTCGTCAGGATGAGACTCAAGCCACTGGTCGTCTTCGTGAGCTCTTTTCCTCGGCACATTTGCGCAACACGATTGTTGGGGTAACTCTTGCGACGATCGGGTTGGTCACATTTTGGGGCGGACATATTTACGGTAAGAACGCGCTTATGCGAAAAGCGCAATCAGAGGTGCTGGTTTCTGAAGGAATCACCATGGATGCGGACCAGAAAATAAAAGCGGTGGCGTTTGAGAAGCACAAAGCGCAAATCAAACGAGCTGAAATGAGCAGTATGACCTTGAATACAATTGGCGCGGGAATTGGTTTAGTATTTTTTGGGGGGATCTCTAACCGGTTAGGACGCAAGGGCGCGTTTGTACTTTATCATACTATGGCGTTTGTGATGATGATGGTGTTGTTTAAGGGACTGATTGCCAACGATGCCTCGAAAATAGCATTAATGGTGTGCCTGCCCATCTTTGGTTTCTTTACCGTTGGGATGCACGCAGGTTATGCTGTCTATTTTCCGGAACTTTACCCCACGCGTCTACGCAGCACGGGCGCCGGCTTTTGTTTCAATATAGGTCGCCTGGGAACGGCGGCCGCTTTCTTCGGGTTTGCCGCAATGTCCGCTCCACCGAATGCGGAAACCAAAGCGATATGGTTGGCTCCCTTATTTTTGCTTGGAGTGGTAGTTGTGTTGTTTGCAAAGGAAACTCGAGGCGAGGAATTACCGGAATAGGGTGCGGTTTGGTTCGCCCATTACTCCAACGAAAATCCATCGGAATCAAACTTCGTTAGCCGCATTTCGTGAGCTCCGTTGCCCCGGGTGAGTTCGTGCATAAAGATAATTTCATCGCCGCGATGTTGGGCGTCAATGTAGCGCAATGAGCCAGTAGTGTGTGGGCTGATGATGCATGGGGCGTCAGGGGTCAGGATCTCCCAATTCCGCAAATCATTTGAGACAGCGAGGCCGGTGCGTTCTTCGTAGTTTTGGTGATGACCTTCGCTTCCATCGTAGAAGGCATAATATTTCCCAGCGAGCGGCAGTACGCTATTGATGCGACGGCAGTATTTATCCCAAGCAGTGTCGCCTTCGGGCTTGAGGACGATGCCTTGCCAGTCCCAATTGTCGAGATCAGTGGAGGTGGCGAGGGCGGTGGCGCTTTTGCATTCGCCGGTGTTGAAAATATCCAGTGACTCGTGCGAGCTATCGTTGGTGCTGGCGGTGTTGATGGCGACGCTAAGGAATAAATGATACATGTCGTTCACATCGATCAACCATGGATCCTTCACGCCTTCCAGATCAAAGTCTGTGGCGGTGAAAAGGCGTTGGGTATTTGCAGGATCGAGGGATTCTACGGAATCAGCTCTGTTGATCGCAGTGCACCAACGACCATCCTCAGGAGCAACATAGCTGGTGAAATAACGCCACTGGCCGTCGAGGCCGCGCTTGAGGGTGCTCTTTTCAATGGAGGCAGAATTGTAAGCGCTCTTTTGCACGGCCCACACATCCTCAAATTTTTTGAAGTCAGTAGTCTTGGCAATGCGCGATTCGCCACCGCGATCGGGCTCCACGCCGCGTGGGCGTCGAATGCGGTAGCACACATAGGCGGATTGATCGGTTTCGTCCCAAGTCCAGCCGGGGGCGCCGGACCAATAGCCCTGTTCATTGCCGACTGGTTCGCGGACAAGAGTGCCGCTCAAAAGCTTTTCTGTGATGGGATGTGCGCTCATTTATTTGATGGTGATGATTTGTTTCTTGCGAATGGACTCCTCGGCGGCGATGGCCAGCAACGAGCCATCGAGGGTGTTGGCCACGGAGGTCAACGGTGATTCGCCTTTTTGGATGGCGCGAATGAATGCGGGATGCATTTCGGCAAACCCCAAATGCCCGCCCCAGCCGATGCCGCGTTTGGCTTTCACGGAAATGACGCGTGGCTTGTCTCGGCCCTTTTTCCAGTGGAGAATTTTCAGGTTATCGAGGTCGGTTTGGAGTACGCCGGCGTCGCCCACGATGCCCATCTCAAGCGTTTCCTTGGGGGGGTCGTGCGCGAAGAGGCTGAGGTGGAGCGTGCCTTTCGCGCCGTTGTCGTATTCCCAGCTGACAGTCGCGTGGTCGTGTGCCTGATTGGGGCCGGTGATGACTCGGTTGACGGCGTTACTGCCAAAAGCGCTGACAAGCTTAGGGCGCGCGCCGAGCCACCAATTCATCAAATCAAAATGATGGCAATTTTTGTCTACAAGACAGCCGCCGCTTTTGCGCCGGTCTTGAATCCAATCGCGGCTTTTGGATTGAAATGGCCCGCGAAATTCTTTGCACCAAGTCATATGTGGCGTGCCCACTGCGCCGGCATCGACCAGTGTTTTTATCTTTGCAAAATAGGGAGAGTAGCGCAGCTCGTGGCCAATCATCAGTGCCCGATCGCTGCGTCCGGTGGCACGAAGGAGCTTGCGGCATTCGGAAGGCGTGATACCAACGGGTTTCTCCAAGAAAATATGTTTACCCGCCTTGAGCGCCGCCAACGCAAGCGGCACGTGCGTAAAGTTTGGTGAGGAAATCACTATCGCATCGAGGTCGCTTTGGATGAGGTCTTCTTCTTTTTTGAACAGCGTCATATTTGGCGCGACCTTTATTGCCCGCCGGATACGTCCGGCATCGCGCGCGCACAGCGCAACGGCTTCTGCCTGTTTGCCGCAGTCCTTGTGGAATAGTTGCAAATGACTGAATCCCATCGAGCCCACACCGATGAATCCCATGCGAATTTTTCGCGCCATAACGGCGGTGACTTTGCCTGACACAATGGTCAATGGGCAAGCACGCATCGCCGGAAGGATGCGTTTCCGCGCGTTTCTGTCGCTTGACGCCACACGTTTAAATGCGTTTCCTTCGCGGATGCCTTTTGTGACGTATTTGGAGTGTGCTGATTGTGGCACGGAATACCCTGCTGGTGAGGTGCACGGGCTGTGCAGGCGCTGTCAGCGGCCGCTTTGGGTGCGATATGACTTGGACCTAGTGAAAAAAGAGTTTCCAAAGAAAGCGTTGTTCGGTCGCCCTCCGACACTTTGGCGTTATTTAGAATTACTACCGATGGAAG
>JAOLZA010000034.1 GCA_028343615.1 Verrucomicrobiota bacterium
GCAGCGACTCCAATCGCAACCCGTTTGTATTATTAACAGTTAGCACCGAAGAAATTAAAAATATGGCTGAAGTTACCGTAGCCCAAATTAGTAAACTCCGACAACAAACCAGCGCCGGCATGATGGATTGCAAAAAGGCGCTTACCGAAAGCGGCGGCGATCATGATGCTGCAGTGGATTGGCTACGCAAAAAAGGCACCGCCACCGCCGAAAAAAAGGCTGCTCGCGCCACGTCCGAAGGCATCATCTCCCATCACATTTTGCCCGGCGCCAAATCCGGTATTTTGTTGGAGGTAAATTGCGAAACGGATTTCGTTGGCAAAAACGAGTCCTTCCAAAATCTCTGCGGCGGTTTTGCGCAATCGTTGCTCGAAGATCCCAACACTGACCTCGAAGCACGCCGTACCACCGCCGTCGCCGAGGTGGGCGAGAATATCGTCATCCAGCGCTTCGGTCTCCTAGATGTGGCAGACCATGGCGCAATCGCTGCATACATTCATCACGGCGCGAAAGTAGGCGTACTCGTCCAAGTGAGCACCGGCAAGGAAGCCACAGCAGAGAACGAAGATTTCAAATCATTACTGCGCGACATTACACTGCAAATCGCTGCTGCCAGTCCCGAAGCGGTCGATCGCACCAGCATTGATCCGGAGCTGATTGCGAAAGAAAAGGAAATCGCCGCCGAGCAGTTCAAGGATAAACCGGCGCAAGCGATTGAAAAAATCGTAGAAGGCAAACTGGAAAAACATTTCTCCACCGTCTGCCTCGTGGATCAAGCGTTTGTGAAACAAGGCGACCTCGCCGTGAAAGATCACATCGCCACCACCGCCAAAGCTCTGGACGACACTATTACCGTCGACGCGTTCCTCCGCTATCAAGTCGGTGAGACGCAGGAATAGCCCATCATTCACTCAAACGCCCGCTTCATTGTGGGTGTTTTTTTGTGCAATCCATTGACGCGCGAGCCGTTCGCGGGTAAACCACCTCCGGTGACAAAAAAAGCCAAACCCAAGACCAAGCCCAAATACAATCGCATCCTCCTCAAACTTTCCGGCGAAGCCCTCGGCGGAGATCAGGGCTTTGGTATCTGCCCCGAGACCGTTGCCAGCATGGCCCGTCAAATTGCCGAACTGCGTGAGCTGGGCGTCCAAGTCGTCATCGTCGTCGGTGGCGGTAACATCTTCCGCGGACTTGAGGGTGCTGACCACGGCATCGACCGCGCCACCGGCGATTACATGGGCATGCTCGCCACTATCATCAACGCCCTCGCCCTACAAAATTCTCTCGAACATCACAATGTGGAAACCCGTGTGCAAACTGCCATCGAGATGAGCGAAGTGGCCGAGCCTTTCATTAGCCGACGCGCCGTGCGCCACCTCGAGAAAGGCCGCGTCGTTATCTTTGGCGGCGGCACCGGCAACCCCTATTTTTCCACCGACACCGCCGCCGCTCTGCGCGCCAACGAAATAGGTGCCGATATCATCCTCAAAGCCACCCAGGTCGACGGCATTTACGATAGCGACCCCGAAAAAAACCCCAAAGCCAAACGCTTCAAGGAAATCACCTACCTCGAAGCCCTGCAAAAACAACTGCGCATTATGGATTCCGCCGCCTTCTCCCTGTGCCTCGACAACAATATGCCTATCATCGTCTTCGACCTCTTCAAGCCTCACAACATTCGCAACGTCGTATTGGGTAAAGAAATCGGCACCCTCGTTCACGCTTAACCAAGCCCTCAATTTACTCTTCCCCCGCACCGCGTGCGGGCTTAGACTAGGCGTATGCCAGTTGATGACGCTCTCCTCACTGCTGAGGAAAAAATGCAAAAGACCGAAGAAGTAGTGCAACACGAATTCTCCGCCGTGCGCACCGGCAAAGCTTCGCCCGCACTTGTTGAAAACATTCTCGTGGAAGCCTATGAGGGAAGCCAAATGCGCCTGCGCGAGCTGGCCGCCATCACCACGCCGGAAACGCGGATGATCGTCATCCAACCGTGGGACGCTTCCACTGTACATCCCATCGACAAAGCCATTCAAGCCGCCAACCTTGGTTTCAATCCTTCCATCGACGGCAAAATTATTCGCATCACATTACCCGACCTGAGCAAGGAGCGGCGCTTAGAATTTGTAAAGTCTATCAAGAAAATGACCGAGGACGCCCGTGTCGCCATTCGTCATGTGCGCCGCGACACACTCCAAGGACTAAAAGACGAGCAGAAGAAAGGCGACATCACCGAAGACGATCTTTCCCACGCCGAAAAGGAAGTGCAAAAACTTACTGATGATTTCATCAAAAGAATCGATGCCCATCTCTCCCACAAGGAAGATGAAATTATGAAGGTCTGATTATGGAAACTGAAACTCAACCCACTGAAGCCCCCGATCCGCAAACCTGCCTCGACCTCAAGCCCATCGCCAAGGGCACCAATCACCTTTGCGATGCCATTGTGAGCCAGGAAGGCTTCGTCAATTTATACAAAAAAATTGACGCCTTCATTAACGACGAAAAACTCAAGTACGAGTACAGTATGCTCAATGAGCGCGGCGCGTTGCTGCAGCAAAAGCAACAAGCCGGTGGAGAAATCAGTGACGAAGAAATTGTAGGGTTCGAAAAACTGCGAGACGAGTTTATGGCCAATCCCGTGGCCTCTCAATTCCTTGAGGCTCAGGAGGAAGTACAACAAGTGCAGGACCGCATTCATCAAGTCATCGCTAAAACCTTCGAAGTCGGCCGCGTACCCCAGTCCGAAGATTTCGATTTCTGCAGTGACGGCTTCGGCAATTGCGGCTGCGAATAATCCGATGGATTTTTCACGGCGCAGCTTTCTTGCCTCTACTGCCCTCGCCAGCGCGTCCTTTGCGGCGGAACCATTTAAACGCCACGGCATGACTAATATCCGGCTAAGCCTGGCCGCGTATTCGTTTCGCGCATTTTTTCGCGATCAAAAAACCGGCACGCGTGAGGTGGAAAATAACGCAATGGATATGCATCGCTTTATCGATTTCTGCGCCGACCACGATTGTGATGGCACGGAGTTGACCAGTTATTTTTTCAAAAAACCCGTCACTCGTGATTATCTCTTGGCACTACGGCGACGCGCGTTTCTGCGCGGGTTGGAAATAAGCGGCACGGCCGTCGGCAATAATCTCTCCCTGCCCAAAGGTGACGAGCGCGCCGCGCAAATCGCCTACGTAAAACAATGGATTGACCACTCCGCAGTACTCGGCGCGCCACATATTCGCGTATTTGCTGGGCGGGAAGCCAAAGGCGTCACTCGCGCCCAAGCCGATCAATGGGCCATCGAATGCCTGCGCGAATGCTGCGATTACGCCGCCAAACACGGTATCTTTCTCGGTATCGAAAATCACGACAGCATCGGCGACGCCAAAAGCCTCATCAGTTTCGTGAAGGCCGTGGATCATCCGTGGTTTGGTGTAAACCTTGACAGCGGCAACTTCCGCACCGCCAATCCATACGAAGACTTCGCCGCCGCCGCGCCTTACGCGGTGAACGTGCAACTCAAAGTGGAAATTAAAAAATCCGGTAAAAAAGTCCCCGCCGATCTTCCACGATTCATTAGCCTACTGAAAAAATCAAAATACCAAGGCTATGTCGCACTGGAATTTGAAGCCGCCGAAAACCCCTACCAAGCCATCCCACCATTGTTGAAAAAATTGACGGGGTTGATTGGCTGATTACTTCTCCCCCTCCTCGGAACTTTCGCCTTCGCCCTTCACGTGTTTATCGAACCACGTCACCATCTCGGCCAGCGTGTGGCCCACGCTTTCTCTGGCGCGATAGGTGTGCGACTCGTGCGGCAGCATCACAATACGCGCCTTCCCGCCGTTGCCCTTAATGGCGTGGTACAGCCGTTTACTTTGCTCCGGCGTGGTGGCGGGGTTGTTGTCTTTTTCCCCGTGAATTAAAAGCAACGGATCACGGATTTTCGGTACAGCGAGCAGGGGCGACATTTCCAAATAAACCTGTGGCGCTTGCCATAAAGTGCGGCGTTCATTTTGAAATCCGAACGGCGTCAACGTTCGATTGTACGCGCCACTGCGAGCCACGCCGGCGCGGAACAAATCGCTGTTGGCCAGTAGCATTACCGCCATAAACGCGCCGTAGCTATGCCCGCCCACGCCTACTCGGCGTTCGTCGCCCACGCCCATGTCCACCACAGCCGCGATCGCAGCCTCGGCGTTGGCGACAATTTGTTCCACAAAAGTGTCGTTCGCCGCGCCAACCGCACCGGTCTCACCCACCACGGGCATCGCCACTTGATCGAGTACCGCGTAGCCTTCCAGCGCAAGGAAGCGAGGCGAGGCACCGGCAAATCTGGTGAACCGATGCGGCGAGTTAGCCACTTGTCCGGCTACCGCGCCGCCTGCAAATTCGCGTGGGTAGGCCCACAAAATCGTTGGCAACACTGGCCGATCCGGATCATCCAAATCATAATTCGGCGGCAAATGCAACAAACACGAAAGTTTCACGCCATCTTCACGCGTGTAAGTGAGCAGTCGCTTTTTAACTCCGCGCAACGATTCGGCGGGATCCTCGAATATCGTGAGCGGTGCACGTTCGGAATCGCCCTCGATCCGCCTGAAATAATTCGGGTGCGCCTCGGGCGTTTCGTAGCGTGTCACAAATTCCGTGCCTTCGTCATTGAGCAACGCCACCACCGCCTCGTAGCTGTCCTCTCCACACTTGAAGAGTGGCATACGGTCGAAGGTGCTGAGATTCAGTTTATCGAGAAAAGGTCGGTCGCCCTCGGGTGAGGCCCCATTGCCATTAAGATAAATCGAGCGATTATGTACGCGCATCGCACGCTTGCCGTTGAGCAACTGCCGCATCAACGGATGGCCCGGATGCTCGTAACGCTCGGCGGCGGCATGGTTCCACAGGAGGCGGTCAGGAATGTCCGGGTTATCCGGATCCACCAGCCACGTGCGATGCCAGTTACGGCTACTTTCATATTCGCGAACCAACGCAACGTTGCGAGTTTCGCCCCAGTCAATTTTTGAAAACCGATGATTGAGCCGCGTGACCACTTTTGGCAGGCCATTGAACGGTGCTTCCAACATCATCACGCGGTCGCGAAACTTCACCTCGCGCTTGGGATCGCCGCCATCAAGCGCCTCCACCCACACGACAGAAACCGGCGAACCGGTAGGCCGCCAGTGGTGCCCGCGCGGTTGCACCGGCACACCGCCGGTGTTCACATCCTCGGTGGCGGGTCGAATGTCCACCCGCTTTACCTCACCCCGCGGATCCCACACCTCGATGCTGCGCGGGAAAAACTGAATCGGCGCTTGGTAAGAATACGGCGGGTGCACGCGCTCCACCAAAACGTACCGACCATCGGGCGACACATCATAGCGCGCGAAAATCGAAGGCCGCCCTAAGAACTTGAGATTGTTTTTTTCACTTTTGCGCGGATCGACCAGCGTTAGTTGCGAGGTTAAATAATAATCAAAAAGTTTTTCGTCGTGTTCATTTTGGAGCAAATCCGGATACGTCAGCACTGGCGCTTCGCGCGGCCCAGTTTCCTGTACCACCGGCCCAACGGGCGCGCGTGGGGATGTGGGCGCGGTGCCCCGTTTGACCGGCACGGTAAGGCAAAGAAGGTTTTGACTGTCGGGCATCCATTGGAACGATCGTCCCAAAGTCGCGTTAAGCTTCACGCCGGGGATGGCGCGCGGAGCGTGACCTAGCTCGCCCACCCATAGCGCCACCGAAGTGCGACCGTATTGCAGAAAGGCAAATTTTTTTCCATCCGGAGACCAAACCGGCAAGCTCACACGACGATTAGCGTTGGGTAGTTGAATGGGGATAGTCTTGCCCGTGGAAAGCTCTTTCAACGTCAGCTTGAAATAATAATCCGGATGCGTTGGTCCATTGTTATACGGATTAAGCCGCACGCCCGCCAAAGCCACTTCCCGTTGCGCCATTTCCACAATGCGCCGGAATCGTAACTCCTCCGCGACCAGCAAATGCCGTTGATCGGGACTGAGCGACACGCGCGGCATTGGCCTCGAAGCAAACAATTCCTTCGCCGCCTCGGGCGGATCGAGATATTTCTGCTGTGCCTGCGCCTGCCCAATAGACAGAATGCACAGGCTAAAAATGACGGCGCGTGGGGTCACAGTGTGTTCGCAAAAATCATCCCAAAACCCGCCAGTAACAGCAAGCTCCTTGCCTCCCGCCGCGCGGATGGGTACTTTGACGGCAGATGCTGATGCGTGTTCAAATAATCGTCGTGACGCTGATTTTTAGCGTGTCCTGCCTGCAATGGCCCCCCCATGCCCCGCAGCCTTCCAAGCTGCTTTCCAACACATTTTATCTCCAAAAAATCTACGCCATCGACGCCGCCATTACCGAAGCGCGCGCCGAAAAACGCCTACCCGGCGGCGTCCTGTGGATCGAACGCAATGGAGTACATTTCACCCAAGCCTACGGGCACAGTCAGCTTCAGCCCATCCAAGCCCTCACACGGCACGACACGATTTACGATGTTGCATCGCTCACCAAAGTGGTCGCCACCACACCCGCCATTTTGCTGCTGCACCAGCGCGGGCGATTAAGCATTGAGGATCCTGTCAAAAAATTCATTCCCGAATTCACCGGCGATGGACGCGAAGTCGTTACCGTGCGTCATCTGCTTACGCATACCAGTGGGTTGCGCCCAGATATTTCTGTAAACGGTTGGAACGGTCACGCCGAGTGCATCGCGAAATGTGTTTCTGAAAAACTCCGTACCCCGCCCGGTACCGCGTTCAAATACAGCGACATTAATTTTCAGTTACTCGATGAAATTATCCGCCGTATCACGCGCCAGCGCATTGATATGTTTTGCCAAAAAGAAATTTTCGGCCCGTTGAAAATGACCGACACCGGCTACAACCCGCCCGCCGTCAAACACTCGCGCGTGGCGCCCACCACCGTCACCGCCGGCCAAGCCCTGCGCGGCATCGTGCACGATCCCCGCGCACGCAAGACCGCCGGCATCGCCGGACATGCCGGGCTTTTCACTACCGCGCCCGACCTCGCCAAATACGCGCGCTGCCTCCTCAACGGCGGCGCGCCCATCTTCACACCGGAAACCGTGAAGCTGATGACCACCGCACAAACGCCCGCCACCCTTACCCTCCAGCGCGGCCTCGGTTGGGATATGACCTCCGGCTACTCCAGCCCGCGCGGCGAAAAAAGATGGAACCCAATTCTCACCCGGATCCTTCGGTCACACCGGCTTCACCGGCCCGTCCATTTGGATCGATCCCCATTCGCGCACGTTCATAATTTTCCTTTGCAACCGCGTGCACCCTACTGAAAAAGGTCCGAGCGTGATCCCGCTGCGACGAAAAATTGGTTCGCTTGCCGCTGAAGCGGTGAAGGGATTTGATTTCAACAAATTCCAGAAATAAAACTACTTAAGCTCCGGCACGGGCCAGTCGCGCTTGTCCTCGGGAGACACTTCCACCGGCGTCCCATTCCAATCGTACCGCTGACGGTTGACGACCAAACCACGTTTTTGCAATTCTACTTCGTGACGCAAACCGGTGGCATTGACATCCGCGCCAAACACATTGAACGTCACCACACCCGGCAAATAGGTGAGGTCGCCGTGAAACCATTGGCCGAAGGGCACGGCCACCGGTAGATGCTTAGGGGTCACGTAATTGGTGGTGTACGTCTTGAAATCCGCCGGCACGGTTTCGCCGTTGAAAATCACCGTGCGATTCGTGATGCCCGAGCTGGCAAGATTTATCACTATCATCGGTGTGCCTGATTGATTGGTCATATAACTGACCTGCCAGCCGCCATCCTTAGAGCGTATGTTTTGGTCGGTGGAATACATCAGCACATAAACGCCCAATGCGATGAAGAACATGCCTACCACGAAGGGCATCATACTTTCACGCGGCGGTGCAGCTGCCTCGGTATCTTTCGTATCACCCACAGCAGCCAAGCTTAGTACTCACTCTTCTTGGTAATGCCCGGCTGGGGCACGGGATAAAAGCCGTCCTTGTCAGCCGTCACGGGCGCCTTGCTGTCAAAGCCTTTCAGCTGGTCCAAATCTGGCGCGAGCGGTTTGGCGTTAAGAGCATCATCCCATGTCACGCGCTGGCCGGTGTGCGCGGCCATCCGACCCATGTTACATACCTGGCTCGCCAACGCACCACGCTCAGCTTCATTGTATGGCTTGTCATTGCGAATCGCGTCGAGCAGATCGTCCCACTCATCCTGATATGGATTAGTTTCGCGCGCGGGGAATTTCCAAATCTGGTTTTTCGGATCCGGGGTAAGCCCACTGTATAAGGCGCTCGGCGCGGGCCAATGACCATTAGCCGAGAACGTGCCGAAGCCTTTCGTGCCGTGCACGTGACTGGCAAACTCATTGTGGCAGCCTTGAATCGTACGGCCATTATGCATCAGCTTGGTCCCGTCAGCATAGGTATATTCCACGGAATATGTGTCGAGATTTTGGTCCACGTACGGCTGGCCCTGTTTGTTTTCCGTGTAATGCTTGCCGCCCGTAGCTTGCGCCATAATCGGCCACGACCATTTGTCACGCGTGCCAATGACGTCGAAGGGATCGCCGCCCGCGTTGTTTGGATCTCCCATCGCAGCACCTTTCATCCAGCAGCACTCGTCAATGTTATGAATGTAAAAATCATTGAAACAACCGCCACTGGCCCAGATGAAACTGTGGAAGCGCCGAATCTGCCAGCGAATCTCTTCCATGTCTTTGTACTCTGGACTCATGCTTTGTGGAATCGACCTCGATGTTACCACCGGCCCATGCATACGATAACTTCGCATGAGCACGATATCGCCAATTGCGCCTTCCTGAATTTTCTCCGCCATCGCTCCACGCGCACGGCTGTGCCGGCACATGAGGCCCACGCCCACTTTAAGATTTTTTTTCTTGGCCGTTTTATTGATCTCAAGAATCTTCTTTGTGCCATAACCATCAGCCGTAACCGGCTTCTCCATAAACACATTAATCCCCTTCTCCACCGCGTACTTATAAAATACCCAGCGAAACGCCGGCGGCGTGGTGAAGATGGCCACATCGCCTTTGCTGAGATTATCGATCGCTTTTTTATAGCCATCGAAGCCAATGTGCTGGCGATCGGCCGGCACATCCACCTTCTTGCCGTGCTTTCGCTTAAGGCCGTTGAGACTGCTTTTAAGTTTCTCCTCAAAAATATCCGCAACCGCCACAAGCTTCGTGGGGCCGTGCCCGGCGGAAACGGACAACGCATTACTTGCCGCGCCCGTGCCGCGCCCGCCAGCGCCCACGAGTGCCACCTTCACCGTGTCGTCCACCGCCGAGTGCACGCGCGGCAACGCCACCCCCGCCAGCGCTGAGGCAGCGGTTACCTTGCCGGTGTTCTTGATGAATTCACGACGGTTCGAATCAGAGGAATTGGAATGCTTTGGCATGCGCCAAGACTCAACCGTCCCGCCCCGCGCGTCAATGGGAAATCGCGATCACGCTTACTTCTTCATCGCCGCCGCCAATGCTGCTTTGATGTGGGGCACTTCGCCGTAGGGATCTTTTTGCGTTTTGCAATATTCGATGAGGGCGCCGGTCATTTCACGCACGATGGCTTGGCAGGCGGGATCGGTGAATCGATTGGTCAATTCGTCCGCGTCCTTTTGCAAATCGAAGAGCCACGGTTTGCCGGAGGAAGCGTACACGAGTTTGTAGCGATCGCTCACCGCGCACAGCCACTGTGCCTGAGGATTGCTGGTGGAGCGTAGAATAGCGAGATCCCGCCAGCGACCGCCCTGGGCGCGGAATAGATTCGCCGCATTGCGGCCGCCCACTTGAAGGCCGTGATCCACATCCATCAGGCTCATCACCGTGGGCAGAAAATCCACACAGCTTAAGGCTTCATCAACCACGGTTCCGCCTTTGATCTTACCAGGTGTATAGATGAGGAAAGGAATGCGCGCGGAGCCCTCGAAAGGCACGCCCTTGTTCAGGCGACCATGTTCGCCGCAGAGATCACCATGGTCGCTGGTAAACACAATGATCGTATGATCGATCTGGCCGTTCTTACGCAAAGTATCGAGAATACGGCCGATGTTGTCATCGAGACACTTAACCATTCCGTAATACTTGGGCATCAGAAGACGGATGGTATCCGCCGTGAGCCTTGGTGCCTTCGCTGCCCACACAGGCGTTTGTTCGCGAGTTTTGTTGACCGACCTCGGAATGGGCACCTTCACGCCCTGATACATTTTGTCGTACGGTGCGCGCACGGTGTTAGGGCCGTGCGGATCGGGATAGCTCACCATGTAACAGAAGGACTTGTCCTTTTTCTCGTTCACAAAGTTGATAACCTTGTCGGTGAGCCAATCGGTGGCGAAACTCTTTTCATCTGCGCCTTTCAAGCCGTAGTCAGGCCGGCCATTTTTCGTGGATCCCACACGCGGCCCATTGGGTCCATCAGCGAACATCTTCCAGTGGCCACGGTTGAACATGAACCGGTTATCTTCCCAACCGAATTTACGCTTGGGGCCCCACTGGGGCTTGCCATCGCCATCCAGATGCCATTTACCGGCATAACCGGTGGCGTACCCCTTGCGGCGCAGCACCTCGGCAAAGGTAACGATGTCATCACCCAGTGGAATGTTGTTATTGGTTACTGGGGTATGTTGCGGGTACTTGCCACTCATGAGCGCGCCGCGTGAAGGCGAGCAGACAGGTGTGGTGGCGTAGAAACTGGTGGCAATGGCGCCATTTTTGGCAATCCAATCGATATTGGGTGTCTTGACGATTTTACCACCGTAACAACCGAGCGTTTTGAAATGATGCTCATCAGTCTGGATCACCAGCAGGTTGTAAGAGGACTTCTTATCCGCCGCAAAGGCAGAAAGAGAGAGGCAAAAAGCCAATATGGTGAGCCGTATCTTTTTCATTTCTTCTTTTTTTCTACTTTCAATTCTTTAGCTGTTTTGGCTCCGTGTTTACGAAGCAGATCGGCGATTTCTTTTTTAGCAGCTTTAACTTTGGATGTATCAAACTGAAATAATGCCTTTTGGGTCGCATCCAGCGGGGTGTCCCCATCCTTATTCTTTGCATTCACATCCGAACCTTTGGAAATCAACAGTTCGACGACTTCTTTATGGCCTTTATGAGTCGCCTTATACAAAGAAGTCCATCCGTACAAGTCCTTCGCATTCACGTCCGCACCTTTGGTGATTAGTAGTTCGACGACTTCCTTGTCACCTCTAAGAGCCGCCTCATGTAAAGGAGTCTCTGAAACTGCATCTTTCACGTTCACATTTGCATCGTTGTCGATGAGTAGTTCCACGATTTCCTTGCGACCTTTACCAGCCGCCGCATGCAAAAGGGTTCTTCCCTTAAGTTTTGCATTCACATCCGCACCAGCATCCAAATGTTCTTTGACGACTTCGATGTTTCCTTTAGCGGCAGCCTTATAAATTGAGATGTCTATTGCTTTGGCTGTTGGCGATTTTGGTTTTACTGATTCGGCAACGGGTTCAACAGGTGGTGTTTCTGGTGAAGGAGCCGACTGCTGCGACTTCCCACACCCCACCAACAGCACAACTGCGATTGTTGTGATTAGAAGGTGTTTCATTTCTTTTTTGCCCCGGACATTTGCTCAGGTTTGATGTCGACTTGCTTAATTAATTTTTCCAAGAGCTGACCAGTCTCGGTAATGGCTTTCTCGTAACCTTCTTCCAGTGTTCGACTACTTGATCGACGGCGGTCGAGGCATGGGCGCGTTGGTTTCCTTCAACCACTTGCCAAGCTGGAGGTTGAGACGCGCGGCAAGCTTGGGTTGCTGCTGGGCAACGTTTCGTTTTTCACTGAGGTCTTTTGAGAGATTGTACAGCTCCAAAGAATTGTCATCGTAGTTTCGAATGAGCTTCCAGTCCCCTTCGCGGATGACACTGCCGAGCCGATTACCCATGTGCCAGGCGTAGTTAGGGTAATGAAAGTAAATCGCCTTACGCTTCAGTTCTCCGCCCTGCTTAAAAAGCTGCACGAGACTTTCGCCGTCGATGGGTTGCTTGCCGGACTTAAGGCCTGCCAATTCGAGAAAGGTCGGGTAAAAATCCATACTGATGACTGGTGTATCGCAAAGCGTGCCCGGCTTAACTTCACCCGGCCAGCGGACGATCATCGGGACACGAATGCCGCCCTCATACAGGTGCCCTTTTGATTCTCGCAATGGGCGGCAGTCAGACACACCCGCAAAACCGCCATTGTCGCTCGTAAAAATGACCAGCGTGTTATCGGACTGGCCCATGTCATCCAGCGCTTTTAGCAACCGACCGATCGCCAGATCCATTGCCTCAATCATCGCGCCATAACGCGTGTCGTTCAGGCCGGGCCCCTTACGATTGGCGTATTTCTTGAGCAACGGTTCCGGCGCCTGCATCGGCCAGTGCACGGTGTAAAACCACAGGTGCGTCATCCAAGGTTTGGACTTGTTGGCGCGGATGAATTTAACCGTGTCATCCACCAACCGATCCGGCAGATACTCGCCCTCCGGACCATCCTCGATTTCCGCATTACGATACGGTGAAAAGAAACTGGGCGGCCCACCGTACGAAGTGCCACCAATATTAATATCAAACCCCTGTCCGGTAGGTGAAAGCTCTGGAGCCACCCTTCCTCCCTTCCCTACACTCGAAGCAATATGCCATTTGCCAAGAAAAGCGTTCGCGTAGCCCGCTTCGCGCAGTCGCTCGGCGATGGTCACGTATTCCGTACCAAGTTGCTTAGTGAGGATCGCCGGTTGCGGGCGGTTGTCTTTTGGGGAATACATCCCCGGCAAATGCGTCGTTAGCCCAATGCGTGCCGGGGCTTGTCCTGTCAGCACCGCGCACCTCGTTGGCGAGCAAACCGGCGCAGCAGCATACGCGCTGGTAAACCGCATGCCCTGCTTGGCCAGTCGGTCGAGGTGCGGCGTTTCCACCAGCTTGTTGCCTTGGCAGGCCAAGTCCATCCAGCCAAGGTCATCGGCCATAATGAATAGGATGTTTGGCTTTTGCGATGCGGAGACTGCAATAACTGACAGAAACGCAATGCACGCAGCAGACTTTTTCAAACACTGGAGCATTCTAACTATTTCCCCTTCTTTTCCTGTTTCTTTTTCTTCTTCTCCGCTTTGGTGAGTTTGGGTGTTTTTTTGGTTTCTTTTCGTTTGTCTTTGTTCGCCATGATATTTTCTTCTCTTTATTTGTTTCTATTTTTTAACCGTTCTACCGATTCTCGTGCTTGGGTTGCAAATCGACTGTCCCCTACAATTTGTTCAATGGGGCCACGTAGGTAAGTATGAGATTTGCCCGAAGCGCCCAGCAACGATGACAGTGAAAGCCCCAGCGGCGCCAGGCCGCCGATTCATGCCATCACAAAAGCCCATCGACCCATTGCCGCGCAACTCAATCATCACGGCGATTATGCGCCCGAACCCCGCAAAGACAAGGCGGAATGGTTCGGCACACTAAGTAAGGACGAGCCAGTGAGTCCAAAAGGGCTACTTGCCGCCAAACAAAACTCCTGCCCCGCCTTCAGCACGTGCAACCGCAGCCCGGTGGCGGACTGAAGTTTGCCTTTTTCGGGGTAGCTCAATTTGGGTACTCTAAAGACTCGAGCTACCGCTCAATTGCATCTACTCGCGCTTCCAGTTTTCTCATCTTTTTTGTCAAATCAGGAAGTTTAGGAAGTGCTACAATATATCTCTTCCATTGGGTATTGGAGACAACCGGAAATCCGCTGACCACTGAATTGCTTTCAACATCCCGGAAGGTACCAGACCTTGCAGTTAGTGTTACCTGATCCCCAAGTGTAACATGGTCTCCCACTCCCACCTGCCCCGCCAACACAACATGATGACCTAAAGTCACACTGCCGGCCAACCCGACTTGAGATACTAAAATGGAATGTTCCCCCACCGTACAATTATGAGCTACCTGCACCAGATTATCTATTTTGGTTCCTTCCTTTATCAGAGTCGTATCTAAAGCGGCCCGGTCCACGCAACTATTGGCCCCAATTTCAACGTGATCCTCAATCACCACGCGCCCAACCTGATTGATTTTGAAATGTCGCCCCGCTTCATCCAACGTGTAGCCAAATCCGTCAGCTCCAATCACCACTCCGGAATGAAGGATAACGTGCTTGCCCAGCTCAGAATTCCGATATAAAGTAACATTAGGGTGTAAAATGCTATGATCTCCAATAAGACAATCATCGCCAATAACTACATTCGCATGTAACACCACCCCATCTCCAACCACTACGTTGTTCCCAATGCAAACCCCTGAGGCCAGAGAAATATTATCGCCCAGCTTCACATTGTCCCCAACGACAACACTGGAGTGAACTCCCGGCTTTGCAACCGGTTCGGGATGGAACTCCTTGATTAAACGGGCAAAGGCCAATTCCGGTTTTGCAACAATGATTTGAGAAAGAGCTGTTTCGACTAGTTCTGCGACCAAAACCGCAGAAGCACCGGAATTCTCCAAAAACTTGAGATGTTTTCTGCTCCCCAAAAAGGTAATATCCCCTTCCTTGGCATCCTTTATCCCACGCACCCCATTAATTTCAATCGAACCATCCCCTTTCAAGGTGCCTGAAAGCAGCGAAGCAATTTTTTCTAGTTTCATATTTTTCTACCTGATCACGAATGAGGGTCGAAGGAAGAAGAACAGAATATGCGCTCATTACAAGCGTAGGTTGGCTAGGGCTTTTCAACCGCCAACTGGACTAGCTTAAAAAAACGATCGCGCAACTTATTCCCCGTCGGGCTCTGGGTGAAGACAAGTACAATCAATTGTCTCTGGGAATCTACCCATGCAGCAGTCCCATCTGAACCCGTGTGCCCATACACACCATCCTTGTGAACGCGCCAGCCATAACCATAATAATGCTCCTGTTTGGATTTTTGAACGGGCGTATAGAGCGACTCGGTGTATGGGGTGGTCATCAATTTAACCGTCTCTGTCTTCAGGATTCGTTTACCGCCATAAACCCCGCCATTGAGATACATTTGACAAAATATCGCATAATCCATGGCTGTGGAAATCATCCCCCCTGAAGCTCGAACAAAAGGATACTTGGGTGGTTGACCAGGCTTCCATCCCTTAACCCATTTCCCCTCCCGACGATAATAAACCACCGACATGCGATCCAATTTGCCATCCAGTTTATCGGCCACCTCATGATGATAACTGTCATTCATTCCAAGTGGCTTATAGATTAGTTGATCCAAACACATTTCCAGCGGCTTACCTGTGACTGTCTCAACCACTGCCCCCAGAGTATTGAAGCCCGCATTGCTGTAACTATAACTTTCTCCAATTGGCTTCGCTGCACCTATCTCACCAAAACGATCCACCTCCAACTTTAAACTGGGAGCATCCGGATGTTTGGCCGACTTTTCTAAAAGCGGCTTAAAGAAAATCGGTTTAATCCGAAAACCGCTGGTATGAGTCAGGAGGTGGTGCAGTGTGATCCCTTTTGCTCTGTCATTGTTAAATGAACTGAAATGACGATAGACTGGGTCATCAAACTTCAGCCTGCTTTTTTCTGATAAAATCGCAAGGGCAGTCGCCACAATAGGCTTGGTATTGGAAGCCATGCGAAACATGGCGTTTTTCTTGAGAGGATTTCGGCTCTCCTTATCCTTCCACCCTAGGGTTTCGTGCACAACCACCCGGCCCTTTCGGGCAATCAGAATCACTGCACTACGAACTTCATCATGTTCAATCGCTTTACGGTACATATTCACTCCAGCTTCCAGAACAGTCGCATCCATGCCGACATCTGAAGGTTTGCCCAAAGACAACGTAAGGTCCGCCGCGCTTGCCGACCGAAAGATCAAAAGTAGAATGAGGCAAATCAATCTCATTTAGTTACTTGAACTGAAATGCTTCGCCGGCCTTGAGAATATGTAGACTTAATCGCGACCCACTTTGGAGGCCACCGGGTTTACTATTAGAAATTTTAGCCTGGCGCGCATCAATCACTATCACGCTACCATTTCCTCTGACGGTGAACTTGTCGCCATGAACGACAATCCCTGTCGCCTCACCAATGCCGACACCAATCTGCTCCGGGTGATCCAGGACAGCACTCATCAGCCGATTCATCCGGTTGCGTACGACAAAGTGCTGGTCGATGATAAGCGCGCGCGTGAGGCCGAGTCCGGGCGTGGTGGGTGTGTTGCCCGCACGCAGACCGGGTTTTTTAGGCCTGATAGGAATCATCACCGCCGACATCACTGCCGCGCCTGCGCTGGTGCCGGCTATGGGCAATCCTTGCGCGTGGCGGTCGCGGATATATTTCACGAGACCGGCTTTTTTCAAATCATCGTACAGTGCCGTTTGGCTGCCGCCGGGAAACCAAATCGCCGTCGCCTCATCCAAGCGCGTTCTGGCGGCTTTCGGGTTCCCTATCTCAACGATGAAAACTTTCGCGCCAAGTTCACTGAACATTTTCACCGACGACTCGCCTCGATCTTCACGGCTGGATGCCTGCGGAAGCACGGCGATACGCGCGGCCTTGCCGCCCGCGAGTTTTACAAAATACTGGCGCACGGCCAACGGCGTGCCGCCGCCGCCGACGATGACCAGTGGCCCCGGCTCGGCGGCGCGCACAGCACAGCTAAAACAAAAAAGGAAAGTGAAAAACCGCATGCGCGCAGTATGAGCCGACCGGCGGACGGTTACAACTTCACGTGCTCGCCTTGCTCGGCGACGCGAAAGCCGGCGGCACGAATAGTTTGGGTGGCGGCACTGTGCAGGTCGTGGGCAGGATTCGTGTGGTTAAGGTGAATGAAGCGGACCTTGGCACGCACGGCGGCGGGTTGGTTTTTCAAGCGGCGCATCGTCTCGGCAATAAAGGGATGTGGAATCTTCGACATATCGCGCCCACCCAGTTCCCCATCGGCATAAAACGTAGCATCGAGATAGGCGACGTCCACGCCGGCGAGCGCTTTTTCGAGCGGCGTTTTCCAGCGCTCCCATTTGTCGATGTCCGGCAGCCACAGGATCTTTTGGCGCTGCCCCTCGATGCGAAAGCCGACCGTTTCCGAAAACTCATCACGATGCGGCACGAGAAAGGGAGTAACCCGCAGCCGCTCACTCAACGCAAACGCGCGCCCATCGCGCATCGGTCGCAATGCGATATTTTTTAAGCCCACCAACTGACTCCACGGCCCTTGGGTGCGCAGGAATTTTTCCATGCGCGGCATCACATGCACCGGCACGCCGTCCGCGCCCATCACCTCGCGACCGAGATGGAGTAGCCCCGCGTAATGCCCTATGTGTGCGTGCGTGAGCAAAATGCCATCAATGCGACCGGCGAGTTTGGGATGTGCCGTGTCAAACCGCCGTGCTTGCCGCGGGAAACTCGGCGTGCATTCGATGAGCCAACGCTGGCCGGAAACCGGATCAATGATTCCAAGGCTGGCGGGGTCGCGCCGCATTGCCACATCGCCCCACGCATTTTTACAGCAATCCTTTTTGCAACCCGCCTGCGGGAAACCGCCATCCTGCGCGGTGCCGAGCACGATGGCAAAGGGGTTGGCGGTCGCCTCAGCTCCCACCGCAGCCGCCGCAATGACTGTGCTTGCGAGGAATTGGCGGCGCGTTATTTCCACGTGTTATTTTTCAATGACCGGCCGTTGGTGGTGAGGATTTGAAAATGATGGAAACCCGCGGCAAGACCGTTGTAGCGCCACACCACTTTCTTATCGCGTGTCACTTCGAAGAGCTTTACCGCATTACCCTTGGCGTGATAGCTGGTGACAACCGTGTTGCCGTTAGGCAGGCGCTGCACACCGCAGGCGTCGTCCAAGAGTTTCTCGCCAATATCCTCATTGGTGACGCTCCACACAATCTTCCCCTTCGCGTCTAACTCGATGATGCGATTTCCGTTCGTGCAGCCAATGAGCGTGTTGCCATTCGTCAGCCGAATGGCCGTGAACGGCCAGTCTCGCTTGGCGCGTCCACGGTCGTCAGTCGGGAAACTGCGAAGCACTTTGCCCGTGGCTGGTTCGTATTCCTTCACTGCAAAATCCAGCAAATGTGGTGCAATATAATTCCCATTTGGCAGCATTCTAAGCATCCGAGTTTGCATGTGCGCATTCTGTTTCTGACAAGCCAAGACCATAGATTTCAAAATTTCCCCTGCGCGATTGATGACAATCGCCCGCGGCTCCGGCCCCAGTTCGGCCACCAGATATTTTCCATTACCCAAAGGTTGAACCGTGCTGATTTCCTTTTGTTGCCCTTTATAGGACCACACAATTTCCTTCGTCTTGCGATCCACCTCTGCCACACCGCCGTTGGGAAACTCTTTCGTGCCGTACAACGCGAGCAGAACATTGCCGTTTGGCAACACCCAACCATCGCTGGCTGGCATATCAAAACGCCATTGCACCTTGCCATCCTCGCCCACAATCACCACGCGATTGGCCTTTCCCACGCCCAGGAACGAATGCGTGATAGCCGCTTTCTTTTCGGCAAATAAAGTCGTGGCCGATAGCGCAAAAAGCACCACCGCCGTTTTCAGGAATTGGATTGAGTGTGTTTTCATAAAATGATTTTTTATTTATCCAGCGGACGATGTGAGGGAATTTGCGCTTTGAAATCGCCGAGGCTGTGCCAATAGAGGCGCTTGTTCAAATCAACCTCGGTGATGGCGATGGTGCCCCAGTCCTTGGCCTGCGCGAGAGGTTTGCCATCATGCCCGTAAATTGCCGAAATCATCCAGTTACTGGAGACATCGGTGTATGTGCTGCTAATGATATAAACGTGATTCTCGCAGGCGCGTGCCGCGCCAAGGATTGGGTTGCAGCCCCACACGGGCCACGCGATAATCTCCGCACCGTTGTTACTGAGGTTGCGCGCGACTTCCGGGAAAAAACCGTCGTAGCACACCATCATACCGACCTTACCGAAGCGGGTTTGGAAGACGGGATACTCTGTGCCCGGTGACAATCCACCCTCGATCTCGCCGCGCGGCAGGCACACCTTGCGGTAGTTGCCGACGACATTGCCGCCTGGCCCGATGAGTACGGCGACGTTGTAGACGAGGTTTTTGTCGCGCTCTAAGAGGCCGGCCACGATATACAGATCATGCTTTTTGGCCAGCGCGCCGAAGTACTTCGTGGATGGTCCGGGGATAGGCTCGGCGCACTCGGCATAAGTGCGGCCGCTGCCAAAGTAAGTGAGGGTCTCGGGCAGCACGACAAAGTCAGCCTTCTTTTTTGCTGCCTCGGCGATGAGCGGCTCAAAGAGGCGGCATTTCTCGGCGTTGGTCTTACCCGCGCGCGGCTTGAAATGAGTGGTTGCCAACCGTACCTTGCGCGGTTTGGGCTCAGCGACTGGTTTGATAGAGACGTGTCGCCAACTTACCCGTCCGTCATCCAGCCAGCGCAGGAAAAGTTCCACCTTTACCTGTGTAGCTGCTTTTGGCGCACGAAAGATATCGAGCACTTCAACCCAACCACCACGCGTCATGGCACCAGTGGTGCGGGGAAACTCAGGCTCTGCCCGAGGCGCAGTGCCGGGGCGGTAAGAGGAATAAGTCGGCTCATCACGTTGTACTTTATTGCCGGCGGCATCCAGCCAGATCAACCGTTCGACAATGTGCCGATGCACATTTTGAATATCGATATCCCATGTTTTTCGTATCGCAGAAAAACAGTAATACTTCCCGCCTTTCACCGGAAAGTGTGTCTGCCACTGGCCCACTGCGCCCTTGCGACCATTGGCATCAATCTTAAACACACCATTCTGATGCTCAAACTTAGGGCTAATCTCTTCGCGCGGCGAGTGGGTCTCCCAGCCCTTGGACGTTGTATCAGCAAAAAGAACATGGGAAACCAAAAGACAAGCAATGAAAGAGAGCATGTATTTCATAATAAATCTTGGGTGGACTCGGCTAGCTTTTCTTGTGGAAGCTAAAAACGCAAGCCAAAGGTCGAAGAGGATTAGTCGATCGTTCCAGAGGGAGAACTTGATCTGAATCCGGCCAAGAATCGAAAAGATGAACTTGATTTATTTCTGAAAAGGAAACGGACTGCCTTTTACCTCAACCTTGTCGTGAGTGTATCGGATTTTTGCCCATTGATCAGCAATAGGAATTCGAATCTCCATCCATTCCCACGATTTAGGCAAGCCGGAGCGAATCGTGAGTTCTCTGGCGGGAAGAGAATACTTCAGCCCTCCAAGCCCTTCCAAATAGAGCAAGATTTTACCTGCGTTAAAATTGGAGTATTGATCACCAAAAAGGGTGCGATTCCGTTTATAGGCTTCTGGTGCGACCGGTATTTTCCAATTTTTATGATAATTATAGTTGGCAAGATGGTTCAGAGTCAGCTCGGCTGCCTCATCAACCAATCCCTGACGAAACATTCCGTCGAGCGTGAAATAAGCAGTATCGGGAGTATAGCCAAAGGAATGATCGACATCTGTTTTAAAGACTTTCATCGACTGCTTGGCCATTGCTAGGGGGAAAAACTCTCCATAGAACCCCTTCTCTCGATCGAGAGCCCACACATTAACCATAGCTTTTGCATATTCATTTGGGAAGTAGGGAGAGCGCATGGCCCAGAATCCATTTGTATGCAGCTTTCCATTTTTCGGGGCAGCAAAATAATTCGAAACTCCATTAACTTCCCAGCGCTGCCTGAACATTAGCTTAATGTGCTCTGGGTCGCGTCGAATAGCCGTTTGCCAGTGTTTTACATCAGATTCGTTCCCAGTGAGCCTGGCCATTTTCTCAAGAGTTTCAACGACTTCGAATTCGTTCATGGCGAAACTTGAAAGGCGTTTTCGATAGAGTTTTTCGAAATGATCTTCGTAACATTTCTTTAGAAAACCGACATTCCCTGTGTGCTCGTAGATTTGCCAAGCCCCCAGAACGTGCTCGGAAGTTTCTGCACCATAGGCACCGCTGTGCCATGAGATTCCCTTGTTATCTGAAATCATCCGTAAACCGTTGGGCAGCTCGCGATATTGATTGTTTTTGGTGAGATGTTTCCAGGTAAGAACATTCCCAAAGGCATATTTGGGTTTATCGGTCGTCCAAGCACCGACTTTGATTTGAAAAGCAGCGTCATATCGATGAATTCCAAGAAAATTATTTACGGCTGTCTGTGTATGATTTTCCATTTCCCAACCTTTCCCAACATCAATGTAGTACATCAGATAGAGCGACCAAAGGTAATAGTAGATATCAACAAATTTTTTGTCAGGGCAGCGAAACCACGGGATTTCTTCGTTAAGTTGCCGATTTATTTCAGCAGTCTTAGCCGAAAGGCATTTTGCGTGATCCTGAATGATCTCTCGTGCGGACCCGAGGGCAACTTTGGGGTCATCGTGCATTGACCAAGAGACAACAGTTCCTTTGCTGTCGCAGGGAACAGAAAAGGTATAGTGCTGGACACCTCTTTTATCCTGCCGAGTGGTTACAGATTGGGCAAAAGTCCGGGAAGCACTCAAAGCCGTGGTCATACCGGTATAAACACACGGACCAATTCGCTCATTACCATCCGGATCCGGGCGGGATTTCACGGCACCTCCTTCGGAGATAATCAGTGCATTTTTTTGGGCATCAATCCTGATCGAAGCGGACGATGAAACACTGTTTCTATGGTAGAAACTATGCCCGGAAAACTCCAGCTTCACCGACTTGGACGCAGTGATAATGGAAGCCGCCGCGTCGTTGGCCGCGATAAATTTTTCCTCCCTGATTGTAACACCATCTAGTTCGTATTCGCATATCATTTTATCGGGACGCCATCGCATACTTTTCGGCTTTGGATTCTTATAGGTTTTCCCGTCAATAATGACGTTACCATAGAGAACCCGGGTGTCCTTATAAAATTCCCACCCGTGATAATCGTTGCCGGTTCCGGTGTGCTCCGTGCCAGGTAATTCGCTTTCAAGCAGGCCTACACCTCGGCTCCGTAAGTCATGATGAAAGGGATGGGTTAGCCCAATCGTTTCATCCTCGATCAATTTCCAACTAGCATGAAAACCGCCGACATAATAGGTTGTGTTTCCCGCTAGAAAACCATGCTTTCTTCCTTGAATTTCCTGTCCCAAACGCTGGCAATAATCGGTGAAAGGAGGCTTTTCACTTGCAAAAAGAAAACTGTTTAGGAGACAGCAAAGAACAAATAAAAGGAGCACGGACCAACCTTTTCTGGGCTGATATTTTAATATTATCACAATTTTAGGTATTCAATATTTGTTTGTAATGACTCAACAATTTTGGCGTTCAAAGAAAATGGCTCGAGAGCAGGGCTTGCCGGCCATTGAAAGTTACCTTTTATGCATCCTGAAGATTTGACCAACTTATCGGATCAAGTTTGTAAAAACCCTTCATCGCTTCGTAGATTTTGGGGCATTCATTTTGTAGTCGTTCAGATTTTTCGAAGAATACTTCGGTCGCGCAAGAAAAGAACTCTGGGCGTTGCTTTTTAATCCCTCGTATTGTGATATGGGCTGGGTCCACCGATATTGCATAAGGAGGAAGCACATGGTCTTCACCACGCTTGTGGGCCTCCACCAATTTTGGAAACTCTTCCTCAAGCAAGGCCTCCCATTGGCGAGCTTCTTCTGATCCCGTTCTGCCGAGAATACTTTGGCATTTCCCATCATCTGCAGAATCCATGATATGCGCAAATTCATGCAGGATTAGATTATTCCCAGAAGCACCTTCACTTGAATCAAGTAAGGCTGTGTCCCAATGGAGCCGGACCGTATTAATGGTCGCATGTCCTGCATAATGTGCATTAGGCTCCCAGGGCAATGTAAACTCTTCGTTATCTAGAATTGGAAATTTTCTTAACTCCACTAAACTCAATTTCCTGTAATCCCAATAATCACGACCCAAGATGAGTACACAAGCTTCACCGGCAACCAAGACCATTTCGTCCTCGCCAAAATCACCAACTAGCCCTCCATTAAACTCAACTTCTGTTAAAAAATATTTGGTAAACCTGTGCAGCCGATCCTTCAGTTCATCTGGTATTCGACGATAAAGCGCTGAATGGGAAAAAAGCGTTTCCTTCCAATGTTCTGGAAAAGGATATTGAGCCACCGCCTCCATCCCTCCTGTTTGCAGGACATTTTTTAACTGCTGGATCGAACCCGAAATCGGCACATCATATATGCGCTGCCAATCAGTAGCTCCACTTAGCAAACCATAACCCTTTTTCCATCCAACCCACCAGGAAAACAAACCTAATATGATCGCAAGCACGAAGGAAAACAGAGCATCCACTCCCTCATTACGAAACCCGGAGATCAGGTTTAATACTGCACCAACAGCGAACGCCACCCCAACACTCATCAACATCCCGGCAAAAAATATTTTCAGAAAGGCACCAGGCAGCCATTTGACAAATTCCCAAAGTGATTTTTTTACGTCAGTCCAAATTTCTGGATTATGAGATTGGTGACTCACTTAATTATATAAAGACAAAAAACAGGCTTAACGTACTTCCCCCCAAACCTTCTCCATGATCCTGAACATTCTTGGATCATGCTCTTTTAGCTCGGCACGTACGAAGGGGTAGAAATCATTTACCCCCAGATAAGCCTCTGTGCTCTCACCAAAATATTCCTTATGATTATTTAATCCGTAATGGCGCACGGTGCGTCCGGTATAAAGCATCACTTTCTCATAAATACCCGCTTTCTTTGCCGCCTCATAAGCTCCAATGATCTCCCTATTCCCAAAACTAAGTACCTGATCATGATAGGCATGGGCCAGTTCATGCATGATCACATAAGGATGTTTAGCCCACATTCCACGATCATACAAAGCCCTGGCACGTGGAATATGCACATGCTTCACCAGCGCGGGATCATGGCGATTAGCGCGCAGCCAGCTGACGCTGGGATGGTATTGCATATTGCCCAGACGTGGGTTGTTTAGTTCCAGTCGGATGGGCAGTCTTTGCAATTCTTTCACCTTAGCCTCGGGCAAAATAAATTTCACGCGCTGCAAATGATTCGCCAGCGCCACAAAGGCTTTGTCAGCAACGGCTTTGTTTTTCTTTTCCAGTAGTTGCGGCTCAACGGCAATTGTCCAACCTTCGACATCTTTTTTGACGGGTTGATAAAATTCTAATTTTGGGTCCGCAGCGGACAATACCATCGCGGCGGACAGTGAAAGGAAGATGCAAATTTGTTTATTCATTGGTGGGGCTAAGCTAGCAGCCGCTCCGACGGGTATCAACCCTGCTCTAGCGTGCATAAAGACGAGCATTGGCTGCGCGGTAAAGATATCATAGGCTCGCGCGCATGGAACATCGGGAGCTAAACCATGTGGCACTGCACGTGGCGGACGTGGCGGCGAGCTGCGAATTTTATGAGCGCGTGCTGGAATTAAAACCCATGACACGACCGACCTTCAAATTCCCCGGCGCGTGGTATCGACTGGGTGTCACACAGGAATTGCATCTCATCGGCAACCGCACAGATCCTGTGCACAGCGGCAACCGTGGCAACCATTACGCGCTACTCATCGACGACATGGACGAATGGGAAGCGCACCTGCAAAAGCTGGAAGTACCGTATCGCGAACGTCGTACAAGACCAGACGGTGCTCTTCAGATTTATGTGAAAGATCCCGATGGACACACTATCGAATTATGCACCTCACCGGTGATGGTAACTTAATTTTTACGAAGCCGCGCCCAAGCTAGTCCCGGCTGAGCCACACGGAACTGGACCAATCGCCGATGCTCTACTTCAGTGACGTACACGGTACGTCCATCAGGGCCACCGAAGCAAAGATTGCTGGGCCTGTCACCAAGCACGTCAATCTCACGCATGATCTTCCCTGCGGACGACAGAACCACAACCGTGCCTTTGCCATAGCGCGTGATGTAAAGATTGCCGTCCACATCGCAACGCATCCCATCGAAGCCGTGGTCGGGAAATTTTCTTAGCAGCGTCTTGTTGGCCAGTGAGCCATCGGGCTGGATGTCGAATACCCACACGTTGCGCTGCACACTTTCATTGACGTAAAGTTTTTTACCATTGGGGCTCACTTCGATGCCGTTGGTGGTGCCCATATTTTCAGCGAGACGCGTCACGGTACCATCAGTGTCGATGCGCCATAATTGGCCAGTTTTCTCTTTCCAGTTGGGGTCGCTGGCAAAGAGCGTTCCATCGGGCGCGATAGCGAGGTCGTTGGGTTGGTTCATCCTTGGCTCGTGCGCGAAGACTTCAATTTTCCGCGTGACGGGATCGATGCGCAGTACGTTGTGGCCGATATAATCGGCCACGTATATTTTGCCGGTTGTGTCGAACCGGATGCCATTGCCGATACTTGCGCCCGGAAGTGTGACGAACACTTCTGACGCGCCGTCCGGCGTGGTGCGGCCGATGGTGTGTTGAGCTTTAAAATTTACTGCGAAAATGTTGCCCTCCAAATCACAAGCCGGCCCTTCGATACCAGCGGTAAAGGAGTTGGTGGCGGTGAGTGACGTCGCCGCGTACAAGGGGTCAGTTGTTTTAAAGAAAGGGCATTTGCAAGCTACACCCAATAAAAGGAGGAGAACGAGAAGGACAGTTTTCATTCGCGAGAGTGTCGACGGCGCACATCAAGAAATCAACATTTGCGCGGCGTTTTATTTTACCAATCGATTAGGCTGACTCCATCGGATGCGCGCCAGCAGCAAATCGCCGCGTGCATTTTTTCGCGGCATCCATTCACCCACAGTCACCCACGATTCGCTTGGACTAGCGTTGGTTACGTTGAAATTCCCCATTAACGCCACGTTATCCGGATCATTCACACCATCACCCACCAGCGGCAGCACCACGCGCTCAGTGGATCTGATCAGTCGCCGCGTGAGCACGTCCACCTGCGCCACGTACAACGGCGCACGCCAGCGGATGATTCCAGTGTTAGATTTGTCTTTGCGCGTGTACACCAAAAACAACCCATCTGAGTGCGTGAGCCAATGTTGTTGCGTGGTGGACATCGTGACCGGTTCGCCATTGCCCCAAACCCACGGTTGCTTGGGTTCCCAATTAAGGCCATCGGAGCTGACGCTTTGGTAGCCGTGATCGTCCTCGGCGCGAATGGTGATATAAAATTTCCCACCAAACTGCGTGATCGATGGCTCCAACAAACCACGCTTGTGCGCCAGCTTCAGCGGCGGTCCTACTTTTTTGATTCTCAACTTTTCGCCATCAAACTCGCATAATACACCCGCCACCGATCGATGCGTCGGTTTGTCGCCAAAGGTAAAGGCCAATAGGATGTCGCCATTTGGCAGCACCACGCGCTGGCCGCAGTTGTTGGAGTAAATGAACGCGCCGCGCGGATCGTTCCATTCCAGAATGCGCCGCTTGGACCAAGTGCCATTCGACCGGCGCACGGTATACACCGGATAACGCGCCAGTTGATCGCCGCGCGCGAATTTTGGGCCCTTGTAAAAAACAACGTGGCCCATCGCTAAAATAGTTTTGGTGGATGGATGATATTGGGGCACCACATCGCACACTCCGGCCATCAACCCGGGATGCTTCGCTACGGGAACGCGGCTCAAGGAAGGGATGGAACGGAACTTGGCCCAGGTCTTTCCCATATCAGAAGATTCGGACCAATGCACCGGCCCAAAATAATCCGAGCTGCTGATGGATTGTACCGTCATGAACGCGTGCGATGCTTCCAGCCTTTTGCCGGGCACACGACAGGCGCGTGGGTGAAACCAAGTGGTCGCCTTACCATCGCGGTTTTGACGAACGACTTGTTTTTCAATCGCGGCAATCAGCCCCGCCTCCGTGCCAAGAGCAATCAGTGAAAATAGAAACGAAAAGAGCAACAAGCAATGACAGTGCATCGGCAAAGCCTCTGTGCGTTTGCGAGCTCGGTCAAGTCCGCCGATTAACCGTTGGCGATGAGCAGCGGCTTGTCGCCGCGCTCGATGAGGTCTTTGCAAAGGCTGCCGGTGAAAAATTCCACCACGCCGTTGCTGCCGTGGGCACCGAGGGCGATGAGGTCGAAGGACTTGCTGAAATCCGAGTTGAGTAATTCACGGATGTCGCCCGATTCAGTTTTCACCTCCACGTGGTCGAAGCCGTGCGAGCGCAGGAAGCCGGCGGATTTGGTGAGCAACTCGATGCTGCCGTTTCCGCCATCCGAACAATGCAAAAGCGTGACGCGCACCTTGGAGCGCCCATATAGCCGCGTGAACTGACGCAGCGCGCGCATAGAATGAATGCTTCCGTTGAGGGCAATCAACGCGTCAAATTCATCGTCCGGTTTCCAGCCCAGAGGCACGGCGAACACCGGCGCAAGTGAGCGGTCCATAATCGTCTCCAACGAATCGCCCGGCTCATCGTCGTCCGTGCCGTACTCGCCATCTGCACCCGCACCACTGCCGTAGGTGAAAAACGTGCGCAAGCCAATCACCACGCAGTCGAAATAATTAGACTCCTCCAAAATGGATGCTGCCGGTGAGCCCTGCATTTCGAATTCCGTGTGCCGCACGCCCGCCGCTTCGCAACGCGCGCTGAAGTTGGTCAGCAAACCCTCCATGAGTTGGTGGTACTTCTCTTCCTTAGCGGCAATGCGGGTTTTGGCGCGATGAATCTGGCCGAGTGGTACCATGGCCTCGGAGTGCTGGATGCCTTTCACATCCAACACCACCAACCCCTCCAGACTGGCATCGTGATGCTTGGCAAGCCAGCACGCGTAATCAATAGCGGAGTCGGTGTAAGTGGATTTATCGAGACAAACCAGTATGCGATTAATCATAGCAATGGTTGGGCGCAAATGAGCCACGCCCGTGTGTGTTTATTAAAACCATATTTTTAGATTAAACTCAATCCTTAAATCCGCGTAAAAACATTTCGTCTCCTTGGTCTTGAAACCATTGATATAGAGACTGCCGCATACGCTGCAGGCGCGCGCGGTGTACTGGCGAACTCGAAAGGTCATTTAGCTCGTGCGGATCGTCCATGAGATTGAAAAGCTGATGCCGACCGGTATTGAGGTAAAAAATCAGCTTCCAGTTTTCCACCAAAATCATCCGCTGCATATCCTGAAAATAACCGTAGCCCGCTGCATGCACATTCTTTCGCTGCCCTCGCAACAGAGGCGCGAGACTCTTGGCCTCCACGGACTTCGGGATGGGCAATCCCGCCAGATCGCACACGGTGGGAAACATATCCCGCAAAAATCCAAACGCCGGCGCGCGCTGGCCTTTGGCAATGTCCGGTCCACTTATAATAAAAGGTACACGAATGGTGTGGTCGTACATATTTTGTTTGCCCATCAACCCGTGACTACCCAACGCGAGTCCGTGGTCACTGGTGAAAATGATAAACGTATTTGCCAACCGCCCATCCGCGCGGAGTTGGTCGAGCATTCGGCCGACTTGTTGGTCGATGTGATCCAACACCGCATAATAAACCGCCAGCTCGTCTAGCACATCCGCCTTCGTGCGCGGCCACGACAGCAACGCTTCATCACGGCCTTTGAGATTGCCATGGTCGAAGGGATGCTCGGCTTTGAAATTCTCCGGTAGTTTCATTTTTGCCCGCGTGTATTTTTTCTCGTAGCCCGGCGGATACATCAGCGGATCGTGCGGCCCCGTAAAATTCACGTGCAGAAAAAACGGCTGCTCTGTCTTGCGTTTCAAAAACTCCAGCGCGCCATCGGCAATATACTTGTCCGTCAACGGCGTGAGGCCGATGCCCTTTTGCAATTCCGGTTTGCCTTTTGAATTTTTAAATGTCCAATTCCGATAACCGGTAATTGGCCGCCCCTTGCGACCACGAATGACTTCACCTCTTTTCCAAGTGCCTCCACCGC
>JAOLZA010000035.1 GCA_028343615.1 Verrucomicrobiota bacterium
ACCCCATCCGAGACTCCCGCAACAGTTGCACCCGCGACTGAAGCCGCCCCTGTGGCAGCAACCCCAGAGACTACGACCACACCGGCGCCCGCGCCCGAACGGCAAAACGACCGCGGCCCCCGTGGCGGAGGTGGTGGCGGACGTGGTCCCGGCGGCCCAGGAGGTCGTGGTGGCAATCGTCGTGGTGGCCCGCGCGAACGGCGCGCCCCGGCAGTGGTGACCGATTCCGAAGGCAACGAGCTTACCGAGAAAGTGGTGTTCATCAACCGCTCCAGCAAAGTGGTGAAAGGCGGCCGACGTTTTGGCTTTAGCGCGCTCGTGGTCACTGGCAACCGCAAGGGCGGTGTGGGTGTCGGCATCGGCAAAGCCCGCGAAGTGGTTACCGCCATTCAAAAAGGCAACGAGGATGCCCGCCGTGAAATGGTAAAAGTTTCGCTCCACGGAGCTACGCTGCCGCATGAAGTATATTCGGTTTATGATGGTGCGCGCGTTTTGCTGCGCCCCGCCTCACCCGGCACCGGCATCATCGCTGGGAAAACTGTTCGTGCTGTGCTCGAAAGTGCTGGAGTGCGTGATGTTCTAAGCAAATCACTCGGATCCAATAACCCCGCCAATGTGGCCAAGGCGACTATGCAGGCGTTGCAAAGTTTACGTCTGCGCGAAGACGTGTACAAAGCGCGCGGCAAAAAAACAGGCTAATTTAGGAGAAATTTATCATGCGATTGCACGACCTTAAACCCCGACCCGGAGCCAAGACCCGTCGTAAGCGAGTGGGCCGCGGCCCCGGCAGCGGCCGGGGCAAAACAAGTACCCGTGGCCACAAGGGCCAGAATTCCCGCGCTGGCAGCAGTACCCGCGCCACGTTTGAAGGCGGCCAGATGCCTTACATCCGCCGTTTGCCCAAACGGGGTTTCAATAATTTCGTTCATCGTACCGAATATCTGCCAGTGAATCTTTCCGATTTGGAAACAAATTTTGATGATGGCGCCACGGTCGACGTGGAGGCGGTCATCGCCAAAGGCCTGGCCAACGGCAAAGGCAACGTGAAGGTGAAAATACTGGGCGCGGGTGAGTTAAAGAAAAAACTTTCTGTCACCGCGCACAAATTCAGCGCCAAAGCTAAAGCCGCCATTGAGGCAGCAGGCGGCAGCTGCACTGCGCTTATCGCGGCCACATCGGATTCCCCGGTGGAACAACCGGCTGCGGAGGAATAATCACGCCTGATGTTCGCCCGGTATTTCCAAACCCTCAGTAATTGCTTCAAGATTCCGGAACTACGGAGTCGGATTATATTTACGTTGCTGTTGCTTTTGGTGTGCCGGTTGATAGCTCAGGTCCCTGTGCCGGGGCTGGATGGATTCGCGCTCTCAGAATACTTCAAAATCCTTGCTGAAAAACAATCCAGCGAGGGTGGCAATTCTTTGCTTGGCATGTACAGCATGTTTACCGGTGGCGCGATGGAGCGGTGCGCTTTGGGTTCGCTGGGCATCATGCCTTATATTAGTGCCACAATTATTTTGCAGTTGATGACCGCCGTCGTTCCCTCACTCAGTAAACTTTCCCGTGAAGAAGGTGGGCGCACACAAATCATCAAATACGGTCGATATCTCACCGTGTTGCTTTGTCTCGGGCAAGGCTTTGTGATGAGCATGGGCTGGGAGCATCCCACAAAAATTCCCGGTTTTGAAAAATTTGAAGGTGAACTAGTAATTGGCGCGCCGGACTGGTGGTATCACCTGCGCACGACGTTGTTGCTCACCACCGGCTCTGTGCTGCTCATGTGGCTGGGCGAGCAAATCAGCGAACGCGGCATAGGGAACGGCATTTCATTGGTCATCACCGTGGGCATCATTTCCCAGATAGATGTCGCTGCCTTTCAATTCTACGAGATGTTTGCAAAGGATGGGGCGCATCCTTTCAAGGGGGTTTTATTGGTGGTACTTTTGTTCGCAGTAGTGGGTGCGGTGATAGCAGTCACCCAGGCAATGCGTAAGATTCCTGTGCAATACGCTCAGCGTACAGTGGGTCGTAAACAATATCAGGGAGGTGCGACTTATTTTCCTTTGCGAGTCAATTATGCAGGTGTGATGCCTATCATTTTTGCTCAGGCAATCATGATGTTCCCAGCCCAAATTTTTGGAACCTTGGGCGGTGTTTTGGCAGAAAAAGGATCCAAGCTCATTGAGCTAAAGGAATCTGGTGGCCAATTTCTAAATTTCATCGGTGTCAAATTGACCGGCATGGGGGATGCTCTTGCCTATGGTAGTGTTTGGAATCTGATTATGGTCGGATTGATGATTCTTTTCTTCAGTTATTTCTGGGTGGCTACACAATTTAATGAAACGCAAATTGCAGATGATCTTAAGAAAGGCGGCGGTTACATTCCCGGCGTGCGTCCCGGCAATGCCACGCGTGACTTTTTGCATCACGCCATGAGCCGGCTTACTTTGGCGGGCGCAATGTTCCTGGTGGCGATTGCGATTTTGCCCACTATTTTGACGAGCGAATTTAAAATTCCGATGATTGTCGCCCAGTTCTTTGGCGGTACCAGTGTGCTCATCATGGTGGGTGTGATGCTCGATACCATGCGCCAGGTGGAAAGTCATCTTGCCCAGCGCCATTACGATGGCTTCCTGAAAACCGGCAAAGTACGCGGCCGTTAATTAATCCAGTGAGTATTTGTAGCACTATGATCCCGATCAAAACACCCGACGAGCTGGACGCCATGCGCGAGGCCGGTCGAGTGGCGGGTACGGTGTTGGCGGAGGCCTCCGCCTGGGTTAAACCGGGTGTGACCACCCGTGAGATTGACGAATACGCCGCGAGCCGAATTAAGGCGTATGGGGTGAAGAGCGCATTTTTGGGCTATGAAGTGAGCGGCCGGAAATATCCCTGCCACATTTGCATTTCGATGAATGACGAAGTCGTGCACGGTCTTGCTAGTAAACGTAAAGTGAAGGAGGGCGACATCGTGAGTCTCGATTGTGGCGTGCGCGTAGATGGATTTATCGGCGATACCGCCCGTACGGTCATTGTTGGCAAGTGTTCCGATGAGACGCAAAAATTGATTGATGTGACTCAACAAGCCCTGTATGATGGAATATCCCACGCGCTACCAGGAAACCGGGTGAAGGATATTTCCTGTGCGGTACAAAATCGAGTGGAAGCCAACGGGTTTTCTATCGTCCGAGAGTTTGTGGGGCACGGAGTGGGGCGGACGGTTCATGAAGAGCCACAGATCCCGAACTTCGTGAGCACCGGAGAAACACCGGAGCTACGGCCGGGGATGACTTTGGCGATTGAGCCGATGGTGAATGTCGGCGGAATGAAAGTGAAATTTTTGTCGGATGGTTGGACCGTGGTGACACGAGACGGTCGTTCGTCGGCTCATTTTGAGCATACGATTGCGGTGACCGAAGGGGAGCCGGAAATTTTAACATGCCTAGAGCTGAAGCCATCCGCGTCAGCGGTTGCGTAGTGGAAGTGCTGTCGCACCGATTGGTGCGGGTGGAGTTGGAAAACGACCACCGGATGATGGGCCACACCACGCGGGCCACCAGTGGATTGCTGGCGGAAGCGGCGGTGGGTGACACAGTGGTGCTGGAAGTCAGCACCTTCGATCTTTCCAAAGGGAGGGTCGTGCAACTAAATAGTTTAGAGACAACAACGAAATAAGGAACAACATGAAGGTACGCGCCTCAGTCAAAAAAATGTGCGAACACTGCCGAGTCATTCGGCGGAAAGGCATCGTGCGTATCATCTGCAAAAATAAGCGCCACAAACAGCGCCAAGGATAATCTTATGCCCCGCATTTTAGGAATCGACATCCCCTCCGCTAAACGCATCGACATTGCGCTTCAGTCTATTTATGGCATCGGTCCCGCTGTGTCGGTGAAGGTGCTGGAAAACGCCGGCATCGACGCCGCCACCCGCGCCCACACCCTTACCGAGGAACAGCTCGCGCAAATCGCCAAGGCCGTCCAGACCACTGAGATGCGTCCATCGCAAACGCGTACCGCCGCTAATCCGGACACCGAACTGTGTCCTATCCTAGTCGAAGGTGATCTGCGCCGGAAAGTGTCCGAAGACATTAAGAATCTTAAGAGTATCAAGAGCTATCGCGGACAGCGCCATCAACGCGGACTGCCCACCCGCGGCCAACGCACCCAAACAAACGCCCGCACCCGCAAAGGTCCCAAGAAAACTGTCGGTGCCCAGCGCAAGAAAGACTAATTTCCAAAACTGACTGAATTATGGCTGAAGAAAAACAAGATCCCGCGACCGAGGCGAAGGCCACTGAATCTGCTGCTGAAAAGCCCGCTCCCGAAGTGAAGGAAGAGGCACCCGCAAAAGCCGAGAAACCCGCCAAAGAAAAAAAGGCTGAGAAGACCGACAAAGAAGAGAAGGCCGACAAAGAAGAGAAGGCCGCCGAAGCCCCGGAAGAACCGGCCGAAGGGCATCACTCCGCCCCCACCGCCGCGGATCTGTTGGCGGACAACGTTGAAGATGTCAAAGCCATTAAGTCAAAGAAATCGAAGAATGTTACCCACGGCATCGTTCACATTAAGGCCACGTTCAATAACACTTTGGTGACCATCACCGATATGCAGGGCAACCCCATAAGTTGGTACAGCGCGGGTCGCGCTGGCTTTAAGGGATCTCGCAAAAGCACCTCCTACGCCGCGCAACAAGTGGCCCAACGCGCCGCCAACGAAGCCAAAGCCCACGGACTGCGCGAGGTTGAAGTCCGCGTCAAAGGCCCTGGGTCTGGCCGTGAATCCGCCATCCGCGCGCTCCAAGCCGTGGGGCTCGAAATCACCATGATTAAAGACGTCACCCCCATTCCGCACAACGGCTGTCGCCCTAAGAAGCGGCGTCGTGTTTAATCTTAATCATTTTATACTATAATGGCACGTTACACTGGACCCCGACTTCGCATTAGCCGCCGCCTGCGGACGCCTATCTTTGGCCCTTCCAAATATTTGGATCGTAAGGATTATCCGCCCGGACAGCACGGGCAGAGCCGGCGCCGCAAGGCCACCGACTACGCCCTCGCCCTCATAGAAAAGCAGAAGCTCCGCTTTTATTATGGGTTGATGGAAAAACAATTTCGCGGCGTGTACGAAAAGGCCAACCGCCGCCGAGGCGTCACCGGCGAACTTATGCTCCAGATTTTGGAGACGCGCCTGGACAACATCGTTTACAGCCTCGGATTTGGATATTCCCGCGCGCAGGCACGACAGATGGTCACCCACGGGCACGTACTTGTGAACGGCAGTCGCGTAAGTACTCCAAGTTACGTCATCAAGGAAGCGGATAAAATCGGCGTGAAGAACACCGATAAAAGCCGCCACTTAGCCGACAAAAATCTAGAGCACTCTACCAGTCGTAATGTTCCGGACTGGTTGAGCCTCGACAAGGATGCCTACCAAGGCGTTGTGGAGCGGATCCCGACGCGTGACGACATTCAGCCTATCGCCAATGAACAGGCGATAGTGGAATTTTATTCCCGCTAAACCGCTGCCGGCCTTTCGAGGTCGGTGCAACCCTGCAATTATAGGGGCCAATGGCGCGCGGGAACGAAGCCAATGGTCAGATTAAAATTGCATATTAGAAAGAAGAAACATGCCAATACGACTCGGAAGATTCGAACAACCGAAACACCTCACCAAAGAGGTGGAAGAAAAAAACTATGCCAAGTTTGTCGCTGAACCCTTTGAGACCGGCTACGGTCACACTATCGGCAACTCACTGCGCCGCGTGCTGCTTAGCAGCCTCGAGGGCTCGGCGATTACCTCAATCAAAATTGATGGCGCGCAACACGAGTTTGCCGCCGTGGAAGGTGTGGTGGAAGATGTTGCGGAAATCATTCTCAACCTCAAAAACGTTAAGTTCAATCTGCACTCGCGCGACCCGCAGGTATTGATGCTCGCCGTGAACAAAGCCGGAGCAGTTACTGCCGCTGATATTGAACTCAACCAGAACACCGAGATCATTAATCCCAAGCAGCACATCTGCACGCTGGACAAGAAAAAGAAATTCATGATGGAACTCGAGGTTCAAGTGGGTCGCGGATTCCTCAGCGGTGATGATAACAAAAAAGCTAACCAAGCCATTGGTGTCATTGCAATTGACTCACTCTTCTCACCTGTCGTGAAGGTCCGTTATGATGTGAAAAATGCCCGTGTAGGTCAACGTACGGACTATGACAGTCTCGAGCTGGAAGTTTGGACCGATGGCCGCATAAATCCTGATGACGCCCTCACCCAAGCCAGTGCGATTCTCAAGCATCACCTCGATGTCTTCGTGGATTACGATCAGGAGGCTATTGAGTTTGAAGAGGCAAATGAGAGCCACGACGAGGAAAAATCAGAGTTACGCAAGCTATTGGCTATGAGCGTGAACGAGATCGAACTCTCCGTGCGTGCCGCTAACTGCCTGAACAACGCCAACATCACCACCGTTGGTCAGCTCGCAACCAAGTCGGAAGCGGATATGCTCAAGTACCGCAATTTTGGAAAAAAATCACTCAACGAAATCAAGGACAAGCTCATCGAGCTGAAGCTAGGTCTCGGGCTTACCTTCGAAGAAGGTGTGTACGATGCCAGTGCCGAAGTGCAAAACGGTGTGGAAGACTTCAGTGCCATGGAAGAGGAAACCGTGGAAGCCAGCGAAGTCGCCGGATTGACCTTTGACGACTAACAAGCACTATGCGCCACCGCAAACGTACCGCCAAACTAGGCCGCACCAGTGAGCACCGCACCGCGTTACTCGCCAACCTCGTGTGCAGCCTAATTAAACACCGTCGCATCCGCACCACCCTCGCCAAGGCCAAAGCAGCCCGCGTGGTGGCCGATAAAATGGTCACTCTCGGCAAAAAAGGTCAGGAGACGGACAGCTCCCTTCAGTGCCGGCGGCTCGTGGCCGCCCGCTTACAGCAGCAGCCTCGCCACCACTTCGCTAAGCGCAACGGCGTAAGCGGCAAAGTGCGGCGTGATGAATGGCGCCAAAACGAGGACGTGGTTCGCATTCTCTTTGAGGACATCGCCCCCGGCTTTGCTGAGCGCAATGGTGGCTATACTCGCGTCATCAAGCTCGGTCGCCGTCGCGGTGACGCTGCCGAAATGGCCATCCTTGAGTGGGTAAAAGACGGCGATACGCCAGTCCGCGAAAGTAAAAAAGCGCCCAAATCGAAAGAATCCAAAGCTGAAGCAGTTGCCGACGAAGTGGTTGTGGAATCAACCACCGACGAACCCACCGAAGAGGCTGCCATCGAGGAAGTTACTGAAGAAGCTGTGACTGAGGAATCAACGGAAGAAGTTGCATCCGAGGAAACGGAGAATGTGGAAGAAGAAACTGAGGTGCCCGAAGAAGCCGCTCCAGAGGGAACAGCCGAGGAGCCGGATGCGAAGTCCGAAGAGTCAAAGGACGAACCCACGTCAGACGACGAAAAGAAATCAGACTAACCTCCGGCGTTTCCAATAACCCAATTCCAACCCGCCCCACCTGAAAGGTGGGGCGGGTTTTTTATTGGGTAAGCCGCGCAAATCGGTATCCTTTGCGTGATGAATTTCGCGGATTATCTCGTTCTCTTTCTTTATTTCACTGGAATGGCTGGTATCGGCTTTTGGGCCATGCGGCAGGTCAAAGGGCAGGAGGATTATTTTATGGGCGGCCGAAAATTCGGCAAGCTGATGCAAACCTTTGCCGCCTTCGGTGCTGGCACCGGTTCCGCCGACCCCGTAAACACCGCCCGCGGCACCTTCGCCAATGGGATGAGCGGAATGTGGGGCGTGATGTATTGGCTCTTCGTCACGCCCATCTATTGGATTAGCGCCGTGTGGTACCGCCGCATGCGCTGCCTCACCCTTGGCGACTGGTTCGCCGAGCGCTACGAATCCAAATCCATGGGCGTCGCCTACGCAATCTTCGGCTGCTTCTATTATATGGTATACGGCGCCATGCTCTTCACCGCCATCGGCAAAGTCGCCGTGCCGTTGATGGGGCCGGAACTGTTCGGGGTGCAAACCGAATACGTGCTTGTGCCCTTGGTCGCCCTCATTGTCACTTTGTACGGCGTGCTTGGCGGGCTCACCGCCGCCTACTGGACCGACCTCATCCAAGGCATCTGCATTATTCTACTTTCGATTTTACTCATCCCCTTCGGATTGAATGCGGTGGTGAAAAAATTCGGAACCACTGGCGACACGTGGACCGATGGCTTCCGCGTGATGCACGAACAGTTGCCGGCATCCACCTTTGAAATTGTCGGCGGAAGTGCGGCCAGCGAGTTTCCATTGTATGCGATCATCACGATAGTGATTATGAACATAATCGGTATTGTGCTCACACCGCATTTTATCGTTACCGGCGGCGGCTCGGCCAAAAGCGAGCACGACGCCCGCGTGGGGCTCGTTACCGGCAACTTCATCAAACGATTTTGTACCATCGGCTGGGTAATCACCGCGCTGATTGTGCTCACGCTGTACGGCAGTGACGCTGCTCTCATCAAAGACGCCGACATGGCGTGGGGAGTGGCCACCAAGGAATTACTCGGCCCTCTGGGTATCGGATTGGTTGGCCTTATGCTTGCCTGTTTGCTGGCTGCACTGATGAGCAGTGTGGATTGCTATATGCTCGTCTGTTCTGCGCTAGTGGTGCGTAATATTTATGTGCCATATTTCAATCCAAAGGCGGGCGACCGGGAATGTCTCCGTCTCGGCCGTATCACTGGGGGGATTGTGGTGCTGGGCGCGGTGATTATCTCCGTCACGATGCTGGATATGTTCAAACAACTGGAATTGACATGGATTGTGCCCATGACCTTTGCCGCGCTTTTTTGGTTGGGATTGTATTGGCGCCGTGCCACCACGCGGGCCGGCTGGATTACGATTGTCTTTTGCCTGCTCACTTTTTTCATTTTGCCGCGTGTGATTCCCGCCGTAGTCCCAGATTTGCGTGCCAATCCGGTTTTCACGCAGGTCAACCAACCCGTCGAGGCAAATGCCGCTGGCGGAAAATCCATTTATTGGACCGGTGGGGTGAAGGAGATGGACGGCACATCGCGTGGCGAAGGATCGTTTCGTTTTGATATGATGATTTACGATAAACTTTTGGGATATGATCTTACGAAAGTCCGTAATGCCACGCTCAAGACGCTGGAGTTTCCATTCAAAATTATCGCGCCTTTTCTGGTGATGATTATTGCGAGCTTGCTCACGCGGCCCAATTCCAAAGAGGCACTCGATCGGTTGTATGTGCGGATGAAAACCCCGGTGCGGCCAGATCCCGACGAAGATAAAGTAGAGATGGAAAAAAGCTACGCGGAGCCGAGTCGTTTCGATGATCGGAAACTATTCCCCAACACGCAACTGGAAATCCAACGGCCGACGCCGATGGACTTCTGGGGATTCCTCGCATGCTTCGCGATTTGTTTCGCGATCATCGGGCTGGTGTTTTGGGTGGCGGGGATTGGGGCGTAAACACTTTCTTCACTCCCCGCCTTTACTTTGGTTGTTAGCGTTTTTCAGCTATTTCGAGCGGCATATTTTCCGTAATGGCTCAGCGCTCCAGCTTATCTTCGATCCGATCGAGCTTTTGGTTCAGCTTGCGGTAGCCGTGACCGAACCAGACCAGCAGGATGAATGCGCCCACCACGCCCACACCCACCCACTGCGCCTTGCTCCAGATGGACCAACTCGCGCCGATGGAAGCTGCCACGAGTGCCAGCCCCATGGCTAGATTCAGCGCCACACGCTTGCCGCCCTTGGGCAGCGCATCGCCCATCAATTCCTTGCTATTGATCATGCAGAAAAAAGTAAAGTATGCGATCGGTAGCAGCACCATTCCGAAAATACTGGTGGGTACCGTTAGTAAAAAATTAGCTTGAGCGTTGCTCCAGAGAAACAGGAATCCCAGTGCGCCAGTGATGCCGGGCAGCAGCGCGCCAGTGAGATGCACCACGCCGCCCATCTTCGCGCCCAACGCCTCGGTGAGACAAAATCCGTTGATCAGCATTAGGATAATGATTGTTGATAACGCCATGCCCAGTACGCCAATCCCAAAGATGATTTGTGATGCGGATTTCTTTCCTGATTGTGAAGCGTTTTTGTCGCCGGTGAGTTTTCCTAGTGAAAGAGCAAATTGATTGGCATCCCTTTTAACCAGCATTGCGGCGAGTTGGCGGTCCCAATCATTCTCTGATTCCAAAACGCCGAGATGAGCTTTAATGCCTGCGAGGTTTTTTTCGTAGGCTTTCTGAATTTTTTCAGTGGGCTTAGGTTTGTTGGCATCCAGCAAGCCCTCATCGTATTTGCCATGGAACTGGCTTGCGGAGGCAATTACCACACAGGTGGTGGCGAGGAAAAATGGAATGAACAGGCCCATGCCGAGGTCGAAACTGGCGAGGCCGCGATGTTCTTTTCCCCAGCCTTTGCGCAGCATTGAGTAAGGGAGTAGGAAAGTCATGTTGATGCCCACGGCCGTGGCGGCAGCGGTGACCATTTTGTCGCGTTGAATGCTGAGAATTGTATCGGTCCAATACTGTTGCCCCATTGATTTAGTAATCTTCTCCTTAAAAATGTCAGCGGGTTGTGAGAGCATGCTAAAGTCTGGAATGAAACCTTTTGCGATGGCACCCCATTCGAGCTGCCCGGCCATTACTATGACCACGCCGAAAAAACTGAGAACGATGATTCCCACTAAAATTTTTAAAATGATTTCAAAATATTTGACGCCTTTGCTGTCGTACATCCAGACAACCACTGTTGCGATGATGAAGAGGATCGCGGCACAGAGGTATTTGCCGGACTGACTTTTGGTCTCCGGATCATCGGTAAGGATACCAAGGTTCTGCTGCAGTGCAGCTGTGCCGAGGGAAAATTGCGGCATCGCCCACACAAGATTGGCGAGCATGGCAGCGATTAGCCAGCCCCAGCCGAGCACGGGGTTGATGTGTTGGTTGATGGCTTGGAATGGACTTTTTCCGGTGGACAAGCTGACATAACCAATTACCGAAAGCATCAGCACTCCGAAGATCATCATGAGCGGCTGAAGCCAAAGTAACTGTGTGCCGCCGATGACGCCAAGGTATAGGCTGCCTGCTAGCGAACCGCCGCCGAGCGTAATGGCGCCCTGCAACCAACCGGGGCCGGAGAGCTTGGTGTAGGTTTTGATTTTCTCGGAGGTGGAAGCATTCTCAACACTCGTTAGCAATTCCTTCTCCTGGGTAAGTGAATCGTTTTCTTCGCTCATAAGCTGAGAAGATAGAACGGTTTTTTTAAGTGGATTGGAAGCTTGAATTGAACTGCTTAACAGTACGTTAACGTGCCTTCGCGAAATCGAAGCATATCAAATGCGTTTCGCTGCGGAGATATACGCGCCGGTCGGCCATCGCGGGCGCGGCCCAGCAAGGAGGGCGGAGTTGGGGTACTTGGTAAGCGGCAAGCTCAGTTGGCTTTTTTGCGTTGAGGGCGAAGATGCCGAGCTTCCCGGTTTCACCGAGCACAATGAGTTTGCCGTCGGCTTGGATCAAGGAGCCGCGACCGTATTTGTTCGTCGGCGGGCCATATTTGTTCCATGCCTCATCCTGATCCCAGAGAATTTTGCCGGTGGCAAACGTGACGCAACGAAAACGGCCATCCGGTTCGTTGCGGCCGCTGAAGGCGTAAAGGTTACCTTTGTGAACAATGGGCGTCATCCAATGCAAGCCGAGTACTTCTTCGTGGCGGCGGTCTTTTGCGCGGCGTTTGAGAGTGCTCCAAACCTCACTATAGCCGCTGAGGTCGGGCTTGATTTTGAGTACGAAAGCTCCTTCACCGTAATAGGCCGAGGAACAAAAAACCTGATCGTCGATAACGACTGGGTTGGAGGCGTTCACCGATTCGTTGGAGCGTGCGCGGAACCATCGTTTGAAATGAACCTTGCCGGTTTTGGGATCGAGCGCCACGAGGCCCTGTCGCATCAGGCAAAAAGCCACGCGCTTACCGTGAACGGTGGCGATGATGGGTGAAGCGTAGCTGGCAAGTTTTTCCGCGCCGAGCCAGTTCATCAAAGGCTCGCCGGGCCAGCCAAGTTTCGGAGTTTTGTGCCAAGTGGTTTTCCCCACGCTTTGCCAGACGGTTTTTCCAGTTTGGGCGTTGAAAGCGACCATCCCGCTTTCGGGTTGGCCGCCGACCATCGTGAGTAGGAGATTTCCCTCGAGCACGGGAGTGCTACCGACTCCGAAGAAATTGGTGTTCACTTTGAAATCCTTGTGTGTGTCGCGCCGCCAGATTTGTCTACCCGTTTTGAGGTCGAGGCACAGCAGTACGCCTTCAACACCGAAGGTGTAGCAACGATCCTTAGTGAGCAACGGTGCGCAGCGCGGGCCGTTGTTGTAACCGTAGGGGTCCTCATATGTGGTAGGGTAAGCATGCCGCCAAATAAGTTTACCGGTTTTCGCATCGAGACAATCGATGGCCTCTATGTCGAGATGCTTGGCGATAGACTTTGGCCATTCGATGAATCCGCGTCGACGTGTGGTTTGGATTGCCGCTTTGAGGCTGGCGTCGGTGAGGCGCTCTTTTGCTTTTAACGCGGCGAGCTCGCCGTTGATGTGTTTGATGACCGATGCGGGAGTGTCGGTTTCCTCCACTTTATATAATTTACTAGCACGGTGAAACACTACCAGTTTGCCATCGCGAATGGACGGGGCAGAATAGCCGGTGCCAATGCGGCGGGAAAAAATTTGTGTTGGGCCGGCTTTTGGGAACACATCGAGGATCCCTTTTTCTTTGGAAACATTATTACCGGCGGGGCCGAGGAACCGTGGCCAATCATCTGCCACCGCGGGGGTACACAGCAGCAACAGGATTACAAAAGAATTCTTCAAAACCCGACGCCTTTGGTTTTGGTACGAATACGACAGAGATAACTGTCGGCGGTGAGATAGAGTGTGCGGCCGTCGTTGCCCCAGGCGACATTGGCAATGCGCGTGCCGGTGGCGAGGGTGCCGAGGTGCCTGCCAGTTTGGGAAATAATCAAAACGCCCCCAGGCCCTGTGGCGAAGAGGTTGCCGCGTTGGTCGAGCTTGAGGCCATCGCAACCTCCGCGCGCTCCAGCGGCGCGCAGTCCGGCGGGATCAAAAAAAATCCGGCGATTAGCCACGGTGCCATCACCTTGAACGTCGAAAGCATGGATGCGGGTTTGGGGGCCGCTTTCAGCGACGTATAAAATGGATTCATCGGGCGAGAAAGCGATGCCGTTGGGGAATTTGATTTTATCCGTGAGCAGGGTCACTTTGCCGGATTTGCTGAGCCGGAAGACACCTTGAAAAGCCAGTTCCTTGGCGGGGTCTTTTAGGTTTTTCGGAAGGCCATATGGCGGGTCGGTGAAATACAAATCTCCGGCTTTGTTGAAGCAGCCGTCGTTCGGGCTGTTGAAGCGCTTGCCTTCGAATCTGTCGGCCAGTGTTTCGTATTCGGGCTGTGGATTGTCTAGCGAATTGCCAAGGCGCGCAATGCGGCGGTCGCCGTGTTGGCACAGTACTAACCTGCCCAACTCGTCGAGAAGCAGTCCATTGGAACCGGGCTCGCCGATGCGCGGCACGAGGCCGGTGTAGCCGCTGGGGTGTAAGAAATTCTCAAGGCCACCTTGCTCACTCCACTTGTAAATTTTATTGGGCGGGATGTCCGAGAATAACAAAAACTCGTGCCCTTGCTTAGAACGCACCCACACGGGCCCTTCGGACCAGTCAAAGCCATCGGCGAGTTGCTCGATTTTTGCATCGAGCGCGATGAGCCGATCTAGCGCAGGGTCCAACCGTTTGATTGTACCGATGCTCGGATGGAGGGTTTCGGGCAAAACCGTACCGGATTGGGGGGGGGTGTCGGGGGTTTTCTTCGGCGAGTTGCAGGCGGTAAAAGCGAACAGGGCAACGGAGAGGACACTGCATAGGGCAGTTTTGAAAATGTGTTTCATGAATGGAGTAACGGTACCGAGATGATGGACGCTTGCGAGCTCTTTTCTATTCGCCCACCTGGAAACATGCGAGCTGCCGACCGTTACGGACATAGAGTCTGCCGTTGGCGAGGGCGGGGTAGGCACGGACGGTGGCTCCCATCAGCTGGATGCGGTCGGTGACGTGGAAAAATTTCGGTGTGGCTGCGCTGCGCAGGAGTTCGCCGCGCTCGGTTAAAATTAGGAGTTCCGTTCCAGCAAGCATAACCGATCCGGCACGCAAACCGGGGAAGCTCCACTGGACTTTGCCGGTTTTCATTTCCACGCACCGTAGTTCGCAGCCGCGCTCTTGGCGTCCGTGGAAGCCGTACAGAAATCCTTCGTGATGGACGACACTGGAGTAATGGCACGAAAGACTGGCGTCGCTGCTCCAAAGTGGCTTGATTTTTTTGTTACCTGCAATATCGACGGCAAGCACGGTTGCGCCTTTGCCGTAGCTGGTGGAAATGAAAATGAGGTTTCCCGCCACGATGGGTGTGCAGGCGTTGACGCTGGCGCGGATGGCGGGTTGCCACGGATGGGTGAAATTCACCGCGCCATCAGCAGGATTGATGGAGGCCAAGCCGGCACGTGTAAAGAAAAGCGCCTGAGGTTTTTGGTTGATTATGGCGAGGATAGGTGAGGCGTAACTAGCCTCGGTTTGAGTGGATTTCCATCGGAGCTTTCCGCTAGCTGCGTCGAGTGCGATGATGCCGGCTTGGGGGCCGCCGATGTTGATGAGAATGTTTTTGCCACTGACGAGCGGCGCGCAAGCGAAGCCGAAGAAGCCTTTATCAGCGCTAAATTTCTTGCGGCAATCGATCGTCCAGTTAAGGTTGCCTGTGCGTGCGTCGATGCTTTTGGCGATGCCATTTGCGCCGAGGGTATACACGTTGCCGTTGAGCACGGTGGGTACGGCGCGCGGGCCGTTGTCGAAACCGAATTGATCCACATAAGCGGCATCGGTAATGCTTTTCCAAATCACCGTTCCGTTGCCGGCATCTACGCACTCGAGAATTTCTTTTTCTTTTTGACGATGGAATAGGTAGAGCTTTCCGTTCACCACAGCGGGCCCAGCGAAGCCCGTGCCGATGTCATTTTTCCAAATCAATTTCGGGCCATCGGCGGTCCATTTAGGGAGTGCTTTGCCTTGGTAAGTGCCATCGCGCCGTGGGCCAAGAAATTGCGGCCAATCTTCGGCGCACAGAATTCCCGTGAACAGGAATGAAAGGAGGAGGGCGTATCTCATGGGGGGAGTTTCGAGTTCGGCTGGGTTTAAGTCCACATCAAAACCATCGCGGCGATCAGCCCTAAGCCTACGAGCCACCAAAACCAATGGAGGCCTTGGGGGATGACTTCGGATTTATTCTCTTCAAATTCGCGTGCGATGAATTCGTCGTAATCGAACTCTTTATCAGGATCTTCGCATTCGGCATCGGCCCAGCCGGTGGTTTCGTCCGCGCCACATTCGGGGCAGGCGGCGGCGCGCGGTGGGATGCCGGCACCGCAGTTTTCGCAGTAGTCGGGTGTTTGAGAATGCGTGGCGGGCATTAGCCCATGCCGGCGTATTCTTCGTCGGTCTTGAGATCCATGCCCATTAGCACATAGTCGTGGTTGATGGCTTGCATGTCCTGCACGTATTCCTCGAGTTTTACGAGGTGGGTGAAGCCGAGGAGGGCAAACATTTTCTGGGCACCCTCTTGTTTGTCGATGAACTCGGCCTCAACTTTTTGCAGGCCGGCCATACGACCGACGTCGACAAGTTCCTGCACGAGTTTGCCAGCAATCCCTTTTTGGCGGTACTTGGGTAACACACTATAACTTATGCGGCCGATGTGACGTTTCCAGCCGCCTTTGTTTTGGTGCAGCGTAGCGACAGCGATGACTTTGCCTTTGTCGAGTGCGAGCAATGGGAGGTTTACATTAAGATCGATACTATCGCACCAGCCTTGGGTCACATCAGGATCGGTGACGCGGTGTTTGAAAAACATCAGCTCCGGCGCGGGTAAACTTTTGAAAAAGCCGAGTAGAGTTTTGGAGTCGGTGGATTCGATGGGGCGGATTTGGAGATTCACTCCGTCATCGGTGGTGAAGATTGGGGAAACTTCTTTCAGTGCCAATTCAAAAGACATAATTCAATTACAGATTGTTTGGTGCGGCGAGCCGCGTGTTGGGTTATTCAGATTCCGAGGTTTCGGGGAATAGTTCCCCAGTAATCCCGGCGGTGGCGGTGAACACTTCGGGCTTCACGGCGGCTGGATTGAGGCTCCAGCGCGCGGCGAGGCGTCCGATATTCTCCGTATTTACATTTAGCCGACTCATCGACTGGTAGTCCAGTTCCTCGACAACGCGGCCGTAGGGATGGCATTCCATCTCCAAAAGTTTTTCCTCTGCAGTGACGGTGCCTTGATTCCAGAGTGTTTCGCCAAACCACGCATAGGCGCGCTCGATGCGGCCGGTGTGGGCTCGTACCCAACAGTGATGGCTCAGCGCACGGTTGAGGCTGAAGTACTGCACGTGCCCGAGGTGTTTGCTGATGTGGTTGAGGAAGTGAAAACAAAAATCCACATCCTCTTCCGGCGCAGGCAACGCTGGGCCGACCACCAGAATCCAACCGTTTACCGGTGGTGAAATAAAGAGGTGCTCCACGCCGGAAATTCGAAACCCATCCTGCCATGTGCAACGCTGTGGGTTGCTGAGGCCGAGAGTTTCCTGCACAGAAGCGACGTTGCCCGAACGGATGGCCATCCATCGTTCAGGTAGATTAAGGCTGGAGGGCATCATTTGCTCGAAGGGCGGACGCTCAAGTGCGCGGTCTTTTTGCATCTGTTTCATTTGCCGACGCGCCATAAAATAGAACATCCCAGCCACCAAAAGGATGCCGAGAAACAAACCCAACATGATGAGTGCCACCCAATCTAAAGGGCTGTCGCTGGCGTGAGACGACAATGCGCCTAGCGCGCCCAGCGGGGCGTGGGGAAGTGTGTGCACGCGCGAATAATACAGAATCGGCGGCAAAGTTCAATCCCAAAGGGTGATAGAAATGCCCAAACAGCTTGCGTGGATTGCCCAAAACCGCTTTGATTCCCCCGACAAATCACCGTGAAAAAGACAATATTCATCATTTTACTCTTCGTCGGTGCAGCTTTCAGCCCGGCCGAATCCATCACTCGAATCGCCTGCGTTGGCGATAGCATTACCTTCGGTGCCAGCGTGAAAGATCGCGTCCAAAACTGCTATCCCGCCGTGCTCGGCCGTATGCTTGGCAAAGAATACACCGTGCGCAACTACGGAGTGAACGGCGCTACTCTCCTCAAAAAAGGCGATCGCCCTTACTGGAAACTCAAGGCCTTCAAAGACGCCACTGCCTTCGGCCCCAACATCGTCATTATCAAACTCGGCACCAACGACACCAAGCCCCAAAACTGGAATCAAGCCGGCACCGAATACGAGGTCGACCTCCGCGCCTTCATAGCCCATTTCCAAAAACAACCGAGCAAGCCAGCCATTTATCTTTGCCTCCCCGTTCCCGTCTACCAAGACCGCTGGGGCATCAATGAAAAAACCGTCGCCGAAGGTATTATCCCCGTAATCAAAAAAGTGGCAAAAGAAAAAAAGTTACCCCTCATCGACCTGTACAAAGCCCTCACTGGCAAACCCGGAATGTTCCCCGACAAAATCCACCCCAACACCGCCGGAGCAAAGTTAATGGCGCAAACCATTCAGGCGGCATTGAACAAAAAGCAATAATAACATGATGCGAAATTTCTTCTTACTGCTCGCTGTCGTTCTTGCTTTTGAGTCCACCGCCAGGCAACTCCCCCCGTTCCAGCTTAAAGATGGCGACCGCGTTGCTTTTCTTGGTGATACGCTCATCGAGCGCATGCAGGAATACAATCACCTCGAACTGCGACTCACCACGGCTTGGCCGAAGCGGAGCATCGTTTTCCGAAACCTCGGATGGTCGGGCGACACGCCGCGCGGAATTTCGCGCGCGGGGTTGTCGCTATTGCAAGCGGGGCGCGAGCCCGCCGATGAAGGATGGAAGCAGCTGCAGAAACAAATCGAACTAGTGAAGCCGACAGTGGTTTTTCTCGGATACGGAATGGCGAGTTCATTTAAAAATCAACCCGAGCAATTCACCAGAGATATGCGCGCACTTAAGGCCGCGATTCGAAAAGCTGCCGGAGTATCGGTTCGTTTTGTGGTCCTCTCCCCGTTGCGCCACGAACAGCTTGCCGGCGGACTACCTAATCCCGCCGCGCACAACCGCCAACTTGCCACTTACAAAAAGGCATTGAATGCGATGGCCGAAGTTGACGGGGATTATTTTGTATCACTCTTTAAAGAAAGCGACCCCAAACCGTGCCTCACGCAAAATGGCATCCACGCCCACGATGCGGGCTATCGCCAAATTGCCGGCGATATTTGCCGGCAACTGAAAATACCGGTGCACCCGCGATTGTCCACCCCACAAGCGAACGCATTGCGCGAAATCATCCGGCGCAAGAACAAACTCTTCTTCGACCGCTCGCGACCACAGAATATGGCGTACATTTTTGGTTTCCGCAAACATGAGCAGGGGAACAACGCCGTGGAAATTCCCAAGTTCGACCCACTTGTCGCCGCCAAGGAAAAGGAAATCGCCGCCCGCCACGACTTGCCGCCGTTGAAAAATAAACCGCCAAAAAAAGGCGTTGTAGCACCGGCGGAACTCGCGCCCTTCACACCGCAGAAGCTTCCCGATTTCGACACGATGGAAGGCATCGAGATAAATCTCTTCGCCGAAAACCCTTCTCTTGCAAAGCCCATCCAAATGAACTTCGATCCCCAAGGCCGCTTGTGGGTTGCTACTTCATCCGTCTATCCGCAAGTGAAGCCCGGCCAAGTCGCCGATGACAAAATCATCGTGCTCGAGGACACCACCGGCGATGGTCGCTCGGACAAAACCACTGTCTTCGCCAATGGCCTTTTCATACCCACCGGTATCGAGCCCGGCGACGGTGGCGCGTACGTCGCCCAAAGCACTCAACTCCTTCACCTCGCCGACACCAACGGTGATGGACGTGCCGACAAAAAGCGCATCGTCCTTTCCGGCTTCGGCACCGAGGACACCCATCACACATTGCACACGCTCCGTTGGGGCCACGCCGGCCGCCTTTATTTTAATCAATCCATTTACATTCGCAGCCACGTCGAAACCCCGCACGGCGTTGTGCGCCTCAAGAGCGGCGGCATTTGGCATTTCCGCCCCGATACTCTCCGAGCCGGTATCGCCTATCGCGGCTGGTGCAATCCGTGGGGTCATCATTTCGACGACTTCGGTAACTCCTTCGTCACCGATGGTGCGGGCTTCCAGGGTATCAGCTACGCCATCCCCGGCGCGATGCATTTCACTTACGCAGGCGCGCGCCGCATTATGGATAGTATCAGCCCTGGCAACTATCCCAAGTTTGCCGGTCTCGAGATTTTGAACAGCCCGCACTTCCCCAAAACTTTTCGCGGTGCAGCCATAACCTGTGACTTTCGCGCTCACCGTATCGTACGTTTCACCCTCAGCGAAAATGGTGCCGGCTTTGCCGCCAAACACGAGGGCGATTTCATTCGCAGCAGTGCCACGAGCTTCCGTCCCATCGACGTCAAGCAAGGTCCAGACGGCGCACTCTATATTGCTGATTGGTCTAACCCAATCATCCAGCACGGTGAAGTCGATTTCCGCGATCCACGCCGCGACAAAGTCCATGGCCGAATCTGGCGAGTCACCTTCAAAAACCACCCTCTCGTCGAAAAACAGAATTTCAAAAAACAAAAAAACGAACAGCTGCTCCGTACATTGTTAACTGGCAATCAATTCGACAAGCGTCAGGTGCGGCGGATATTGCACGAACGAGGGAAAGGGGTTTTGCCTGACCTCAACAAGTGGCTTGCCCAGCATAGTGAAAATGAAACTGCCCAGCTTGAGGCGTTATGGTTGCATGATGCAGTCAATGTCGTGAACGCCACATTGCTAATGCTGACCTTGGAAGCCAACGACGCCCGTGTGCGCGCTGCGGCCATGCGTGTGCTCGCGCACTGGCACGATCGGCTGACCACCACGCAACTTCACGCTGCCGCCGGCATTCGCGACAAGCATCCGCGCGTGCGCCTTGAAGCCATGCGGGTTTATGCGGAGATGAAAAATTCTACCGTTGCGCACCAGTATGCAAAATACGCGTTGGAGGCGTTGGATCAACCGGTTGATAAATTCATCGAATATGGCCTCTGGCTTACCATGAATGATCTTGCAGAGCCGTTCGTGCGCGGCATGCAAAATGGAGCCCTTAATTTTAAGGACAAGACTAGTCATGCCGAATTTGCCCTGCGTTCACTTAAGCCCAGCCAAGGCGCCGAGCTCATCAGTAAGCTCGTGCATCAGCGTAAACTTCCCGCTGATGGCAAGGGCCCGCTCATCGAACTCGTCGGTGCCGCTGGTGGGCCGGGCGAGCTTGCTATTCTTTACAAGCAACTCCGTGAAGAGGGCTTTAAACCTGCCGTTTACCCTCGTGTATTGTCCTCACTAGCACGTGCTGCTTATTTGCGGAACGTGCGTCCGGTCGGCGATTTAGCTGGGGTGGGTGACTATCTGAAAATCAACGATGATGCCACCCGCAACTTTGCCGTTCAACTCGCCGGAGCTTGGAAACGCGCCGAATTGGTTAAGCCACTGCTCGTCATCGCCGCCGAAGGTAGTGGTATAGCCTTTGATAGCCTTGTACAGATCCGTGGTTCCCAAGCTCTGCAAGGCCTCAAGAAACTGGCCGGTGCCGACAAACCCATCGCCACGCGTCAAGCTGCTGCGCGCGCATTGGGCGTGATAAATCTTAAAAGTTCGCTGGTAGAGATATTTGCTGTGCTCAAGGCCACGGAAGACGCGAATGCTGCGCTGGAGCTTTGGCGTGGATTACTTGGCGGACGCGGCGCGGGTAAATTGCTTGCCGGAGGTGTGGCCGGTGCAGGATTGTCCGAACCGATCGTGACGGTGGGTATCCGCGCCGCGCGCGAAGGGGGGCGCGATGAAAAAGCACTTGTGTCTGCGCTCGCGCTTTCGCAGAATATTTCACTGCTCACAAAGCAAATGACCGCTGCCGAACTTAAAACGCTGGCGGCGCGAGCAATGAAGGAGGGCGATCCGTTTGCGGGCGAGCGTGTGTATCGCCGACCGGAGCTGGCCTGTACGGTGTGCCATGCCATCGGCGGAGCGGGCGGGAAAGTGGGCCCCGACTTCACTTCCATCGGCGCCAGCGCGCAGCCGGATTATTTGATTGAATCTATTTTATACCCAAATCGCAAAATCAAAGAGGGCTATCATTCCGTGGTGGTGGAGACGAAGGGCAACCGTTCGTTGGTGGGCGTGCAGGTCAGCGAAAGCGGCACGGAACTGGTGCTGCGCGATGCGGCTGACAAACTGGTGGCCATCCCAAAAAATCAAGTGAAGCGAAAAGTGAACGGCCAATCGCTCATGCCTCCCGCGCTTATTTTGAGCCTCACTGAAAAGGAACAACTTGATCTCTATTGTTTCCTTTCTGAGCTGGGCAAGACTGGCCCCTTTGACGCCACGAAAACCGGCGTGGCTCGTACGTGGCGTTTGCTGCCGGGCACACATCGCGTTGAGCAGTACGGAATTCACAAAATTGTGGAGGCAGATTTTGAAAAGAAATGGTCCAATCACGTCCTCGGCGCGGGCAATGGTGCGGGTTGGAAAATTTTACCCGCGCGTGTGAATGGTGATTTACCCGCCACCGACATCGCACAAACCGCCAGCGTGGGTCGCAACGTCGCTCTCGTTCACATCTTCGCCGGCACAAAGTTTGAAATACAAAAAACCGCCAACGCAGTTTTTTCGTTACCGGAAGGCACGAAGGCGGAGGCGTGGCTGGACGGCAAATCTCTGGGCAATGCGAATCGATTCACCCTCAAAGTAGCCGCTGGCAAACACCGTATCGTATTCCGCCTCGACGCCAAGGCTTTGCCGAAAGTGCTGCGGCTGGAATCAAAGGACGTGGTATTTTTGAACGACTAAAGTTCGACTACCGCTTTTTCCGCGTGTGACTTGAGGGCGGCTTGCCAGAGTTCGTGGCTTTGGACGGCTTCTTCAGGTGTGGCGCATCCGAAGCGGTCGGCCAGTTTCCCGGAGCGTTCAGCAGCGTAGGAGGCCCACATTTGGAGGTTGAGGTCAGGGAAGCCGGCTTCGAAGATTCCGCCGGTGATGACGGGAAAAGCCATCGCGTGGCCAAGGTCGATGCGGGTCCAACCGTCCTTTTCTTTTTCGTAAATAAAAATCGTGTTGGCGTCGCGGGTATTGTAGCGCACGCCGCCTTCGGTCCCGATGGCCTCGAAGTGCCACGAGTTGGTTTGGCCAGGGGCGAGGCGTTTTTGTTGGAGGCGCATGGGGACGGTTTGGTCGTCGATTTCCACATCGCAATTGAGGGTGGCGTTGTCCCACGTATCGCACTCGGCTATGCCACCTTGGCCGTCGGGGCGTCGGGTGAAGCCTTTTTGTAATTGCGCGAAGACGCGCTGCGGCTTCCAGCCGAGGCGGAAGGGGATGTGGACGGTGTGCATTCCAAGGTCGCCCATCACGCCGATTTCGCCACAGGTTTTGGAATGGCGTTTCCAGTTGGCGGGTTTAGCGGTGTCAAGATCGCTGCTGTGTGAAAATCCGGAATGGATTTCGAGCACGCGACCGAGCGCGCCGGATTGGACGTAATCAATGGCGCGCTGTGCGCCGGGGGCGAATGGGAATTCCGAGCTGCAGCGCACAAAGTGGTCGGAAGCATTTGCAGCATCCCGAATGCGGCGGGCGGCGGCGAGGTTGATGCCGAAGGGTTTTTCCGCCAGCAAATCTTTGCCGGCGGCGAGCACGTCGCAGTAAAGTTTCTCGTGCAGATTATGCGGCACGGCGACGTAAACAACATCGACTTGGTCGTTGGCAAGCAGTTCGGCGTGGTTCTTGGTGCGGAGCTGCACAGTGGACACTTGGGTGAACCACTCGAGCAAGTCCTCGCGCAAATCACACACGGCAGTGAGTTCCGCACGCACGGGGGAATCCTGCAGCGCAAACCACCGCCCGAAGCACGAAGCTGCCTCGCGTCCCATCAATCCGCCACCAATAATCCCAACTCGCATGGGCGTAATTTACAATTTACGAATGACCATTGGCGATTTTATTCGCTGATCGGCTTCAGCGCGGTGGTGGCGACGTGAGCGGTGATACCTGTTTCGCTTTGTACGACGGAGTAGCTGCCGGCCTTGCGCACGAGTTTGACGCGCGTGCCGGGCTTGAATTTGCCTTCCGGCGGGCGCGCTTATTGTGGGCCGCCGAGGTAATAATACACATCGCCGAGACCGGCGATGGTGTGGGTAAAAGGACTGTTAAATTTTACGCCATTGATTATTTTCTGGTTTGCGCGCCGTTTGTAAACCGCCTCCATCATCAAGGTTTTGTGTTTCCCTGAGGTGTCGTACATATGGGAAGTCTTGGTGTTGGCGTCTTTGATTTTCGTGACTTGCAGATAGGTAATCATTCGCTTTTTCATGGGGTCATAGGCTTTGCCGGTCATCGTGTTAAGGTGGCCGTTCTTTTCGAATTGACCCTTGGAGATGAGTAATATGCTCGCAACGGAATCTGTCCAGATGCCGGTGTAATGGTTTTTGTGCGCTTCATAGCCGAGCATTCCATGACCGGCGAATTTCATCCCGGAAAAATTGCCGGTGAGATCGCTGATAAGCCAAAATCCGCCGGATTGCATTCGAGCAATCTCCACGCCGGTGCCTTTCACAATTTGGCCGGAGTTGAGGTGCCTTTTTAATTTCACATCCCAAGTGCCGGCCATCATTTTCAAATGTTGGTGATGTTCGCTGGGTTTTTCTATTTCCGGCGGTGCCTCTTGCGCGGACAAAATGCGCACGATCAGCAGGGCCAAGCATGCGGCAAGTTTTTTTATTGTGAGTGTTTGCATGTGTCAACCCTGTCGCCTGAAGTGTCCGCACGCAAGCATTGTGCGGCAGCTTTATTGCGGTAGGAAGCGAATGGAAAGTGGGTACACCGCTAGCTCGCCTTTGGTAGCTTGATAGGTGGCACGCAGGATGAGGATAAGGTTCAGATACGTCCAAGCCCGCAGGCCGATATGCCCCAATGTGTTCACTGGACCGAGAGGTATTTGTGTGAGGATGAACAGCGCCAAAAAATATACGGTCATCGATATTTGGAAATTCAACGCCGCGCGGCCGTGGCGGTCTACGCTTCGCGAAGCTTCCTTACGGATGAACCATACGATCAACGGTCCGATGACGTTCGCCAACGGAATGCCAACCAACAGCATCAATGGCGACAGATGGCACAGCACCTCCCCTGTTCGTCCTTGCTGTCCGGCTTGTTCCACAGCGCAGATGTAGCTGCGTGCGGAGCCCAAGGCAAGCGCAACCGCTTCCGGTGGGCAACCGAGTATTGACTTTTTCGATAAAAAGCGTATTAGAAAACCAAGGAGGGTTGATATGAATAAAATTAGCAAATATCTAGTGGTGGGGTTGGCGGCAATATTTCTGCTGACAGAAAAAGCGAATGCAAATCCGGCGGGTTCTGGCAAGTCCGTGCCCGCTATCGTGGCCGACGTGGTGGTCTGTCGGCCATTGGGCCTATGCGCGTTGGTGGCTGGCAGCGCGTTTTATGTGGTATCGCTGCCGTTTACGATCCCTGCGGACGGACAGGAGGAGGCCAAGCGTAACCTCGTGATGTATCCTTACCACTACACGTTCACCCGGCAGTTGGGTGAGTTCCAGGATGATGACTTATAAAATATTAGTTCTAATAATCGGCCTCGCCGGAACGGCCTTGGCGCAGGATGATCCTCCTGCGCCATTTGAGCCCGTCAAGAAACCCAGTCCGCTATACCAGCAGCTCAAGCGAGCCAACATCGAGGGAATCGGTAAATTTTATCTGGGCCGACAAATTTCCCATGTAATGGGCCATCAAGGCGCACGCTGGCTCGATCGCCCCGAACGCGAGCGTGAGGAAAACACCAGCGAAATGATCCGCAGCCTCAAGCTGCGCCCCGGCGATCAAGTTGCCGACATTGGTGTGGGAACCGGCTATATCGCGCGCCGCATAGCCAAAGTCATAGGCGAAAAAGGTGTTGTATTTGGTGTTGATATTCAGCCGGAGATGCTTGAGCTATTGGAAAAAAGAATGAAAGCCGCCGGTATCCATAATGTGAAAGGCGCACTCGGTACTATTACCGACCCAAAGCTGCCGGCCAACTCCATAGATCTCATCATCATGGTGGATGTCTACCACGAATTCTCCCACCCCTACGAAATGATGGTCGGCATTGTGAAAGCCCTCAAGGTGGGTGGCCGCATCGCCTTTGTTGAATACCGCGGCGAAGATCCCAAAGTCCCCATCAAACGCCTCCACAAAATGACCGAGGCACAGGTGAAAAAAGAAGCCGCCCTTTTCTCGCTCAAGCATGTGCAAACCTACAAAAAACTCCCGTGGCAACATGTGGTGTTTTTTGAAAAGGTTAAAGCCGCTAAGTAGATAAGGCGATCTCTTCGAGCGCGCCGGGGCGGTTTTGAGGAAACCGCACTACCACAATGACTCCCGAACGCCTCAGCTATTTTCGCGACCGGCTACTCGCGTTGGAAAAAGAAATCCAAGCTACTCTCGAGGCTAGCAAGGAAGATTCCGGCGTGGTCGAGCTCGACACCGCCATCGGCCGCCTCTCGCGGATGAATGCCATGCAAAACCAACAAATGGCTCTCGAGCTGCGCCGCCGGCAGGAACAGCAACTCCAACGCATTGCTAACGCTCTTAAGCGAATGAATCAAAACCGCTATGGCCTTTGCGGTCGCTGCAAACAACCTATTGCTGAAGAACGCCTCGAAGTATCCCCCGATGTGGTGATGTGCGTGAAGTGCGCTTGAATTCTATCCAACCGTTATCGGCGATTTCTGAATCGCATTGCGGCCGGATTTCCCGAAAGGGCGGGGCAGGGGCTGGGCGTTCCCTTTTAAATCAATCGTGCGGCAGTAAACGTTGTATTCGCCCGGGATCACATTTTTCAGCAACGTGGCCCAGTGGGCGATGGTGTAGCGCAGGGGCCATTCTTTGGGTCGGCCCGACTCAGTAAAAAATCGCACATCCGCTGGTAGCTTGCCCTCCGGCAAATCCCCACCCCATTTTTCAGGCGGCGGCAGAATCGTGGCGTCCTGCCACGGTGCCTTGGTGAAGTAGGGATCGTCCTTTGGCCACGGCTTGTTCTTCGGTTGAATCCACACCTGTACCTTGCTCACTCCGCCCACGCCAACCTGCGCGAGGCCCGTTACTGGGATAGGCAAGCCGGCTTTTTCCTTGAGTGGTTTGTACACGAATCGGGCCATCGATTTCATCCAGCTATCAATGTCATTGTTGCCGCCCGCGTAGGTGTCATTGGCCTGATGATTGTTGGTGATCACCACGGTCTTCAGCCACTTAACCGATTTAAATCCATAGGCATCGGGCACCAGCATCCGCACCGGCCCACCGCGCCGACCGCTGAGCCATTGGCCGTTGAGTTTGTAGCAGAGCATCACCGGGTTATCGCCGGGCGGATCCTCAAGTATCCGGCCCACCGGCAACGAACTTTGGAAACGCTGCTTCGGGTCGTCATTGTGGTGCCCGTAGTAAAACACCCGCCGGATATTGGCCGTTGGCTTGGTAAGCCACAACACCTCACGCAAGGGCACACCCTCCCATAAGCCCATTCCCAGCGGTTTGCTCATATTATTGCAGCTCATGATTTTGAGAAAACGAACTGCGTGCTTTTCCGCGAGCTTCATCAGCGCCGCGAAATTTAGTGCATTACCTTTCGCGCGAGTGAGGGGATTGGATAGTACCGAATTGCTCTTAGCATCGTCGATCACCTCCAGCTTCCACGTCTTGCATTCCAGCCCGATCTCCAGCCGCTTTTCCAAGGGCAACGTGTAAGGCAGTGGTTTGCCGCGCTCCACCGTGCCGAATTCCTTGGCGTACGTGAGATACTCCAAATCCTCCGTGGCATCCGCCAGGACCTCTGCATCCCCCGCCCACAAGGAATGCCCCTGAACGGCAGTCAACCCGGCTGCGCCCATCCCCAAAAAATACCGCCGCGTCACCTCAAGGTGTTGGCGCTGTAGATCGGCGGAAAGCGGTTGTGTTTTCATGGCTCCCCAAATACTAACTTCTTCTCCGTCGGGCGCAAACCTGAAGTCACCAAGCGATCACGCCTGTTACTTTTCCATCCCCGAACATTAGCCTATATTATAAATATGCTGATTTCTAGATAGCAAGATACCTGCAGGAGGAGTTAGGTGTGATTGCAATTCAGTCATTAATAATATAAAGAGAGTCAAAGCATGAAATACATTACATTGATTATCGGTTTGCTGGTTGTGGGGTGTGGTAAGCAAGAGCAAACCGATACTAACGAGTCAACAAATACCAATGAAGTAGATGGCGCTACTGCAAAGCCAGTTAAAGAGCTAACCAAAGAAGATCTTATTGGGACTTATGAGGTGAAGCGGGGAGAGGAAACTGCCAGGATAGTGATTCTGAAAAATGGCATAGTGGAGAGTTATTTTAACGATGAGAAAATAGATGAGGGTAATATTTTGATCATCAACGGAGAAGTTCATATTAAATCAAAAAAAATGAGGATGCTAGTGTTTTGAGACAAGAACCAAATGGAGATTTGACATCGATTACAGTTATTGTAGCCGGAGAACGGGTAGACATTCCAAAAGAAGACCAAGAAACTGCCAAAAAAATTAAATAACCCTATGCCCGCAAACAACATGCATTCAACATTAGCCATTGATAAGCTAAAGAGAGGCAAAGCATGAAATACATACTGATGCTAGGGTTGTTAATTGCTGGGTGTCAGAGTGGGAGTCCTGATTTGATTCAGCTAACTCTAGAAGAGAAGGTTATTGGAGAATATAAAAGTGCTGAAGGTTCCACTCTGGTATTAAGAGGCGACAATGTTGCAGAGATTAGTGATAAATCAACAGCTAGATGGAGTATCGTTAACAATGAGGTGTTCTTAGATAAGCAGGGCCTTCTCCAGACTTATTATAGAATTCAGCTTAACGGGGATTTGGCATTAGTTGCTGTTACTATCCTGGGCATTAGGGACGATTTACTAACAAAAGACTTTACGTTGTTTAAGAAGGTCAGAAAAGACTGAGATGATCTTGGGAAAGATCATCTTAAAAAAGAATTAATTTTTTTCAAGTGGATTATGCAGTGGGGCAGAGGCTTCTTAAATCCGGCCGCCATAAATGGCACTACTTCCCAACTCCTGTTCAATCCGTAGTAGTTGATTGTACTTGGCGGTTCGGTCGCTGCGGCTAAGTGAGCCGGTTTTGATTTGGCCGCAGTTGGTGGCCACGGCAAGGTCGGCGATGGTGGCGTCTTCGGTTTCGCCA
>JAOLZA010000036.1 GCA_028343615.1 Verrucomicrobiota bacterium
AAAAATCTCACAGCCTCATAAGAATACAACAGCCCCCGTCCGAAGGGGGTGGTGGGGTCGCTTTCTCAGCCCGCCCCGGCTACGAAAAAAGGATCCTTATGCCGCCTTCAACTCAATGACCGTCTTCCCCTCCTTCTGTTGCCGCTCCAGTTCCGCCCGACTAGGCAACGCCGCCATCACGTTGATGTCAATTAACGGCTTCTCCAGATTCATCATCTCCCCACCCAAAGGGCTTGCCCGCCGATCGTCTATTTTTTAACAAAGCGATCGTTGAGTTTCGCTATTTTCGCGGCAGTCACTTTTAGATCTGTTTTATATTTTCGTGTGAGATTTAGTTTATCGAAGTCAGCTCCATAGAGATTCTTCAACCATATGAGCGCACTGAGATCAATAATCATAGACCCCGCATGACCTAAATTATTATCTGTGAAGAGGCCGCTTTTTCGATCGACCATTTTGCTGATATCACCTTTTAATTTCCCTGCTTCAAACTGCACCTTTAGCTCACATGCAGCAGCTCCATAATTGATCAGGGTAATACTGTTCTTGGGAAAAGCTTTACGCAACTTAGTCACCATCTCAAAGAGTGTTTGAAACGCTTCAAGATTGGCCTCAGTAAATTCCTTTGCTTGCCGGCTCTGCCCTCCCTTGCCCCAGCATAATCCAACCATGAACTTTGTCTTTGGATTCTGCTCCAAAGCAAAATCGATCCACCGTTTGTAATCATCAAATGAACTGTTGAATCCGACGGTCATTCCAAGTAATTGAATCTTACCACTCTTGAGAATCGTTTTGATTCTCTCACTGTGCTTTTTACTCTTCCACAGGTTTCCCGGAGTACCACTTTGTCCACCCGAAAAGACCGTCAACTGTTTATGCTTCGAAAATCCATTTAATTTTGCGTGCTGATCAAATGATTTTGCAACCGGTATAAAGAAGCTATGACCAATGAATAGACAGGTAGCCCCATCCTTTGGCAGTCCTGCCTCAATGACCTTCGTCGATCCCTCCTTGGTTAAAGACTTCTCCAGGTCAGTCTTCTTCTTGCCCTCCTCTGCGGGCGGCTTTTCAAAACTGTGTCCGCCGGCTGCGATTTGAAACTCACCCACCTTTTTGCTTTTGTTAAGATATGCGGTGACTACATCACTTTTCTTTAGCCTTCGCGGGTTGCTGGGGCCAACCTCACCTGAGCCAAAACGGTAATAGCTGCTTTGAATGATGATGGCCGCGCTCGGGCGCAGGCGTGATTTGGAACGGGTAACCCGAATCACCTTTGCCTCGTAGATCAACTGTTGGCGTTTTCCAATCAATTTGGCGTCAGCTTTCGGAGCCTTCAATATTTGCACTACAACCACTTCCTCGGCGTCGCGCTTCATTTCGCCATAAACAAAAGTAGGCAACTCGGCTTGAGTGGTGAAAAATAAGCCCAAAGCCAAACTCATCAGCAAAATCTTCATGCCCCATTCAAGCCCATTGCCCCCCGCCTGTAAACCCATTTGCCCGGCCAGTAAATCACCCGTACCATCGCCAACCCCACAACCGCCGACTAGCCCAAAGGATTATCGTGCGGTGGTTGGATTTTGGGGTGAGGCACGCCAAATTTCCCGTTGCAACGGCGACCATTTGGGCGGATTCTTCTTCCATGCAAGTACACATCGATCGCGGCGGTCAACGGTTTGGCCCGTACTCTGTTGAGCAGGTTAATTCCCATCTGGCCGAAGGGGCAATTTTGCCGACGGACCTTGGCTGGAGGGATGGCATGACGGATTGGGTGCCAGTGACGCAAGTTGCCGGTGTAACCTTTGCCGACGCTGCGGCCACGGCTGCGGTTCCACCGCCAACCCCTGCCCCAACGACTGGCGACACAGCCTTGCAAGGTGGAGTGCCGGCTATTCAAACGGCTGCCAAACCGGCAGGAAACAAGAAGCTCCTGATCGGGGTGGGCGCGGGTGTGGGGGTATTGGCCCTCGCGGCGGTTGGTTATTTTGTGGTTTACCCAATGCTCACGAATGAAGAAGGCGAAGCAACCACGGATGATGTGGTGGAGAACACGCCTGCGCCTTCGGGTCCGAGCGGGACAGAAGGTCCGGGAGGTCCCGGCATGGGGCCACCCCCGGGTGGTGGTTTTGCCGGTGGCGGACAAGGGGGCAGGCCGCAAGGAGGCTTTGGCGGTGGAAAGGGTGGCGGATTTCCCGGAGGATTCGGGGGCGGCAAGGGTGGCGGGCAAGGCCGACCACAAGGTGGCTCACAGCAAGGCGGCGGCTTTAACATGATCGCGAGGTTCGACCAAAATAAGGATGGCAGGCTTAGCAAGGCAGAGGTCCCTCAACAGATGGCAGGTTTATTTGACCGAATGGATCAAAACAAAGATGGATTTGTCGACCAGAATGAAACTAGAAATATGGGCAGTATGTTCGGCGGCAAGGGCCGCCCGCAGGGGGGTGGTCAGCAGCAGCCAGGCGGGTTTGGCGGCAAGGGCCGCCCGCAACCTCGCACCAAACAGTAGGTCAGTGTGTTCAACGTGGGTCAGGTCAATCTTGCCATTAAGTGAGCAGTGAGAGACAGTTTCCCATATGCGCGCATTTTCGATTTTTCTTTTGTGGCTTACACTTTGTGCCGATGCCAACGACTGGCCACAGTGGCGATTCGGGCCGGGGCGGGGAGCGGTGTCACCGCATGCCTTGCCGGCGGAGTTGCACTTGCAATGGACTCGACAGTTACCCAAGGCCGCGCCCGCTTGGCCGACTTCGCAAACGAAATTGCAGTTTGACCTCGCGCCGGAACCGGTAGCGGCGAATGGGAAATTGTTTGTGCCCTCGTCAGCCAACGACACGTTGACGGCGTACGACACGAAGACGGGCAAACAGCTTTGGCGGTTTTTTGCCGAAGCGCCGATTCGGTTTGCGCCGGTGGCCACAAAGGGCCGCGTGTGGTTCGGCTCGGACGATGGCCATCTCTATTGCCTTAACGCCGCCGATGGTTCGCTGCGCTGGAAATTCAACGGCGGTCCCGCCAAGCGCTGGGTGATTGGCAATGAACGACTGGTCTCGACTTGGCCTTCACGCGGTGGTCCGGTTTATCGCGAGGGCAAGATTTGGTTCACTGCCAGCATCTGGCCCTTTATGGGAATTTTCATCCACTGCCTTGATGCCGAAACCGGCCGAGTCCTCTGGACCAACAGCGGCGATGGCATGAACTACACGGTGCAGCCGCACGGCGCCCCTTCATTTGCGACAGTAGCACCACAGGGGCATTTGGTGTTAGCAGGGAAACATCTCATCGTGCCGGGCGGGCGCTCCACGCCGGCAGTGTATGATGCCAACACCGGCAAGCTTTTACATTTCAAATACAACAAGAAGCGCGGACATCATCGAGTGATGGCTGGCGGTGATTTTTATTTCGTGGATGGCGGGCGTTTTCAAAACACATCGGGAAAATCATTGAGTTCCATCCGCACACAACTTGTCGGGTCGGATTTTGTGCTCTACGCAAATGGCGCCAAGCTCACCGCGGAGACGTTGGCCGGCAAGCTCACGAGCAAGGAAGTCACCGACCGAAAAGGCAAAAAAACTGTTCAGACAGAGTTTAAGACGGACCGGCTCTGGAGTGGAGAACTGCCCGACGGTTTTTCGCGGGTGTTTCTGCAAGCCGACCAACAAGTTGTTGCTGGCGGCAAGGACGCGATTGGCTTCTTCAACATTACCGACTTAAAACGAGGCAAAGCTAAGCCGACCGCGCAGGTAGCTCTAAAAAGTAAGACGTGGACGGTGCTGGCGGCTGATGACCGTTTGTTCGTCATCACGCTTGATGGACAGCTGCATTGTTTTGGCAGTAAGCAAACAAAGACGCAGCAGCATCTGATCCCCCCGCGCGCCAAGCTACCGGTCAACCCTGCAGCAGCGCTCAAAGTGAATAGTTGGATTCACTCGCCGGAAAATGTACACGGTCATGGGCTGCTCTTAGGCGGTGCGGACGTGGGCGTGATTCATGAGTTGCTGAGGCAAACCGAGCTGCGCCTCACGGTGGTGGAGGCCGACGCCGCAAAGGCTTCAAGCCTGCGCGAACTGTTAACGGCGGCTGGATTTTATGGAGAACGCGTCACAGTGCATCATCACACAAAACCGCTCACCTTCGCCGCGCAGCCACATTTTGCAAACGTAGTGATGGTGAATGGCAAAGCTGCGGGCAATCTCACGGAAGCTTCGCTTAAAAATATTTTCCGCGCCGTGCGGCCTTACGGCGGTGTGTTGTGCGTTAAAAACGCACCGTCAAAACTGGACAAAACCAAAATCACCGATGGTGCCATTCAGCGCGTGGGCGGAGATTTGCTTGTTACGCGCGCGGGTGCATTACCGGGCGCGGCGGATTGGTCGCACCAGTACGGCGACGCAGGGCAGTCGGTGGTTTCCAAGGACCAACTCGTGAAGGCTCCGCTGGGGCTACTGTGGTTTGGCGGGCCGTCGAATGACAAAATCCTCCCGCGCCACGGGCACGGGCCATCGCCGCAAGTGGCGGGCGGACGACTATTCATCGAGGGAGCAGATATGCTGCGTTCTGTCGATGTCTACACCGGACGATTGTTATGGGAGAAGTCGTTACCCGAATTGGGGAAATTCTACGACAACACCAAACACCATCCAGGGGCAGGTGAGATCGGCAGCAACTACGTCTCGCTTCAAGACCATCTTTATGTGGTTTATGGAGACGCGATTCTCGAACTTGATGCAAGTTCGGGACAGGAGACACAACGATTTCAGCTTCAGCCTGAAAACGGCCAACCTGCGCCTCACTGGGGATACCTGGGAGTCTCGGGAGATTATCTCGTGGCCACCTCTGACCCCTTGGAAATTTCCTCCAAAAAGACGGAACCCCAGCCGAAGAACAGCCCCCCGTCAGAGTACCTGCCGGCGATCCCTCCGGGCGATGTCTGGAGCTATCTGGCAGGGAGTGATCCTCCTGATAATTGGAATTCCCCTGAGTTTGATGACTCTAAGTGGAAGACAGGCAAAGTAGGTTTCGGTTACGGCGACGACGATGACGCGACCGTTCTGGACATGAAAGGAAAGTACACGCGGGTCTACATTCGCCATGAGTTCGATCGATCAATGTTGAAGAACGCCAACCGCCTGGGACTGATGATCAATTACGATGATGCTTTCATCGCTTATCTCAACGGCCAGGAAATACTGCGTCGCGGTGTGAAGGGGGACGGCAAAGAGACGAAGGTTTCGGGCCATGAAGCGAGCGGACACGAGTTTATTGAGATCGAACAGGGGATCAAACTGCTGAAGCCGGGGAAGAATCTACTTTCGATCATCGGACACAATGCACAAACAAAAAGCAGCGATTTCACTCTCGATCCTTACCTTGTCTATGCCAATCGTAACAAGCAGCCGAGTGCGACGAAGAAGACCCCGCAGGATAATCCGGCATCCAACACGATTGCCTCGGCGTTTGAACGGCTGAGCGGAGGACAATATGCGGCTGGAAGTCGTCGTTTGGTGGTGTTCAACCGGAAGACGGGTGAGAAGTTATGGCACCGGGATGCCCAATATAATTTTCGCCATAACAACATCGCCCTCGCTGCCGGCTCTGTCTTCGTTATCGACAGCCTTACCGAGGTACGTCTGAAGGCAATGCGCCGGCGCGGTCTAAAACCAAAAGGCAAACCGATGTTGTACGCACTCGATATCAAAAATGGAAACTTACGTTGGCAAACTGATGAAAACGTTTTTGGCACGTTCCTAAATTATTCGACCGAGCATGATCTATTGCTGCAGGCGGGAAGTGCTTTTCGTGATCGCGCCAAGGACGATATAGGTCAAGGCATGGTCGCATACCATGGCCGGGATGGAAAAATCCTGTGGGCCAACAAGGACCTCAGCTACAACGGGCCGTGCCTTTTAATGAAGGATAAGATCATCACCAACGGTAACGGCGGCTTCGCGATTGACATCAAGACCGGCAAGCCCACCGGCTGGAAATACAAGCGCAACTACGGCTGCAACACTGCCATTGGCAGCGAACACCTGCTCACCTTTCGCTCCGGCGCGGCGGGGTTTTATGACCTCACCAACGACGGTGGCACCGGCAACTGGGGTGGCTTTCGCAGCAGTTGCACCGCCAACCTCATCCCCGCTAATGGTATTCTCAACGCCCCCGACTACACCCGCACCTGCAGTTGCGCCTATCAAATGCAAACCTCGCTCGCGCTCATCCACATGCCCGAGCTGGAGTACTGGACCTTTGGCGCCAGCGCCAAACCCGGCCAGCTCGCCATCAACCTTGGCGCCCCCGGCGATCGCCGTGCGCCAGATGGTAAACTGTGGGTGGAGTACCCCAAGGTCGGTGGCGATTCGGCGGAAGCGCCCGTTACCATTGAGCCAGCCGATGCTGCGCCCTTCCGCCTGCACTCCTCGATAATAAATGGAGATGGCCTAAAATGGGTCGCTGCCTCCGGCCTCCGCGGCGTCAAGTCCGTGAAATTGAAGCTGGAGAAAAAGGGCGCCTATCGCGTGCGCCTCCATTTCCTCGAACCGGATGAATTGCCATCGCGCGCACGCCTATTCGACATCGTGATAAACGACCAAACCGTCCAGCGCCAGTTTGATATCGCCGCCAACGCAAGCTCACCCCTCCAGTCAGTCGTGCGTGAATTCATAATTGCTGCCCCTGACGGCACTATTCGAATCGCCCTCCGTGCAGCCACTAATCATCCCCCTATCTTAAGTGGGATCGAATGGTCGCCAATTCCATAACAACAAAACTCAACAATTCTGAACGTCTCTGCATCTTGGCGGTTTAATCAAGAGTGGATTACTTTCTCTGCGAATTCCGCATTGAAAACCATCTCAGATGGACACTTGCAAGAAGGGTCAAGCGGGCTGATACTTTCGGGCATGCGCACGGTCCAATTACTTTTCTTTGCTCTCACTATTTCCATCAATGCCGGTGCTATGGATTGGCCACAGTTTCGCTTCGGCTCCAATCGTGGGGCATCCTCACCGGAAGGGTTGCCCGTGAAATTGCATTTACAGTGGTCGCGGGAGTTTGCGACGCCATCGCCGGCGTTTCCGGGCGAGGTGCGGTTGCGGTACGATGCCACGTATGAACCGGTGGTGATGGGCGACACGCTCTTCGTGCCATCAATGGTGACCGATTCCGTAACGGCACTGGACACCGCGAACGGCAAAGTGCGCTGGCGGTTTTTCACCGGCGGCCCAGTGCGCTTCGCACCGGTGGCGATGGAGGGCAAAGTTTGGTTTGGATCGGATGACGGGCACGTGTATTGCCTCGATGCGGCAACGGGCAAACTGCGATGGAAGGTTTACGGACATCCGGATGGGCACAAGGATCGCAACTTGCTGGGCAACCGGCGGCTGATCCCCATGTGGCCTGTGCGCGGCGGCGTGGTTTTGCACGAAGGCGTGATTTATTTCTCGGCGGGGTTGTGGCCGGAAGAAGGGATTTTCATTCGCGCGGTGGATGCGAAAACCGGCAGTAAGGTTTGGACTAATCGCGACACGGACAAAATTGCCGGGGCCAATCTCGACCACGGTATTGAGCAGGTGATGGGCCTCTCGCCGCAGGGCTATCTTGCGGTTGTAGACGGCAAACTGATTGCACCATGCGGCACGCAGTTGCCGGCGGTGTTCGATCTCAAGACCGGCAAGCTCGGACCGTACACAATGGGCTGGGGTGGTCGCACCGGTTTGCCCAAGGGCACATGGTTCGTGGCCGGCACGGGGCGTTATCTCGCGCACAGCGGCGATCTCTACGATATGCGTCGGCCCAATGACGAGAAATTCGCCCAATCACGCAGCAATGATTACAAAAGCAAGCTCTACCCCGCGGGCTTCACACGCGTACAGATAGACCCCACCAACCAAAAATACCTCGGCGACTTCCGCCGACCCGTGCTCACCGGTGACACGATGTTCTACACCGACAACGGTATCGTAGCCGAAGACATCACGAAAGTGGAACTAGAGCCCCGCAAGCCCAAGGCCGAGCCAAGCCGCAAGAACGATAAATACCCTGATAAATGGCGCGCGACTTTCCCTCAACGTTGGAAGCTCGCCACCAAGCTGCGCGTGCGCATCCAAGCCGGACCCCATCTTTATGCTACGGCTGAGGGCACCATCGCGGCTATCGACACGCGCACCCGGAAAATCACATGGCAAGCCGAGCTAACCGGTAACCCTGTCAGCGTGATAGCCGCCCATGGCCGGCTCTTCGTCACAACTCAGGAAGGTCATCTCTTTGTCTTTGGCGCAAAGGAAGTTTCCGAGCCGCTGGCACACGCGAAGCCCAATGCTCCAACCAAAGGCGCTGCACAAAAAGTGGCGAAACTGAAGAAGGTCACGAAAGTCACAAATGGCTATGCTTTAGTGCTCGGGTTAAGCAACGGCGAAGTGGCAGAGGCATTGGCCAAGGATTTTACCGTCATTGCCATTGATTCCGATGTCGAGAAAGTGGATGCCTTTCGTCGGCAGCTGCATTCATCCGGCATTTATGGTAGCCACATTTCGGTGCTTGTAGGTGACCCGTTGACTTTTTCGCTGCCGCCATTTCTTGCCAGCCTCGTGGTCACGGAAATGCCTTCCCGTTTAACAATTACACGGGCCGCATCAAAAGCAAACGACAGCACTGCTGCGGTGTCACAAATTTCCCACATGCTTCGCCCCTACGGAGGCACAGCTTGCCTGCCCATTCCCAAAACAGCGCGTGAGGATTGGAGGAATTCAGCCAAAGATTTGAAGTTAGCCAAAACGACTGAGACCGATGAATGGTTTTTGCTCACCCGACCCGACCCGTTACCTGAGGCTGCGGATTGGTCGCATGCCGGCGGTGGTGCGGGCAACACAGGCTCTTCGGATGACCGCTTCCTGCGTGGGCCTTTGGGGCTTTTGTGGTATGACGGCTCCATTCGTTGGCAACGCCAACCCGGTAAGACGGAAGTGCGCGTCGCAGGCGGACGCATCTTTGTGCGCGCCGACCGTATGCTGGCCATTGATGTTTTCACGGGCCGCCGACTGTGGGATCGCCCCTTACCGCAAGCCGCCGGCGCGGGTGCGGTGGGCGAGTTTGTGGCGATGGATGATTCCATCTACGTCGCCGCCGGTCGCGAATGCCTCGTGCTTGATACCGCCACCGGCGAACAACGCGCACGTTTTCCAATGCCCGAAAAAATGGATGGTACGCTCGTGCATATTCGGCTTTGGGAAAACTCCCTCATTGGACAGCTCGGCAAAAATATTACTTGCCTCGACCGCAAAACCGGGGAACACCAATGGACCTTCACCGCCAAGCGCGCACAGCTCAGCTTCTCCGTGGGTGGAGGTCATGCGTACGTGGCCGAACTGCTCAACGCACGCCGCGGCGAGACCATTGCTGATAGTGGCGTGAAAACATACGCACTGGACCTCACTACCGGCCAGGAAGTTTGGCAATCCCCCGGCGGCGCTGAATTACGTTACAGCACCCCACACGATTTACTCATCACCAGCACCGGTATTTATAAAGGTAAAGACGGCGCAGTACATCGACAGGCCAAACTGGCGGATCCCAAGCTGGATAAATGGAATTTCAAAAGCGGTAGCCACATCGCCGGCGATAGCCTGCTTGTCGGCGGGTCGGATAATTATAAGATGTATGATCTCACCAGCGGCGCGGAGCAGGGCAAACCGCTCAAGTGGTTCCGGCGCGGCTGCACTCCTCTGCGCACCAGCCCCTACCTCGCCACCACCCGCTACAAAGGAAACGCCGCGTACATCGACCTAGATACACAAAAATTCCAACCCATCTGGAACCTTCGCGCGGCCTGCAGCAACAACATCTTCCCCGCCAACGGCGTTCTCAATGTCCCTAATCTCTCCGGCGGTTGCACCTGCAACTACACCCCCACTTCCATGGCCCTCGTCCCGCGCACAGCACTGACGCCGGGAAAGAGAAAATGAATGGATAGGTAATCCCCTGTCTCCAATTGATCTGCAAGTTTTGCAATGACGATTGAAATTTTTTCCACAATGAAATTGTACAGATTCATCCCGATCCTTTTCGCGCAGGCAGCCCTTGGGTTGACGGAAGCGGAATTTCAAAAATTGCATCGCGAGCTACAGCCCGACCCGAAGGCGACGTGGCGCACCATCCCATGGAAAACATCAGTGCTCGACGCACAGACCGCTGCCGCCCGTGAAGGAAAACCTATTTTTATCTGGGCTATGGACGGGCATCCGCTGGGATGCACGTGAAACAACGGCGTGCTCGACCGTGAGTCGACCTTTGCTGATCCCGCCATCGTGAAGCTACTGCAAACGCGATTCATCCCCGTGGCCATTGATCAGGCCTACCAGCGCCGGCAAAAGGACAACGAGGGTAAGTTCTACCAGAAGATCGCTAATCAGAGCCCGCGCAAGGTTGGGCGAGGGACCACGCAGGGCCTTTACACCGCCGATGCCTCCGGCAAGCTGCTGGCATTTACCAACAACCGCGGCTCTGAACGGGTGCAGCGTATGATACAGACCGCGCTGGCAAAGCATCAGCCGGTTAAGATGGCACCCCTTGCCAAAGGAACACCCGATGCCCGCTTCAATCCCGAGCCGCCCAAGGGCGGGCTGGTCGTGAGGGTAACCTCCAAGGTGCTCGGCGGCTATGAGGAACCGGAGGATGAGTTTCGCCGGATCTTTCAGCAATCACTCGGGCGCGATAATTTATGGATCAGTGCCAACGAACATTCTGCATTAGCCAAAGGTCAGTTGCCTCAAAATTTACTGAAACGAATTGTGCGTTTTCATCTGGTGGACAACACCCGTGGCGAACCACCCATGTGGAACGATAATGAGATCAAAAAACTTGAGGGCACACTGCGCAACGGCCAGCTCCACGCCACCGTCCAATTAAAAACCACCAAGGGTGACCGCAGTTATGAGGCGGAGTTGCTGGGCCACATCGAAACCAAGAAGGGCAAAGTCACTCGCTTTGATGTCGTTGCCAAAGGCCAATTCCGTGGTGAAGGCACCTACACACGTAACGCCCCCAAAGGCCGTTTCCCACTCGCCATCGCCTTCACGCTGGCCGATGGCAAGGATGCCGCCGACACCATCCCGCCACAAGGCTCCCGCGGCTGGTTACCGGGGTACATGCGATGAGAATCCTTGTCTTGTTATTTTTCCTAACGGGAATCAATTGGCTCGGCGCCGATGACGCCATGCGTATGGCCGCGCAGCGCGCCATTCCGCTCATCGAAAAAAGTGCGGCAATATACACCGAGCAACGTGATTGCTTCTCCTGCCATCATCAGGCACTGACGGTGATGGCACTCAGCCGCGCCAAGCTGGCAGACTTGCCTGTTCGTGATGACGCAATCTCCGAACAGTCAAAGTTCACGCTGGAATATTTTAGTGATCGCAAGGATCGGCTACCCAAGGGCGAAGGCGTGCCCGGTGGATCCTACAGCGCGGGCTACGCGCTCGCCGGATTAACGGCTGCCAAGGAGCCGGCCAATGAAACCTCCAAAGCACTGGTCCAGTATCTTTTAAAAAAACAAAACAAGGATGGCAGCTGGCATATCGGTACGCATCGACCGCCATTAGAAGACAGTCACTTCACTGCCACGGCCTTGGGAATCAAGGGAACCCCGAAAGGCACACATACCCAACGAGCCTCCAACTGGCTGAAGCAGGCCAAGGCCAAATCCACGGAGGATCATACCTTCAAAGTACTCGGGCTACACTGGGCCAAGGCGGATCAGAAAAAAATAGGCGCCGCTAAGGCATTACTAAAATTACAGCGCAGTGACGGTGGCTGGGCACAGTTGTCCGATATGAAAAGCGATGCCTATGCAACCGGACAGGCACTGACGGCGCTAAAGGAAAGCGGCTCACTCAAGGCCGGCTCACCCCAATATAAACGCGGCGTGGCATGGTTGCTCAAAAACCAGAAGGCCGATGGTTCGTGGCAGGTCAAGACCCGCAGCAAACCCATCCAAAAATATTTCGAGAGCGGTTTCCCCCACGGCAAGGATCAGTTTATCTCAATCAGCGCAACCTGCTGGGCGGTCATGGCGCTGGTGGCGAAATAGCAGCGTGCTATTCGTCCCAGTTTCCGTAAATGGGATTGGGCAGCATAAACTTGTGCGTACCCCACTTGAGATTGGGGTCATCAGGCATATCGTGTGCGGCATCACCGAACCAGGCGACTACCCGATGCGCCCCGTGTTTGACCATGCGGCCGGTGCCTTCGAGCACTTCTTTTTGGCGGATGGTTTTGGTGTCGGCCTTCTCCTTGCGTAGCATATATATATCGTTGTCTCCGGCAACCCCGAGCTTTTCCAAATTTAACCGGGTGGGCTTGGTATTGCGGGCATAGCGGTTACTAATGAAAATGATACGGGCACGGGGAAGAGCGCGGACCTTGGAAATAAACTCCTTTGCGCCGGGAACCAGAGCGGCCTCCTCTTTTAAGACCCATACCTCCCAAGACTCCTGACTGTAAGCCTCCCTTTTGGTTTCCAGATCGCGCTGGTAGCCGGTGTTGTCCAATACCGTTTCATCCAGATCCATTACAATAGCCCATAAGCCTGATTCTTTTTGGGCGGCGGCCTCCACCTTTTCCCATGCGCTGGCATAGGTTTGCAGGCAAACCGCCTTGTACTCACGCGACTGGGATACCCAATCCAACGCGGTGGAGAAGGGCGCACGCTGGGGTGTGGCACAACCCATGCCAAGCAAACCGGCAAAGGCAAAGATCAGAGTAGCTTTCACGCACTCATTGAAACCGATGCAGAAAATTAATCGAGGTTCTTTTCCGGTCCAATTCATAAGCTTGTTAAGGCCTTTGTGTGGTATTCAACGCGATCAAACTCATCTACCTAAAGAAACTTGACTCGAACCATCCCAATACGAAGCCCGTGAAAAGCCAACTGGACGCGCTGAACAAGTAGTTTGCGCGGCAGATGGGCTATTTTTATTGAGAAATGGGTTTGCATGACCTGAACCTTTCCCGCAAAATAAGTCCGCTCGGTCACCTTTGGCGGCGGGGCCGATTAATCGATCCTGTCAAAGAAAACCTAAGTACAAAAATGCTAAAGAAATACACAAAATATGTGACCACTGCGTTCGCTGTGGCATCTCTCTCCACGTTCATAATTGGCTGTGGAGCCGCAGAAGACACTGCTGAACCCACCGAAGATCCAATTGTGATGCCGGAGGGCGGCGAAGACCCCGACCTCAGCACGGAGGATGAGCCCGCCGAGACCGAGGCCGAGTAACCCCCACATTATTCTAAGCAAAAGCCCCTCCAACCGGAGGGGCTTTTTTTGTGGCTTGATTAGGGCGCTGTTCAATCAATCCGGTGCGCCCACACCCTACAGCAACCCGAGTTGTCCTATAATAAACCCGCTCAACAAAAAACCCCCCGGCTTGCGCCGAGGGGTTTGAATGTTGTTCAGGTCGTCTATGGTTTGGTTAGTGACGCGGGATGCTCACATTTCCGCCCTCTGGGAACTCTTCGCCCTTGGCTTTCGCAGCCGCTTGAAGGTCTGCGGTCCACTGGGCATCGTCACCTTGCTTCACAGAACCGTCAGAAGTCGAGTAGTTACCCTGGCCGGTGTCCAGTCCGGACATGCCAAACCTGTTGGCGCCATTCTGTTTGTTTCCCCCCCACCTTCCACTGCCGTGGATATTGCCGCCGTCCGTGCCAATCCATTTGTGTGCGTTTAAGTTTGCGCCATACTTTGTGCCCACTCTCAGGGTTGCGCCAAAATTCCCATCGCGGTTTCTGACTCTACCGCTGGCCAACCTGGCCCACCAAGAGTTGTTTTGGCCTTGGACGTTGCGAGTGAAGTTAAGCACGGTCTCCGGTTTTTGGTCATGGCCACCCAGATGTAAGGCATAGCTGCCACTCCTGTGATCGGCGTAGAAGCCATTCCTTCCACCCCACCACTTATTTTTGGCCCAGCCGTTGAGATTACCCTGTTGTTCCTCAATTTGATTGAAGCGCTTGCTCTTCGGATCGGAGGGTGACAACGTCATTTTGACGGAACCCAACGAGTCACGGAGGGTAGGTATGGTAGGAACAAAGCGGACTTCGCAATTGTGCCATCCCCTATGGTACCGAAAGCCGGCTTGGACACCGTTGTTGCCCTTAACAGTTTGGTCACCATCAGCCCATATATAGTGGTTATTGAAGTTGCCCATTTTCTTATCGCGATAGTCAGACGCATAAGCATCGAGAACTTCACGATCCTGCAAATTCCAAACGAACCCGCCTGTGTCACTGGCCATGGCGATGTGAGCCTTGGTCGACTGACCGATTTGGCTTGAGCATTTCATACGGTTGGCCTTTTTCTTGGCTTTAGCCAAGGTGGGAAGGAGCATGCTAGCCAAGATGCCAATAATGGCGATGACCACCAGTAATTCAATAAGGGTAAAGCCTTTGTTAGTTTTGTTTTTCATAGTCTGTGTTTGTTAGTTTGGGTTATGCGCCTTTTGGGGGACGCAGTTCTACGGCTGTGACATACATGACGCCGCATATTGCCGAAGTCCTTCGCAAGTTCTATGCCAAGGTGTGATTTGACCATTTTACACAGAAAACGAGATTTTGGAGTATTAGGTTGCGCAAAATTTACGCAAAAAACCTAAAATTTACGCAAAATAATTTAGAATGTTGTGGGGAATTTAAAAGATACTCCACAGATAATCCTTCATTCGCTGCAAAAATCAAAATAAGCCTCTCAGTACGGACTCGACTGTCGGTAAATCCGCTTGGCGAGGCATAAGGTCGTGCGTAGGGTCGGCGCATGCGAATTTTCCTAAGGATTCTTTTTGAATGGGTCGCGTTGATGTTCTCGCTGGCAACCGCGAAAGAGCAGCAACATAACATGGGGCGCATGGGGCGGGTTCTAAAAAAACAACTCGATGGCTTGAAGCTGGCCGACAATACGATCGTGGTATTCACTAACCCAAGACTCACGAGTCCAAAATCCTCAAACGCATGCGGACGGTAAATGATCCGGTTTTTGAAAATTTAAAATGAATACACGTCGGCATTTTTTGAAAACAGGGGTCGCGGTGGCGGCCGGGTTTGGCGGGCTACACGTGCTCACGAGCACAGCCGGGGCAAAGGCAGTGAAGGGATACGGTGCGTTACTGGCAGATCCGAAGAAGGTCCTCGATTTGCCGAAAGGGTTTTCGTATCGCGTAATCTCCAAAGCGGGTAATCCGATGGCCGATGGCTTGCAGGTCCCGGGTGCAGCGGACGGAATGGCGGCGTTTCCCGGAGCCAACGGGTTAACAGTGCTGGTGCGGAATCATGAATTGAATCCGGCCATCACGGGATCATCGGGTGCCTTTGGCGAAAGCAACAAGGGGCTCACGGACAAAATCCGCGCTAAAATGTACGATGCGGGTGGGCTGCGCGAAGGCAAGCAGGTACCACCCAGCCTCGGCGGTACCACCACGCTGGTGTACGATACGAAACGCGGCCGCCTGGTACGGGAGTTTCTCAGCCTCGCAGGCACGGTGCGCAATTGTGCGGGCGGCCCCACACCATGGAACAGCTGGATTACCTCTGAAGAAACGGCGGATCGCGCAGGTGCCACGGTGATGCAGGATCATGGCTATAATTTTGATGTGCCGGCCACCTCGCAGCCAATTCTTGCTCAGGCGGTTCCATTGAGGGCGATGGGCCGGTTCCGGCATGAAGCAGTGGCGGTGGATCCAAAAACGAATATCGTGTATCAAACTGAAGATTTAGGCGACAGTTCGATTTATCGGTTCATTCCTACAAAGCCCGGAAAGCTCGCCGCAGGTGGGCGGTTACAGGCGCTGGTAGTGCGCGATTCATTTTCCTTGGATACACGTAATTGGATGGAGCAACTCGTGAAGATCGGCGTGAAACTTTTCACCAAGTGGGTGGACCTCAAAGAGGTGGAATCGCCCAAGAACGATTTGCGCCTGCAGGCACAATCCAAAGGCGCGGCCAAGTTTGCGCGCGGCGAGGGTATGTGGTGGGCGGATGGTAGTGTATATTTCGCCTGCACCAGCGGCGGCAAAAAACAGCACGGCCAGATTTGGAAGTTCACTCCGGCCACGCAAACGCTGGAATTATACGCCGAGCCAAATGATCCCGCGGTCATCGATCGCGCGGATAATATCACGGTCTCGCCGTGGGGCGATCTGGTGTTGTGTGAAGACGGCCCGGGCGAGCAATTCCTTTCCGGAATTACACCGCGCGGCGGGTTCTATAAAATTGCCCGCAACGCAGTAAGCAATAGCGAATTCGCAGGTGCCACATTTTCACCCGACGGCACCACGCTCTTTGTGAACATCCAGCATCAGGGATTCACCCTCGCCATCACCGGACCTTGGCACCAGTGAACCTCTCAATGGACGGCTGACCCTGAAGCCAGCCACGCTTGGTCAGGAATTCATCGGTACGACGCATCGTAGCAATAAACATTTTATTGCTACGACGACCGTAGTTGAAGAAGCCGTGAAGCTCTTCCGGGTAAGCAGCCAGTTTTGCGTCGTTGCCGGCGGCTTTCATTTTTTTTACAAACGCGGCGGAAGTCCAGAATTTCACGGTTGGATCGGCCTCGCCATGCAACACCAGCGTAGGTGGCAGACCTTTCCGCACATGATGCCACGGCGAGAGCTGTTCGGGCGGCACGCCCATTCGCTCGCGCAGTTCGGCGATGTTTTCAGGATTGAGAAAATCTTTTCTTCCCGGAAAGGGTGCCATCACGCAGGGCGGGTTGAAGAGTACCATGGCATTGGGTACGGAACTAACCGCTGCGTTTTCACCCTTGGTCTCAAACCCCTTGATCACACCGGTGCAGGCGGCCACGTGCCCACCCGCCGAGCCTCCGCCGGCGGCGATGCGATCGGGGTTCACGCCCAGTTTTTTTGCATTCACTCGAATCCAACGCACAGCGCTCTTACCATCCTCTACACAATACTTGGCCAAGGTGTCATGTAGGTTGCGAATGCGGTACTCGGCCGTCATGGCCATCATCCCGCGACTGGCGAGATAGCGACATTGCTGCTCGAATTGTTTCGGCGTGCCACCCTTCCAGCCCCCCCCAAAGAAAAATACAATCGCCGGCGTGTTCGCTTTTTGTTTCACCGGCCGGAAAATATGCATGTGGAGTTTCACATCTCCCACGACCTTGTAGACGACTTTTTCCGCGCCCTCAAACTTGGCGGGCCACGCTTGCTTGCGTTGGGCGGATACGGTGAAGGCACACAAAAGAATGAACATGATAACAAGGCGTTGCATGACCTCATGCTGACACGCTGGGAGCCGAAGGCAAAGCCGTAAAAAATTGGCTCATCAAAGACGATGTGAAATACTGCCGGCCCATGAATGATGCTACTGAAGTGAGAAAGGTTCTAGTCACCGGTTCCGCCGGGCGTGTTGGGCAGGCGGTGGTGCTGGAACTTCTGAGTCGTGGACATCTAGTACTGGGTTATGACCGACACCCATCACCAAACTTGGACAATGCCTTCGTGGCTGACCTAAGCGACACAGAAACCCTTACTGAGGCAATGGACAGCGTAGAGACGCTGATACATCTTGCCGCCACTCCGGATGACGTGGACGATGTACCCGCGGAGCTGTTTCCCCCCAACATCAATAGCCTTTACCATGTAATGGAGACTGCACGCGTGGCCGGAGTCAGGCGAATCGTGCTGCCGAGTAGCGGGCAGGTCAACTGGCACCGAAGCTTGAAGGGGCCGTGGCCGATTGATGAAAAGGATCTCACCACACCCAAGGGATGGTATGCAGCTACGAAAATGTTTCTCGAGAGCATCGGCTATAGCTACTCTATGAATCACAACATAAGCGTGATCGTGGCGCGACTGGGTTGGTGCCCGCGCGATGAAGATCAGGTGCGTGAGATCGCGGCCGATATGAATTTCAAGGATGTCTATCTTAGTCCCAGCGATGCGGGGCGGTTCTTTGCCGGCTGTGTGGAAGCCGCAGACGATGTATCCCATGCCGTCCTATACGCAACCAGTAATCCGGTCGATATCTTGCGCTATGACCTCAACCTGGCCAAGGCCATTGCCAACTTCGAACCGCAAGAGCAATGGCCCGATGGCACAGAAATTATCACCGGGCAGCGGTGTGAAGATTAGTGCCGATCCCAGCAGTTCTTCGGGTGGCCAAGAGGCAGACCGTAGCCGAGTTGGCCGGGCGTTAGCGTCTCGGCGTGGCCATCCACAAAGGCGGCATTAGCGCGGCCGTGATGGCGGGGCATCAGGCGGGCGGGGGCAAAGTGCCAAAGTGAATCGTCCGGTGTGCGGAGGGTCCAGCAACCCCACGGACGGGAGGAGTCCTCCTGCCATTCGCGGAGCGGGCGATTCATTGTGGCGCGCGTCACGAATGCGGCGTCGGCAAACAAAACAGTTTGCGAGGGCCGCTGAATTTCCATCGAATTAACCGCGTAGGTTTCTGATTGCACGAGGAATGCGCCGGACGCTTGTAGATTCATTCCATAACCGATGCCGCGCACGGAATCGCAGTGCATGCAAGGGCAAGCGAAGATGCGATCATCACTCACGTAGGTTTGCAGGAGGTCGGGCCAAAAAGTCATTTTCACCGTGGGCACCAGCGCGCCGTTGTGAGGTGGCCGCCATACGGAGTGTGGCACAAGTTGGTCGTTATGGTCAGCGGCGTAGAGCGTGTGGGCGATCCCGAGGTTGCGAACATTGTTTAGGCACTGCAATTCGCGTGCCTTATCGCGCACCTTCACAAAGGCCGGCCCCATCATCGAAAGCATCATGGCCATGAGCGCAAATATGACGAGCAGTTCAATCAGTGTAAACGCCTGAGTGCCCCCTCGGCCCTCACGGACTTTAGCAAGCCGATCCGTGATCATAATAAAACAGACGTATGGCAAACAGAGACGGTTACTGTTGACTGGCTAAACTGGCGAAACACTGCTAAGCTGATGAAATGGAATCGGACGATACTCCACACAAACAGCACGGCCTCACCGAGTGGCGCTGGCCGATTGTGATTCTGACGGTGGCATTCATAGCGTTGGGGGCTTATCTCAAGTCGATCAAAACTGCCAAGGAAACAGCAGTGGCCACAGTGGAGAAAACGGTGGATGCAGTGAAGGAAGGCTTGCGCGGAGCGTCTGATATCGCCGAGCGTTTTCAGCAAATAAAAATCACGCACACGTTTGAGGAATCCATCCCCGAGGTGAAAGGCACCGGCGAAGGCAACCTTGAGCTGGCCACGATGAAGTTTACCGAAACACTCAAGCGCACCAACAAACGGACCATTCTTTGGCAGCAAATTAGCCTCGGCACCACCGTCACGGAAATCAAAGTGCCGGCCACCTTTCGGTATCATTTGCGGTTGAGCGATCCATGGAAACTCGAGGTGCACGGACAACACTGCGTGGTGATTGCCCCTCGCGTGCGTGCCTCGCTGCCGGTGGCCATCCACACTGATCAAATGCAGAAAAAATCCGACGAAGGCTGGGCTCGCTGGAATTCCGACGAGCAAATGACGGCCCTCGAACGCAGCTTAACACCACGCCTCAACGGCTATGCCAAGCAGGAAAACCACATGCGCCAAGTGCGCGAAGCCGCTCGTGGCACGGTTGCCAATTTTGTAAAAGAATGGCTACTCAAGGAAGACCACTGGCGCACCAACCGATTCCGGTCCATCCGAGTCATCTTCGCCGATGAAGCGGAAACCCATAGTGCATTACTAAACCCGACGCTGGAACTGAACTGACCCCCGATTCCTTTTTCGCCGGCACCGGTTTGGCATCCGGTTTCATCGGTAACACCTTGGACATCACCATCAGCTGAAGAAAGCCCACCAAACTGATGGCAGTGAGCATCACTGTCCACGTTTTCAGTGTCTCTTTTTCAGTGAACCCACTCAGTCTTTGCACCACCCAAAAGCCGCTATCATTCATCCATGACAACGTGATGGACCCAAAACCAATCGCGAGAAAGATATAGAGCTTATGGTACGGCAGGGCTGATCCGTCCCCGATGACCGCGCTCATCAATCCCACCCCTGTAATCATCGCCACCGTGGCTGAGCCTTGAGCAATCCGAATAACCGCAGTCGCCCCCCAAGCCAGCAGAATGAGGGAAATATTGTAGCTCTTTGCTACGGCCTCAATCGTTTCGCCCACACCTGCCAGTCGGATCATACCCCCAAACGCACCACCCGCACCGGTGATCAAAATGATGACGCCGGCAGTCTGTAAAGGATTCTCAAGTGCCTTGCTCAAAGTGCTCATCAATCCCCCTTCGGCCGGCCTTTTCTCACGGGTGATTTGGGCCGCCAAGGTATAAATCGCAAATAAAGCGGCCAGCAGCATCGCAATATTGGGCGAACCAAAGAATTCGAGATACCGAAACCAAACCGCATCCGTCACAGATTTGTCGCCAATAAGATTAAGGATCGACACAAGTGAAATCAAAACTACGGGCAAGGCAACGGGTAAAGCTGACAGGAAAAGGTTAGGTAGCTCCGAATCTTTTTTATCCACGATCGATTTGAGTTCACTCGTCGATGCCCCGGCCGTCTCGCGCATCGGAAGGTTTAGCTTACGATCGAACCGCTTGGCCAGAACCAGCACCAACCAAGCCGGCAGTAAGCTTGCGGCCAGACCGGCCATCATTGCAATTCCCAGATCCAGTTCAAGGCCATCGGCGATCATCAACGGCCCCGGTGTTGGCGGCACCATGGAGTGCGTGATTGCTCCCGCGCCAGCCATAGCCATGACGAAAAGTGTATAACTTTTTCCTGTCCGCAAACTTAGCGCGCGCGCCAGAGGGATCAGCAGGAAAAAAACTGTGTCGAAAAAAACAGGGATCGACAGCAAGAACCCACTCGTCAACAGCACTAGGCCCGCCCGATTTTCTCCGAAAACACCCAGCAACCAACGCACCACCCGATCCGCTGCACCGCTACTGAGCATGCAGATTCCTATAATCGCAGCCAAGGCAATGATTAAACAAAGCCCCCCAGCGGTATCTCCGAATCCCCTGAGAGACCAAGTAATAGTGTTCAATAATTTGCTGCCATTGCCGATTTTATCCCTGTGCCGCAAGGCAAATGGCACCCTGTTCTCATCTGCCGCGGCTAACGTCAATTGCACCTCACTGCACCTCACTGGAACCCCCCCAATTAAGTGAAGACTCAAAAACGCCTTCTTATCGTATTTCTCTTTCAGCTCTTTAACTTTATTGACGATTTCTTCCGTTCTCAAAAATTCCCCATTCAAATGAACCTCAATCAAGGACGATTCCTCAGCTTTTGAGAATGAAATCGTTTGCATATCGGTTCTAGCCTGGAATACGCCGATATTCTCTGTGGTGGCATCCGGCAGGTTCTTCGAGAGTAACCCCACAAAAAAGGCCGACAACATTAACGCCAAAAATGGGTGCAGCTTAAGCTTAACAATCGAGATGAAAATGAAGGCGACACTGATCGCCAGAATGCCAAGCGGCCAATAGGAGATGTCAGCCGCGACTTGAGCAAAAAGGGGATGGAGCATAATGGTTTAAGAATTAACGTGTGCCTCTAGTCCCGCAAAAAACCTCTCCAAGGTCAAGCTGTGGTTGAAAAAAATCACTACTACAAGGCGCGCTGGAAATTCAGCCCAACTTCGTGGTTCTAAAAGCCCCGATATAACATCTCCACCGTGCGGTCCAATGGACTACATCAGTCGCTCGAGTGACATGTCTATGGCGTTTTATAGATCTGCGCCACCACAGGTTAACCCAACCATTGTGAATAAAAGCTACCCCTCATCTTGCCCGCTTGCCGTTGCACGAGGCTCATTTTTCTGGCAGATTGGCGGTGGAGCTCACAATTACCGGATGAGATCAAAAACTAATAGCATGAACAAAATCATCAATATTTTATTTGCCTTGCTCGCGCTTTCGAACTTTGCGATGGCAGCGGATGGTCCGCGGCGCGATGCCGTGGTGCGTGCGGTGGAAAAGGTGATGCCCGCAGTAGTCAATATCCGCACCGAGACAGTAATGGAAATCCGTGATCCTTTTTCGGAAGTATTTCGCGATTTCTGGAACCCATACCGCTCTCAACCGCGTCAGGATGTACGGGAAAGCCTCGGCTCAGGCGTGATCATTGATCCAGAGGGTTATCTCCTGACTAACGACCACGTGGTACGCCGCGCTACGCGTATTCTTGTCCGACTCAGCGACGGTCGTGAATTGGAGGCAGAGCGTGTGGCGCACAATCAACGTGCGGATTTAGCACTACTCAGACTACTGGCCAAACCAGGCACTCAATTCAAGACCGTCTCCTTCGCGCGCGATGACGATTTGTTGATGGGTGAAACTGTATTGGCACTTGGTAATCCTTTTGGCCTCGGCGGTTCGGTGAGCAGAGGGATTCTCAGCAGTAAAGCCAGACGCACTCCCAAGGCAGACACCACGCTGGATATAACTAACTGGTTGCAAACCGATGCGGCCATCAACCCGGGTAACAGCGGTGGGCCACTCGTAAACCTTGACGGCCAACTCATTGGCATCAACGTGGCGATCTACCGGCAGGGACAAGGCATAGGATTCGCCATTCCAATCAAACGCGTGAACGAAGCACTTGGTGAATTTTTTACACCGGAGTATTTACGCGGTCTGTGGCTGGGTGCTAGAGTACGACTGGATGGTGACCGACTTCGATTGGCGACAGTAGAGCCAAATAGTCCCGCTGACACCGCCGGACTCAGCGCAGGTGACACGGTGCTGGAGGTCAACGGCAAGGAGGTAGCTGGATTTGTGGACTGGGCCAAGGCTATTACTGGAGATAAGAAAAATACAGCGGAAATTCGTATTTTCCGTGGCGGACGCCCACGTAAGTTGGAGGTAACAATGCAGCCAGAAGAGAAAGTTTTTAATACCAAGCTCATCGAACAACGTCTTGGCCTCACAGTACGCCCACTCTCACGTGCAGTAGCGGAACAATCGGGTCTCTCATTTTTTGGTGGGTATTTAATCTCCTCTGTGGAAGCCGATGGCCCGGCCGATTTAGCAGGGCTAGAATCGGGTGGCGTCATTCGTGAAGTAAACGGACTCACGCCGCCCAACGTGGTGGCCTTCGCACGAATGATCCGCGGTTTGAAACGCGACGAAGCCGTGCGACTCAGTGTTGTTTGGGAAGTACGACGCGGGACATTCCTGCAACGACGCAGCGGCATGGCAACTCTGAAGGCACGGTAGATGGCAGAAAGCACCCACGACATCCCCACCCCAAAGCCGATGATTGAGGTGGAAAATCTCACCAAACTTTACGGCAGCCAACCGGCAATTCGCGATGTTTCCTTTACGGTTGGACGCGGCGAAATTGTCGGTTTCCTCGGTCCCAATGGAGCAGGCAAAAGCACGACGATGCGCATCCTCGCCGGATTTCTGGCCGCCACCGGAGGCACCGTGCGGGTTGTGGGGCACGATGTGGCGGATGCTTCACGTGAGGTCCGTCGGTGCGTGGGGTTTATGCCGGAAAATAATCCTCTGCACTCGGATATGCGCGTGCGGGAGTATTTGAAATTTCGAGCGCGGTTAAAAGGGCTGGACCGCCAAACCAGCCGCAATCGCGTGGACGAGGTGATTGAACAATTCGACCTCACTGATGCCGCGCGGCAAATGATTGGCGAACTTTCCAAGGGCTATCGCCAACGTGTGGGCTTGGCCGATGCGCTGGTCCACGAGCCGGCGGTTATCATTCTCGATGAACCCACCATCGGGCTCGACCCACACCAAGTGCGCACCGTGCGGCAGTGCATTAAACAGCTCGCTGAAAATCATACAGTTTTGATTTCATCGCACATTTTGCCGGAGGTTGAGGTGACGTGTACGAAGCTGATGATTTTTCACGAAGGCCGCGTGGTGGCGGCGAACACGCCGGCTAATTTGGAGCTAAAACTTGGCGGCCAACAACGCATCACTGTGGAGCTCGAAGCGGAGCCGGATGTTCTGGAAACAGCTTGGGAAGAAATGGCCGAGGTGGAGCATCACCGTATCACGCCAGCGGAGGGACGTTACCAGCGATGTCGCCTCACGCCGCGCGATGGGATGGATTTGCGACCGGAGATTGCCGCGCTCGCCCGCACCCGCGGCTGGCCTTTACGCGAGCTGACGCGCGACCGGCACACGTTGGAGGATATTTTTGTTCATATAACGCGAGAGGATGAAGACTGATGGGCCCGTTCATCACTCTTACACGACGAGAATTGGCCGGGCATTTTTTGTCTTTCCGGGGCTATGTGATTTTGGCGGGCGTGCAGTTTCTGCTGGGACTAAGTTTGTTGCTCATCGTAGATGTATTGAACAACCAACCATTTGATTTGCCGATTACGGAAAAATTTCCGAGCACGGGTTTGTTTTGGCTGGTGCTGCTGTTGGTAACGCCGGTGATTACGATGCGCACGTTCGCACGCGAAAAATCCACCGGCACGTTTGAGACCCTGATGACTACACCGGTGAGTGATCTGCAGGTAGTCCTGGCGAAATTCAGCGGGGCGTTTGGATTTTATTTACTAACGTTTTTGCCGATGGCGGCGTTTCCGTTCATTCTCAAGCACTACGCGGCGGTGTTTCCGGAGGTGGATGCCGGACCGGTTGCGAGCACGTTTCTCGGCATTGCGCTGTTAGGTTCATTTTTTATGGCACTGGGATGCTTTGCCTCGAGCCTCACGCGCAGCCAAATTGTCGCCGCCATGGTAAGCTTCACGCTAGGTACAGGGATTTTCATGGTGGGACTGCTGGGGGAAATTAGCCCTCCAACGGACACACCGCTTTATGCCGCACTGAAGTACATTTCGGTGCTGGAACATATGAAGGATTTTTCGTCAGGCATCATTGATTCGCGGCATATCGTTTTTTACCTGAGCCTCACTGCCGTGTTTTTGTTTCTCACCTGCCAAACCATTGGAAGCCGACGTTGGAAATAAATGAGCACCCCCGGAAATGAAAGTTACTCGACCGGTCGCCGTTGGGGTGGTTGGGTGAACTGCGCACTGGCGGTGCTCTCGGTGTTGGCGCTGGCGGCGATGGCGAATTATCTTTCGTGTCGGCATTACACGCGGGCATCGGTGGCGGAAAATATTGACCTCGAGTTTTCCTCACGCACGGAGCTAATGCTACGGCAGCTGGATAGTGAAGTGAACGTTACGGTGTTTTACGATGAGGAAGAATCCTCGCGCGTGCTAGTGCTGGAGTTGTTGAAAAAATATCAGCACGCCAATCCACTAGTACGCTTCACGGCTGTAAATCCCCTACGCGAACCAGCACGCGCTCGGGAAGTCATCCGTCGCTGCCGACTGCCGGCGCAGGCGCGCAACCTGATTATCTTCGAAGCTAACCAACGAATGCAGATCGTCACGCAAGGGCAACTCACTAAAATGGACGCTAGTCGCACGGCAAAAGGTGCGCTGATATTCAAGCGTACGGCGTTTCTTGGCGAACTGCATTTCACTTCCGCAATCAATGCGGTCTCCAATCCGGTGCTGCCCCGCGTGTTTTTTCTCACTGGTCACGGCGAACACAGCCCCACCAACACCGGCAGTGCCGGCTACACTAAATGCCTGCGCCTGCTAACCGACCTCGGCGCGGTGACTTCGACGATTCAGCTCAATCGCGACACGGACATCCCCACCGCTTGCCGGTTGCTGGTGTTAGCCGGCCCCGTCACGAAAATCGATCCCACGGAAATTCGCAAGCTGGAGCGGTATTTGCAAAATGGCGGGCGGATGCTGGTGCTGCTAAATCGGGATTCACTCGCGGGGTTGGAAAATTTGCTCGAACGCTGGGCGGTGACAGCACACGACGATGTGATCTTCGATCCCGAAAACACGCTGGGCGACAGCACCTTACGAGTACGCCAATTTATGCCGCATCCCTCCGTGCGTGCGCTGCAAAAAGGCGCGCTATCTGTGCGGCTCCTGATGCCGCGCGGCATAGAGGCTAACCCCCGGAG
>JAOLZA010000037.1 GCA_028343615.1 Verrucomicrobiota bacterium
CAAAGCCTTCCCATGTTTTACCCGGACTCACTCGCGGAATCATTTTGTTTTTACCAATCAACGACCCCGTGCAATACGCACCCGTATCGCTCATTTTGCTGACGACGATAAAATAGAGTAACCACCAAGCGCCATCGAGGTCCGGAAAATATCGAATCTTCTGAAGCACGTTCAGCAGTATGGCCACATAAAAAACACCAAACAATGTGGAAGCAACCGCTGCCATGCCACGCTCATTATCCGCCGCATATAACTGACAAATCCCCAGTGCCGGGATAAGGCAGATCAGGAATGTCGTTTCCACCTCCCTCGCCATCACCACATCGTCATGAATGGCCAGTGCCCAAAAAACCAACCCAATCAACCCCACCCCCGCTGCCGTGCCTAGCGTAACAAAAGGCGCCAACTCCCGTTTGCGAGCCATCTGGAAATACTCTACCAACGCAACCGCCCCGAGCAGCACCATAATAGCACCAAAGGCCACCAGTTGTGTTTTTTCGTTTGGCGCAAATAACCCCGCCATTAACACACCATAAAGAAACAGACTACTACCCAAGCGGCGCACAAACGTTTGCCCCTTGGAAAGTTTTACCGCCGTGTCATTAGCCATTTGAGAGAACGGTAGGGATTTGTTAGTCGGAATGTCGAGTGCGATGTTCCAGCACTACAACTCACCAAACCGCCGATGACGTTTAGTATATTCTTCGAGGGCAGCGTGGAATTGGGGTTTTCGGAATTCGGGCCAAAGGGTTGACGTGACGACCATCTCGGCATATGAAACTTGCCAAAGGAGAAAATTACTCAATCGCATTTCGCCACTAGTCCGAATAAGTAAATCGGGGTCGGGAATGTGATGGGTGTAAAGGTGATTTGAAAAAAAATGCTCGTCAACCTCGGCTGGATCAAGCTGCCCCGCTTGGGCTTTCTCAGCGATGACACGAGCAGCGTCAACGATTTCAGCTCGCGAGCCATAGCTCAGTGCAAGTACTAGAGTAAGGCCGGAATTCTTAGCAAGTGTGCTGCGAGTTTTTTTTAACTGCCGCTGCACAGTCTCGGGCAGACGATGGATTTGCCCGATGGCCTCCAACCGCACATTGCTACGACTCAATTCGCCCATTTCTTTTTTTAAATAATGTGCGAGGTAACGCATAATCGTATCGACCTCGCTCTTTGGGCGATTCCAGTTCTCCATCGAGAATGTGTAGAGCGTGAGATATCGTATACCCGCTTCAGAGGCAGCCTTTATAACGGCTCGGGCGGATTCCGCACCACGACGATGGCCTTCCGCTCGCGGCAAACCATGCTCGCGCGCCCAGCGGCCGTTACCGTCCATGATGACCGCGACGTGCAGGGGAAGCAATTCCCGTACTTCGGCACTGAGCTTGGATGTGCGCCTGTTCACAAAAACATTGTTTGACTTCGAGCCGGCCCTACAGACGCGATGATGATCTTTGCTCCGATTAGTTTTGAAACAACCTGCAAATAACGGCGCGCCTTCGGTGGCAATTTCTTCCAATCGATCACCATTGAGGTGTCACATTTCCAGCCAGGAAAAATTTTATAAACAGGTTCCACTCGCTTAATATCATCAGCGTCGGTGGGCACGTAGTCGATTGTTTTGCCTCCGAGTTCATAACCGGTGCACACTTTAATTTCGGGAAGCTTATCGAGGCCATCGATATTGGTGATCGCGAGTTGGTCAATGCCATTTACCTGCACCGCCTGTCGTGTAGCGACAGCATCGAACCAACCACAACGGCGCGGCCGACCCGTGGTCGCGCCAAACTCACGCCCCATATTGTGCAGCATAGCGCCGATGGAATCGTCCTCAGTAGGAAACGGCCCGCCGCCCACACGCGTGGTGTACGCCTTAAGTACGCCGAGCACGTGATCCACCCGATTGGGTGGCAACCCCGAGCCCGTACAAGCACCGCCGGAGGTGGTGTTAGACGAAGTCACAAACGGGTACGTCCCTTGGTCGATATCGAGATATGTGCCCTGCGCACCTTCGAACAGAATTTCTTTATTGGCGCCCAGCGCGTCGTGCACCAGTCGCGTGGTGTTTGCCACGAAGGGTGCGAGCCGACGCGCGGCTCTTTGGTAGTCGCCATATATCTTTTTAAACGATAAGCCTTTGCCGCCCAGCGCGCGGATAATGCGGTTAGCATCGCGCAAGCGATCACGCAGGCGTGTCTCAAACCTCTTTGCATCGATTAAGTCCGCCAAGCGCAGGCCTGTGCGGGCTATCTTGTCGCCATACGCTGGGCCGATACCGCGCAGTGTGGTGCCGATTTTATTTTTGCCCTTCAAGTTCTCAGCGCACGCTTCAATCGCACGATGGTAAGGCATGACAATGTGCGCTTTATCACTAATGAACAAACGCCCTTTCACGCTCACCTTGTGCCGCTTCAGGCCATCCAACTCGCGAACGAGCGATATCGGATCAATCACCACGCCATTGCCGATGATGCAACGCTTGCGCGGCCGAAGGATTCCCGATGGGATCAGGTGCAGTACATATTGCTTTTTACCCACGCGCACCGTATGGCCAGCATTTGCGCCGCCTTGACTTCGAACCACTAAGTCTGCGCGCTCGGTGAGCACGTCGATGATTTTACCTTTACCTTCATCACCCCATTGGGCGCCTATCAGAATTGTATTTGCCATAAAACAAAAAGCCCCGTCTAGCGGGGTAAATAATTTTGCGCTTTGCTTTGTAACAGTGGAGGCCCGTTAGGTCACTGTCAATGGCGGATTAGGATTCTGCCCCACCGTTTTTTTCTGAAGCGATAATTTCTCGGCTAAAGCATTTACTGTCCTTATACTGTCCCAAATGTCGTTGCCGGCTGATTATCACATGCACACGCCGTTGTGCCGCCACGCGAAGGGGGAACCCATCGAATACGCCGCACGCGCGTTGGAGCTGGGGTTACCGGAGATTGGTTTCAGTGATCACTCGCCCGTTGAGCACGACGATCAGGACGATTGGCGGATGCTAGCCGGGGAACTGGACGAGTACGTCGCCAAAGTACAACTCGCCCGCGACGCACACCCCACCCTACCCATCCGACTGGGGCTGGAGGTCGACTTCATCTCAGGCCATGAACCGTGGATTGAACAAATGGCCAGCCGCTATGATTGGGATTATTTCATCGGGTCAGTCCATTACGTCTCCGGAAAATGGGATTTTGATAATCCAAAATATATCGCCGAGTGGGACAACCGCACCGTGAACGATGTGTGGGCCGAATACTTCGAGCGCCTCACAGCGGCTGCTGCCTCCGGCCTGTTCCAAATTATTGGCCACCCCGATCTCCCCAAGAAATTCGGCCACCGCCCCACGTGCGATTGCACCGGCCTCTACAATGAATTCCTCGCCGCCTGCAAATCCACCGACACCTGTATTGAGCTAAATACCGCCGGTCTTCGTAAAGATTGCGCCGAGATTTATCCGAATTTAGATTTCATGAAACTCGCCTGCGCCGCCGACATTCAAATCACATTCGGAGCTGACGCCCACACCCCGCACGAAGTGGGGATGAATTTGCAAGACGCTGTGGTTTTGGCAGCTGAGGCGGGTTACGATAAGTGCTGCCGTTTTGCTGGGCGAAAAAAAATAGTTGTAAAAATTTAAACCGCAGAGGCACAAGAGAACCATTTAAAAAGTTTGGCGGTTCACCCTACTTTACCTAGCGATGCCTCGCTGGCTGGATTCGATGAAGGTGAGAAGATGGGCAATCTCTTCTGATGCAGGAACTTCTGCTCGTGTTTTTTCAATGCCCTTTGTGAAGGCGAGGTTTTCTCGGAAGAGAATGCGGTGGGCCTGTTTTAGGGCGGCTTGAGATTCTCCGCTAACATCGTTCCGCTTCAGGCCTTCTTTATTTAGGGCACGGGTGATGGTGGGATTGCCGTCGGCCAACATATACGGAGGGACATCTTGGACGACTTTGCTGCAACCACCGATGATGGACATGGTGCCGATGCGGCAAAATTGATGCACGGCGGCAATGCCACCGATGATGGCGCGGTCCTCCACGGTGACGTGACCGGCAAGGGTGGCGACGTTTGACATCACGATGTGATCACCGAGTTGGCAATCGTGCGCGACATGGGTGTAGGCGAGGAGGTTATTGCGGGAACCAATTACAGTGGCATCACCGTCGTTGGTGGCGCTGTGGACGGTGACGTATTCGCGAAAGGTGTTCTGGTTGCCGATGCGGGTATGAGTGGTCCCACCGGAATGTTTAAGGTCCTGCGATTGGAGGCCAATACTGACGAAGGGGTAGATTACATTGGCTACACCCAGCTCGGTATGGCCGTCGACTACGACGTGAGAATGGAGGGTGCAACCCTCGCCAAGCGTGACATTCGGGCCAATGATACAGTAGGGACCAATGTGGCAACCTTCGGCGATTCGGGCACCGTCTTCGATGACAGCAGTGGAGTGGATTTGACTCATTACGCTGATGTACTTACGACTCGTCGTTATCGATAAGCATAAAGGTGATGAGTGCGCCGCTAACTTGTTCACCGTTGACGAGGCATTTACCGACGGCTTTTCCGATCTTGCCGCGGGACTTGGTGAGTTCAACGTCGATGGTTAAAGTATCACCAGGGAGAACGGGTTTGCGCCATTTTACATTTTCGGCTGCCATAAAGTAAGCAAGCTTACCAAAGTTCTCAGCTTTTTTGAGCATCAGAATACCGGCGACTTGGGCGATGGCTTCGAGCTGGAGTACGCCAGGCATTATGGGGTGGTTCGGGAAATGACCCTGAAAATATGGCTCGTTGATGGTAACGTTTTTCTGCGCAATGATGTGGTTGCCATCAATGCTGATGACGCGGTCAACCATCAGGAAAGGATACCGATGCGGCAGCACTTTCATAATTTGGTTCACGTCGAGCTGCGCGCCGTCTTGCACGATTGATTCGGCGGCTTTTTCCTCCACTGCGACTTTGGGCTGTTGGTCGTTGGCGGTTGGCGGGGCAAAGGTCTGCGCGGCTTGGGCTGGCTTGCGAATTTGGGCGACGATACGGCGGGCCATTTCACAGTTGGCGGCGTGGCTGGGCAGCACGGCGACGATGTGCGCTCCGATGGGTCGACCGATCAGTGAGAGGTCCCCAATGATGTCGAGAATTTTATGCCGAACAAATTCATCGGAATAACGGAGCGGCTCGTTGGTGAGCACCGCGTCATCTCGAATGACTACAGCGTTTTCAAGGCTACCGCCTTTGATGAGCCCGTTTTTGTAAAGGTGCTCAATTTCTTCGTAATAGCAAAAAGTTCGGGCGCGGGAAATTTCCGCGCGCCAAGTATCAGGGCTAATCTCAACACTAAAAAGTTGTGTGAATCGGCCATTTCCGCCGGCGCTGGTGCAGGTGATTTTGAGGCGGTCATGTGGGAACGCGGTCATTTGCGTGTCGCCGTTTTGTAAATCGATCGGAGCCTCGAGGGAGTATGTTTCACGTGCCTCATCCTGCGCGGCGATTCCGGCGGATTCGATCATCCGGCAGTATTCGAGCGAGCTACCGTCGGCGATGGGGGGCTCATTGGCGTCGAGCTCGACAAGGGCATTGTCGATGCCCGAACCGGCAAAGGCGGCGAGCACGTGCTCGACGGTGTGAAGTTTGACGTTGCCCTTGGAGAGCGTGGTAGAGCGATTGGTATCCGAAACATTCTCCACCACGGCTTCGATTTCCGGCTGACCGTCGAGATCGACGCGCCGGAATCGAAGGCCGTGATTGGGCGGAGCAGGCAGAAAGGTCATCATAACCTTGCTGCCGCTGTGCAAGCCAATGCCGCTGTAGCTGGCTTGGCCGGCCAGTGTTTGTTGGTTGAGCACGTGGGTTTTTAACCCAAAAACTAACCGTTTTTCAAGACTATTGCCGAGGCTAGGCTTCGGCAGGTTCGCTGCCTTCTTCCGCATCACGATCGGCGATGGCAGCTTTGCGGGACAGACGCACTTTGCCGCGCTCGTCCACGCCTAGGCATTTCACCCAAATCCTGTCGCCCATTTGGACAATGTCCTCGACGTTTTTGACGCGGGATTGCGCCAGTTCGCTGACGTGCACGAGGCCGTCACGACCGGGCAAAAATTCCACAAAGCAACCAAAGTCTTTAATGGTGACCACGGTTCCTTGGTAGAGCTTACCTTCCTCAGGCTCTTCATCGCTGACCTCACGCTTCTCGCGTGCGGGGCCTTGGGAATTGCCGCCGGTCTCGTCAACCTCGCCGTTCATTTCAGCCATCGCAGCTTTGCGGGAAAGCTTCACCTTGCCGCGCTCGTCGACGCCGAGGCACTTCACGTGAATTCTGTCGCCTTCCTTGACCACATCCTCGGTGCGATTGACTCGAGTATTGGACAGCTCGCTAATATGGCAGAGGCCATCCTTGCCCGGCATAAACTCCACAAAGCATCCAAAGTCTTTAACTGTGACCACGGTGCCGTGATAGATTTTACCAATTTCTGCCTCGGCGGTCATGCCCTCGATTTCCGCGATGGCAACCTGCATCCCCTCGGGATTGAGCGAGTACACATTAACCGTGCCGTCGTCTTCGATGTTGATTTCGCAACCGGATTCTTCGACGATGCGTTTGATATTCTTTCCGCCCGGGCCAATGATCATGCCAATCTTGTCGGGGTCCACCTTCAACTGCGTAATGCGAGGAGCGTAAGGGCTCATCTTCTCAGGGTCTCCCTTCGAGATGGTTTCATTCATGGTGTCGATAATCGAATGACGCGCCACGCGCGCGGCCTCGATGGCCTCCTCCATAATATTCATGGGCAAGCCCTTGAGCTTGAGGTCTAACTGAAAGCCAGTGATGCCCTCCTTGGATCCGGCAATTTTGCAATCCATATCGCAGAATGCATCTTCCCAACCCATGATGTCGGTAAGAATACGGTATTCTTCGATTTTTTCATCCTCGTCGAGCTTTGTGCAGATACCGATGCTAATGCCGGCGCACGCACCCTTTAGCTCCACGCCCGCATCCATGAGAGCCAAGCTACCGCCACAAACACTGGCCATCGAGCTGGAACCGTTGGATTCGAGAATCTCAGCGATCAGCCGCACGGCGTAAGGATAGTTGTCATCCATCGGCAGCATCGGCAGCAGTGAACGTTCTGCTAGTGCGCCATGACCCACCTCGCGGCGACCAGGGCCCATGATGCGGCCGGTTTCACCAACCGAATAGTTCGGAAAGTTGTAATGTAGAATGAACTGCTTTCGATCCGGCCCTCCGGTGTAGCTGTCAAAACGCTGGGCATCGTCAGTGGTACCAAGCGTGGTGGTGACCAATGCCTGAGTTTCACCGCGCGTGAATAGAGCCGAACCATGAGTGCGGGGCAGCACGCCCACTTCGCACTCAATGTCACGCAACGTGTCGAGTGAACGACCGTCGAGCCGCTTACCCTTCTCCAAAATCAGGCCGCGCAGGGCGGTCTTTTGAATGTGGTAAAACGCTTGCTCCACCACGGGGCCAGTGACTTGGTCCTCGCCGAATTCCTCGCGGAGCTTAGCGGCCACTTCGTCCTTGATAGTGCTCACTTTGTGTTCGCGCTCGAGCTTTGCCACGGTGAGCAGCGCTTCCACGATGCGATCACCGCCGCCGAGTTCCTCGGCCTTCTTAAAGATAGCCGGCGGCACCACGAAAAGTTGATCACTGATGTCGCGCTTCTTTTTGCCACACTTTTTCGCAAGATTTTTCTGAGCTTCGATTTGCGGCACACAACATTGTTGCCCAAACTTGAGAGCCTCAATGAAGTCAGCCTCGGTGATTTGATCAGCTGAGCCTTCATACATCACCACGTCGGTTTCGTTGCCAACATAAAGAAGGTCGAGATCACTCTCAGTCATTTCGTCATTGGTTGGGTTAGCGACAAACTTGCCGTCAATACGCGCCACACGCACCGCGCCCAACGGGCCGGCCCACGGGATGTCGCTCACCATCAAGGCGGCGGATGCGCCAAGGATACTCATCACATCCGGCTCATTTTCGCCATCGGCACTGAGCAACAAGCCGTACACTTGGCACTCATTGAACCAACCCTTGTTGAAGAGCGGGCGGATGGGACGATCGGTGAGGCGGCAGGTGAGAATCTCCTTGTCACTCGGGCGGCCTTCGCGGCGGAAATAGTTGCCGGGAATTACGCCACACGCCGAGGCGCGCTCGCGGTAATCCACTTGAAGCGGGAACCAATCTTGACCGTCACGGCCTTTGGTCGCGGCGACAACGGCTGTCATTACAATCGTCTCGCCCATTTGCACGGTCACAGTGCCATCAGCCTGTTTGGTGATGTGGCCACTGCCAATCGTGATTTCTTTATCGCCAAATTTGGCGGTTTCTTGATGTTCAGTCATTTTCTTTCTTTGCGTCTGTTTGGCCGCTGGCCAAGAGAAACTTCAGTCAAAGCCCCACGCAGGGACACTGATTGAAATTACTCTACCAACGACACTTTTTTATTTTGATGGGTTTAATGTTTGGCACGACGGCAGAATTGCCAACGGCCGGAGAAGCCAACGAAGCTAACGAATGCTGAGCCGCTTTTTCAAGTCGACCACGTGATTCATATCGTGTCTGTTTCCAAGATAGCGCAATAACCTCTTGCGTCGGCTCACCATAATGAGCAAGCCGCGCCGAGAGTGGTGGTCTTTCTTGTTCTGGACGAGGTGTCGTTCCAGATGTTTGATACGGCGACTCAGCACCGCGACTTGAACGTCCGCTGAGCCGGTGTCCGACTCATTAATGCGAAATTCCTTAATTGCCTCTTGTTTGACTTTCGGATCCATCTACTTATTATTCGGCGGGGAAGGTAGTGCCCCTGACCGAGCTTGTAAAGGGGGAAAGTGACATTTTACCACCCTGAAAATAAGGTAGGTTTCGGGAAATCACGAGTGAGATTGACAAAACAACTACAAAATGTGCAGTCTCCCGCTTTCAGGCAGAGTAGCTCAGTTGGTTAGAGCGGCGGCTTCATAAGTCGCAAGTCGCTGGTTCAAGTCCAGCCTCTGCTACCATTTTCCCCGTTTTTTTGGGTAAAACTTCAATAACCCACCCTTGACCGCCCACTAATCGCATCCCTATCATTATGAAAACTGTAAGACGCGTACTATGTTTGACGGCATAAAAAGCCTTTTTTCCAATGATATTGGCATCGATCTCGGGACAGCCAACTCGTTGGTTTTCCTGAAAGATAAAGGCATTGTGCTGCGCGAACCCTCCGTTGTCGCTATCCAAGCCGGCACCAAAAACGTGCTCGCCGTGGGCAATGAAGCCAAGGCGATGCTTGGCCGCACACCTGGTAACATCGTCGCCATCCGGCCGATGAAAGACGGCGTGATAGCTGATTTCGATGTTACCGAGGCGATGCTGCGGTCCTTTATCTCCAAAGTACACCATCGTAAGCTCGTCGAGCCACGTGTCGTCGTGGCCGTGCCTTCAGGCATAACCGAGGTGGAACGCCGCGCAGTGGAAGATTCCGTGACGCGCGCAGGTGCACGAGAATTTTACCCCATCAAGCAACCTCTCGCTGCGGCGATTGGCGCGGGACTTCCAGTAGCCGAACCTGCCGGAAACATGGTGGTAGACATCGGTGGCGGCACGGCAGAGATTGCCGTTATTTCACTCGCCAACATTGTGCAAGCCACAAGCCTGCGTGTGGGTGGTGACCAATTTGACAATGCAATTATCGGGCACTTGAAAAATGCTCACAACCTGAAAATCGGCGAACGCACAGCCGAGGAAATCAAACTAAAAATCGGATCCGCCTTCCCCTTGGACGAGGAGATGACGATGGAGGTGAAAGGCCTCGCCATCAGTTCTGGCTTACCCAGAACGGTGACCATTCGTTCCGAGGAAATCCGCGATGCACTCAAGGATCCGCTCTCGAGCATCCTGGAGTCAATCCGTCAAATCCTAGAGCAATGCCCTCCTGAACTGGCGGGCGACCTCGTGGACCGGGGTATCGTGGTAGCCGGAGGCGGCGCGCTCTTGCGCGGCATCGACCTCCTGATCGGCAAAGAAACCCAATTGCCCGTCTCCATTGCTGATGAGCCACTCATCTCCGTGGCCAATGGCACGGGGATGGTATTAAGAAACATCGATTTTTGGAGGCGCGCAGCCGCCTGATTTCCTTTTGCGTTCGCCCGGTTGAAGAATTGCCACCGGGCAAATGAATTTAAGGCCATACGTTTATGCCGCCGGCTTTGTGCTGGGGCTCGCGACAGTGCTTCTCGCACTATCGCCACAGTCTGCTGGGCAAGTAAAGCTTGCCGCGGGGAGCTTTTTCGTACCCCTCTATTCCATCGAAGCCCGCCTCCAAAGCGTCCATTACTACGCTTCCAACAAAACCGCCACGCGCGAGGAGTTGCTCGATCAAAACCAGCGACTCGCTCTCACCAACCAGGTTCTCCGCATTCAAATCCAACAACTCCGTGCCACCGCCGAAGAAAACAAAACCCTCCGCGTTCAAGTCGCCTTCGCCGCCAACAACCAATGGAAACTCCGCCTCGGCCAAGTCATCGGACGTGACCCTGCTAATTGGTGGCGCACTCTGCAAATCAACCTCGGCTCCCGCCACGGTGTTCGCGAAGGGTTGCCCGTCCTCACGCCCGATGGCCTCGTGGGACGTGTCCACGAAGTGCACCCCAACCGCTCGAGGGTAGCGCTCATTGGCGACCCTGCTTGCCGCCTGTCCATCAACGTCCAACCCTCGCGCGAGAACGGTATCCTCACCGCGGACGGCGCCACGGTATTTGATCACACCATCGTGAACCTCACATTCCTGCCCGCTCACACCGAAGCACGTGCGGGCGATCCCGTCGTCACTAGCGGTCTTGGGCGACTTTTCCCGCGCGGCATTCCCGTTGGTAAGCTTCTCAGCGTTGAGCCCGTACCGGGCGCACTCAACTCACAGGCCCGTGTGAAGCTCACCGTGGATTCCTCACGCCTCAACGAAGTCTGGATCATCCTGCCGTGAAAACTTTTTATGCACTCGGCCTACTCGTGATTGCTCTTCTCACGCTGTATCTCGCCAACACCCTCGAATGGCCCCAACGCATTACCGGCACTCGTATCGATCCCTTACCCGCCTTGATCGTTTGTGCCGCTATGCGCGCGCCCGTGCTGGCGCTCACGCTCCTCGCCGTGCTCGGTTCACTTTGGCAAACCTCACTTTCTGCCGACCCCCCCGGCATCAGCATGATTCCCCTCTTCGCCGTGGGGGTCGCCGTCTCCCTCAACCGCCGCGCCATCCACACCCGCCTTTGGGGCGCGCGCTTCGCCGTGGCCGCTGCTGCGGGAGCATTAGTGCCGCTGGTCACCATTGGTTTTTTGGTGCTACTTGGCCACCAACCATTACTCGGTTGGTTTTCATTCTGGCAACTAGCCGTAATGAGCCTTACCAGTGGATTGCTCGCCCTGATTTTCTTTCCGCTGCTCGAATGGTTGGATCATGCTGTAGAAGATCAACCCTTTGCCGCCCCGTATGACACCACCACCCGCATTAACCGGAATCCACATTAAATGTCACAGCCCAACAACGCCACGGACGACCAACGCCTTTACCTTGCCGGCGCGGCGCTGCTGTTTGGAATGGCCATATTACTCGCTGGGCTTGCGTACGTACAGGTGGTAACGGCGTTGGAGCACGAGGCAGAACAAAAAAACCAATCGCGCCGCACCGTTCGCCTCCCCGCTGTGCGCGGCGCCATTCTGGATGTCCAAGGACGTCCTTTGGCACACGACCGCCCTTCATATGTAATCCACGCTTATTTGAGCGAACTCCGACATCACTTTCGCAAAGCTTGGCGCGAGGCCCCGCACGACACCCGCACCGAGGCCGGTGTGCGCCATCGTGTGGTTGGTGATTTCATCGCACAACTTCAACTCGATCAGCCCTTCATACTTACGGAAGGGCAATTGCAAAAACATTTCATCGAACAACTCGCCCTGCCAATTCCCGTGATGCGCGATCTCTCACAAACCAATGTGGCATGGTTTATGGAAAACGCATGGCGCGTGCCGGGAATGGACGTAGAGGCGCAACCGCATCGGCATTACCCTTCCGAATCCGTTGCGCATCTCGTTGGCCGATTACGGCGGCCGCAATCCATTCCTGACGAAGAACGCCCATACAATTATCGGCTGCCCGATTTCACTGGCGCGACGGGGCTAGAGCACACCTTTAACGAAACGCTGCGCGGCAGCGCGGGCACAAAAAGTTTACTCGTCAACAATCTTGGCTACCGACAGCGCGAAAAGATTGTAGTCGCTCCCACACCTGGAAATAATGTGGTGCTCACTCTGGACCTCAAAATTCAGGAAGCCGCCTACAAAGCCATCAAGGAAACCGAGCGCAAAGGCGCAGCCGCCGTGGTGATGAATGTGCAAACCGGCGACATCATCGCGTTGGCCTCATTGCCGGTGTTTAACCCCAATGTATTTATCCCGAGCATCCGCAGTGATCTTTGGAACGAATACCGTGAAGCACGTCCGAGCCCGTTGCGCTTCCGTGCCACGCAGGAGCGCTATCCGCCGGGGTCTATTTTTAAAATTATCTCCGGCCTCGCCGCGTTGGAGGCTGGATCCAACCCTACTAACTTTGTTTACAACCCCGGTTACGCAAAAATCGGAAGGCGACGAGTTGATGACACCGCGCCTCCGGGGCATTACGATTTCCGCGAAGGATTCAAGCATTCAAGCAACACATATTTTATCACGCGCGCCATCGAGACTGGTGCGGAACCCATCATCACACTGGGAAATCAATTTTTCCTACGGGAAAAAACCGGCCTCCTCGCACGGCAGGAAGCCAAGCCGGAATTCCCGACATTGGCTGAAGTCCAAAACCGCAGCAACTGGCAAGATGGCGACACTGCAAACCTCGCCATCGGCCAAGGGCCTATCGCGGTGACGCCGCTGCAGATGACAATTATGACCGCCGCAGTGGCCAATGGCGGCAAAGTTTTTTCACCGCGCGTAGTTGATCGCATCATGCCCGCGGATCCGTCTCGCACCCAAGAGGCTAGACAATTCCCGCCCGCCGATGTGCGAGGCACACTTAATGTGAAACCAGAAAACCTTGCGCACTTGCAGCGCGCGATGCTCGCCGATGTGGCGGATGACGATGGAACTGGCAAACGCGCCCGCATCGAAGGCTTCGCCGTATGCGGCAAAACCGGCACCGCCGAGGTCCGCAACCGCGAAGGCCGCCACAAGATTACCTGGTTCGCCTCGTATGGGCCGTTCGAAAAACCGAAATACGCCGTGGTGGTGATGGTGGAGCGCGGTGCGTCCGGTGGCCTTTCCAGCGCACCAGCGGCCAAGAAAATTTACGAGGCGCTAATCGCGCGCGACAACCCCAACAGCATTGCGGGCAATCGATGAAGTTCATCAAACAACTCATCCCCTGGCATCGGCTGGACCGAACGCTACTGTTAAGCCTCGCAGGCTTGATGACCTTCGGCGTGCTTTTCGTTTACAGTGCCACTTATAATAACGAAACCTACACCGGCGCGCACTGGCTTCGGATGCCGCATTACAAACAAATTATTTTTTACGCCCTCGGCATTGGGACTGCCTTCGTGTTGTGCCTACGCGATTACCAACAAACAGCACGCTGGGCCAATGTGTTTTATTGGTTGAGCCTTATCATGTTAGTAGCGGTGCTGATCCCCGGCATCGGCTCGGTGCGGTTTGGTGCGCGGCGATGGTTTGATTTGGGAGTCACCCAATTCCAGCCTTCGGAACTGGCAAAAGTAGCGGTGGTGCTTGCGTTGGCGCAGTTTTTGAGCCGCCCGCCCAAGGAATTGAAGGAACCCAAGGTGCTGCTCAAGGCCCTCGCGCTGGCGGGAGTGCCTTTCTTACTAATTTTTATGGAACCGGATTTGGGCTCGGCTCTCACACTGCTGCCGCCCGCTTTGGTGATGCTTTATGTGGCGGGCGCGCCGCGTGGTTTTCTTCGCAGATTAGTCGGTGGATGCGTGATTTTGGGGTCACTGTTACTGGCTTACATATTTTTTATGCCAAAAGACTGGCAACCAATACAGTTTCCGGACTATCAAAAGCGACGGCTGATGGTGTACTTCAATGTGGACTACGCTAGTCAGTATGCCGGAGCAGGCGCATCGCAGGCGGAAATCAGCCAGGCGCGTGCGCTACAAAGGCAGGATTCTTACAACGTTGTGCAGGCGATGATCTCTGTGGGCTCAGGTGGGCTCACGGGTAAAGGCTGGAAACAGGGCATCCAAAATGCCCACGGCTACCTGCCGCGCGGCGTGGCGCATAATGACTTTATTTTTTCGGTGATCGCCGAGGAAAGTGGGTTTGCGGGAAGCACGCTGGTGATTCTGCTGTACGGCGGGATTATTGTCGCAGGCATACGCACAGCTAGTCAGTGCCGCGACCGACTCGGGAGGCTCATCGCCATCGGGGTGGTCACACTATTGTTCAGCCACGTGTTTGTAAATATTGGGATGAATATCCGGATGGTGCCGGTTACGGGCTTACCACTGCCGCTCCTTAGTTCAGGCGGCTCATCAGTGGTATGCTCACTATTGGCATTAGGGCTGTTACAAAATGTGCGGCTCTACCAAAGAACAATTTAATTTAATTTACAATTTAACAGAAAGACATTTCATAAATGAGCAACAAAAAATTTGGTCGTAGAAAAAAAAACCAACGCTTCCGCCCAAGTGGCGGAATGAAAAACCAAATGAAACGGGATGAACCCGTTGAGAAAGGCCGCGCTGATATTGAGGACGGTCGCGTCCTCGATGAGCCGGTTTACGAAAAACAACATGAGGCAGAAATCCTCGCCGCCGAAAACAAAGCCGCAGGCATTAAACCTGAATCGGAAACAATAAAAGAGAAAAGTACCGAAGCTAAATCGAAAAAGCCCGTTGAGAAAAAAGGCGTCGTAGCCTCCATGAAGCGTGCCGCTCGTGAAATTATACGCAAGCTTCTCCCTAAAAAAAATTCCGACAAAGAAATCATCATTAGCGCCGAGTCGCTTGAAACCCGTGTTGCGCTTATGGAAAAAGGCGTACTGGAAGATTTCACCATCGAACGTAATAAAGACGAGCGCATCGTCGCCAGCATTTACAAAGGAAAAGTGCGTAACCTCGAAGATCGACTCGAAGCCGCCTTCGTGGACATCGGCATCGAAAAAAACGCCTTCCTGCATTATTGGGATATCACCCCGACCAATCTCGATAACCGTTACGAAATGGTCGAACGCAAGGGCAAGCGCCGCAACACGCCGCGCCTTACACGTAAAGATATCCCTAAGAAATATCCCGTCGGCAGCGACATCACCATCCAAGTCACCAAAGGCCCTATCGGCACCAAAGGACCGCGCGTCACAACCCACCTTGCCATTCCTGGGCGCTTCATCGTTTTGTTGCCCGCTTCCGATCAGCTAGGTATTTCCAAAAAAGTACAGGACCCCAAAGAGCGCAAACGTTTAAAGGAAATCCTGCGTTCACTTGATATTCCGGATAATATGGGAGCCATCATCCGCACTGCGGGCGAAGGGCAAAAGAAACGCTATTTCGTACGCGACCTCGCGATGCTCAAGGAGACTTGGGAAAACGTAAAGCGACGCATCGACAACAACTCTTCACCAATTTGCGCCTTCCGCGATCCGGATCTCATTGAACGCACCGTGCGAGATTTTCTCACGGAAGATGTACACCGTATCCTGATCGACAACAAATCAGAATACGAACGAATGCAAAAACTCATTGAGAGAATTTCCCCGCGCTCCAAAAACAAATTAGAATATTATGGCGAACCGCAACCTATCTTTGACAAGCTGAACATTTCCCGTCAGCTTGGTCAGGCCTTTTCACGCAAGGTCACGCTCAAAGGCGGTGGCGCAATCGTGATTGACGAAACCGAAGCCCTCGTCGCCATCGACGTCAACACCGGTAGCCACAAAGGCGGCAAAGATCAAAGCAGCACCATCCTCAAGGTGAACCTCGAGTCCGCCGAGGAAATTTGCCGCCAACTACGCTTGCGAAACATGGGCGGCCTCGTCGTTATTGATTTCATTGACATGAAACAACACCGCGACCGTGAGAAAGTCATGCAACGAATGAAGGAAGGCCTGCGTCGCGACAAAGCTAAAACTCACGTGCTACCGATATCGCAGCTCGGCCTGTTGGAGATGACTCGTCAACGCCATTCTGAGAGCGTGCTATCAACCTTCTATGACGAATGCGACTACTGCAAAGGCCGCGGTCACATCAAGACGCCCGTGACGATGAGCGTAGAAATCCAACGAAAACTCGACGAGTTGTTGCGCAAACGCCAATCCGAAGATAGTGATGATCATCAACTTCGAATTGTGGTGAACCCCAACGTGCTCGATCGCCTCCGGCGCGAAGACGAAGACATCCTCATCAACCTTGAGAAAAAGCACCTCGTGAAACTGGCCTTCCGTGGCGACACATCGTTCCATGCCGAACAGTTCAAAATTTTTGATGGCCTCAAAAACAAGGAACTCGTGAGCGTAGGCGAAACAACTTCATAACCCGTACTATTCATTTGACAGGAAGAGTCCTTGGCGTTGCCATTTGATATGCGTATTTACACCATTCTTACTCTCAGTGTTTTGATCGGCGAAACCTACGCCGCGCCCCTCCCTAATACCCGCCCACTTACACTCGATGGCGATTTCTCAGCGCAGATGGTCGCTGGAATCGATCGTTTTCTAATGCGCGAAACCACCGCCTCCACCAAGCAACGTGAAGGTTTTTGGAAACGTGATTACCGCACAGAAAAAACCTATGCGGCATCCATCCAAAAAAACCGAGCGCATTTCCGGAAAATCATCGGCGCAGTGGATAAGCCCTCACCCATCATCGCCTTAGAATTCATCAGCACCACCGCTGCCTCATCATTGTGCTACGAAGACGAAGTGATGGCGGTACACAACGTGCGTTGGCCCGTTCTGCCTGGCGTGCATGGTGAAGGGTTGCTCATTCAGCCCAAAGGAACAATTCGTGCCCGCGTAATCGCCCTACCTGATGCTGATCAAACGCCCGAACAACTCTCCGGTATTTCTCCGGGCATTCCCGTTGCTTCGCAGTTCGCCCGCCGACTAGTTGCTGCTGGTTGCCAAGTAGTAGTGCCAGCTCTTATCAGCCGTAGTGATGAATTCTCCGGCGACGACCGCGTGCGTTTCACCAACCAAACTCATCGCGAATGGATTTACAGGCAATCCTTCCAAATGGGTCGCCACGTCATTGGTTACGAAGTGCAAAAGGTTCTAGCCGTGGTAAACTGGTTCACCGCCGAAAACGCTAAACAAACTGTCGCCGCTCCCATCGCCGTGGCGGGCTATCACGAAGGCGGGTTGATTGCCTTTTATTCAGCAGCGCTAGACACCCGCATCCAAGCTACCTTGGTAAGCGGTTATTTCACTGAACGCAATCGCGTTTGGGATGAGCCCATTTATCGCAACGTGTTTGGATTGCTCGAACAATTTGGGGACGCGGAAATCGCAAGCCTCATTTCCCCTAGAACTTTAGTCATCGAGCACAGCAAAACTCCAAAACTCGTCGCCCCCCCCAAAGTCCGCCCGGGCCGCAGTAGCAGCGCAGCACCGGGCATTCTCGCCACGGTCAGCACTGCTAATGTATTAGCCGAGTACGAGCGAGCAAAGAAGCTCAGCGCCAAAGGATCCAGCATTGCGCTAATTACAAAAGACGGCAAACACACACTGGAAAAATTTGGCACCGATCGCGCACTGGAAACGCTGCTTCGATTCGCAAATGTCATCCCAAAAGCAAACTGGAAAGCCTCCAAGGAACCGACAATAGGATTGCAGTCGAAACCTCCTCCACACCGTCAACAACGACAAGTTTTCGAGTTGGTGGAACATAATCAACGTCTACTCCGCTTCTCCGAATACGAACGCACAGAATCGTTTTGGAGAAAACTCCCTCCTGCCGAGCCCTCCAAATGGCACGACCAATGCGAGCCGCATCGAAAACGATTATGGAAGGAAATTATCGGAGAATTTCCCTCCGCCAATCTTCCCATCAACCCTCGCAGCCGAAAAATTTTAGAGACGGATAAATGGGTGTGCTACGAAGTGATGCTCGATGTTTGGGCCGATGTTTTCGCTTGGGGCTATTTGCTCATGCCGAAGAACATAAAAAAGGGCGAGCGCCGCCCCGTGGTCGTATGCCAACACGGATTGGAAGGCTTGCCGATTGACGCAGTAACTCGGAATAAGAACGAACGCGCCTTTCGTTATTACAAGGGCTTCGCCGCCGACCTGGCCGACCGCGGCTTTGTCATCTTTGCCCCCCACAACCCATATCGCGGCCGCGATGCTTTCCGTGTGCTTCAACGCAAAGCCAACCCGCTGGGGCGCTCACTTTTCTCCGTCATTATCGCCCAACACAATCGCATAATCGACTGGCTTGAAACGCAGCCATTTGTTGATAAAACGCGCATTGGTTTTTACGGCCTTTCTTATGGCGGAAAAACCGCTATGCGTGTGCCGGCATTAATTCCGCGCTATTGCCTATCCATTTGCTCTGCGGATTTTAATGAGTGGATAAAAAAGAACGTCACAGTGGATTCCCGCTATAGCTATCTGTTCACCGGTGAATATGAAATGTTTGAATTCAACCTTGGTCACACTTTCAACTACGCCGAGATGGCTGCACTGATTGCTCCGCGTCCGTTTATGGTGGAGCGCGGCCACAAGGATGGCGTAGCGCCGGATGAGTGGGTGGCGTATGAGTTTGCGAAAGTCCGCCGACTGTACGCCAACCTCGGCATCCCCGAACGCACCGAGATTGAGTTTTTCAACGGCCCTCATTCTATCAACGGAAAAGGCACTTATGATTTTTTGCACCGCCACCTAAAATGGCCCAAGCGATGAAATAATGACTCCCACTCTGATCACTCTCATCATCGGCGCAATCGGCTTGGTCGCCTGGATATTGCTGAACGACCCGCCACCGCGCCCCTTGGATTTACCCCGTGAGCCTTTCCCGGATAATTGGCGCGAGCTGCTTCAAAAACGCTGGCCGCTTTACAACTCGCTTCCGGAGGTGTTACAGCATCAATTGGAGCAACTAACACTTTTGTTTCTCGATCGGATTGAATTCCAAGGTGTCGACTTAGAAATTACCGATGAAATACGCGTGCTCACCGCCGCACAGGCATGTTTACTGCTCCTGAATCAGGACACCTTTTACTCACCCCAACTCCGGTCCGTGGTGATTCATCCGAGTGCTTACACCGCCACCAGCCACGACCAAGCGGGCGGTGAGATGATGGAGAAACAAATTGCTGTTCAAGGCCAATCGTGGGGTAGTGGCTCAGTGGTGCTCTCGTGGGACAACACGCGCACCGGCGCGGCCAACGCCAAGGACGGCCGCAACCTTGTGATTCACGAATTCGCCCATCAACTCGACCAAGCCGATGGCAAAGCCGATGGCGCTCCCGCGCTAGGCTCACGCGAGCAATATCAGCGCTGGCAAAAAATTTGCACGCGAGTGTTCACCGACTTAAGAGAAAAGGTGAATAGTGGCAGCAAAACCGTCATCGACGATTACGGCGCAACCAATCCCGCCGAGTTTTTCGCCGTAGCCACGGAAACTTTTTTTGAAAAGCCCCACCAGCTTAACAAGCGTCGCCCGGAATTATACGCGCTGCTCAGCGAGTATTATCGAGTGAACCCACTCTCCTGGCCTTGATCAGCGCAAAAAAAACTTCACCCGCCAGCGAGAGCCAGCGGGTGAAGATCCTTCAGTAGCCTTTACTCGGTCTGCTTCTTACTGGGCAGCCCAGTCTGCGGGGAACACCCGAACTGCTTCGCAAGAAATTTGAGCGGCAGATTTTGCCAATAATTTGAAAATGATAGGTATCATCAAAGGGTGTGAGCGCGGTGGATGGTTTTAGTTTTGCTCCGAATCATCCCGGCGCAAGCCCACATCATGGGCTATGTCGTCAAATTCCTCACGACTGACGTCATCCAGACGCTTGCCGCGATCAGCGAGTTTCTCGTTAATCTTCAAGGCTTTCTCAGTCATCTCCTCGTGAGTATCTTTCGTGCCGCCCACCAACGCAAAGTTATCTCCCTGCGTGATTCGCTTGTGACCATCCGTGTCGAGACCCACCCCCACCATCATAGCCTTTTGATTCTTTTGCGGCAAACGCGCCATTTCCAAAACACTAACAAATTCACCCCCTGTGAACAAGTCGAAATTACGGCGCAGTCAGTGATTGTCCATTATGCTGTGCTCCCAAGCCTAATAAAAATGGGATTGTTGTCTCCGCCCATTCTTTTGGCGAAAGGAAGTCCGACGCCGATGGCCCGAAACAACTGCGCAACATTTGTGTATTGATTATGCCCGGATTAAAGGGCACCGCCGCCATTCCCTCCGGCAATTCCTGCGCCAACGATTGAGTAAGCCCCTCAACCGCCCACTTGGTGGCACAATACGATGCAACCTCCGGAGAGGCCGACCGCCCCCAACCGGAACTAAAATTCACTATTACCCCGCTTTGTTCCCGTGCCATCGAGGGTAGAAAATGACGAATCACATTCGTCACGCCTTTGATGTTGGTATCTATAACAGCATCAAATTCCGTCGCCGACACATCCCATAGAAATTTACTCTTATTGATCACTGCCGCATTGTTCAGCAACAAATCTGGAGCGCCGGCTTCCTTAATGGCGGTGGACGCCCAATCACGCACAGCATCGTCATCCCTCACGTCCACAACCGAAAAGGAATGCGAATGGCCCAACGCCTTTCCAAGTTCGGCAATTTTATTTTTCGACCGACTACAGCCCACCACTTGATGCCCCTCCGCTGCAAAACCCTCAGCCAACGCACGGCCCAACCCACGCGCCACGCCGGTAATCACCACCAATTTCAGTGCTGCATTGTTACGCGCCATAATCATACGCGGATGATTATGGCGTTTCCATTCCGCGTCCAACCTTTATATTGGCGCGGCGTGAACAGGTTTGAAAAAAAACTAGCCGACCACAATTGCATCCTCCAACGCGACGCGGTTATTACGCTACAGCTCAACGTGGGTCGCAAGTGCAACCAGGCCTGCCGTCACTGCCACGTGGACGCTGCTCCGTGGCGAACCGAGATGCTCACGGCGAGTACTGCAGCGCGTTTGCAGAATTGGATAACCACCCATAAACCCACCGTGGTCGACATTACAGGCGGCGCGCCGGAAATATCCGAACATTTTCAGGCGCTCGTGAAAACCAGCCGGGCCGCGGGCAGTCACGTCATCGACCGGTGCAACCTCACTATCCTTGAGGAAGAAGGATTTGAATGGCTGCCTCTTTTTCTGAAAGAAAACGAAGTGGAAGTGATTGCTTCACTTCCCTGTTATCAAGCGGAAAACGTCTCACGCCAACGCGGCAACGGTGTCTTTGAGAAAAGTATCACCGCACTCCAAACGCTCAACGCCCTCGGCTTCGGCTTCGGCACCACCCTGCCCTTGCATCTGGTTTATAATCCCATCGGCCCCACGCTGCCGTCCAACCAAGCTGAATTGCAGGCGGAATACAAAGAAGCGTTGCAGCGAGATTTCGGAATTGTGTTTAACAAGCTCTTCACCGTCACCAACCAACCCATCGCACGCTTCGCTGAAGATTTACGATCGAACGGGAAATGGAACGAGTATCTAGAACTACTAGCTAACCACTTCAACCCAACCGCTGTGAATGGCTTAATGTGCCGCGACACATTAAGCGTCGGTTATGAAGGAGAGTTGTACGACTGCGATTTTAACCAAATGCTCAATCTCCCAATCGCTAATTGCAAACCGCTCTACCTTTGGGACATCACCCCCCGCTGATCTCTCCGGCCGCACCATCCTCACCGGCAACCACTGCCTCGCCTGCACCGCCGGCAACGGCAGTAGTTGCACGGGGGCTTTAACTTAGTCAAACCTTAGAATAAACCTCGCCGCCCTGTTGCGTAAACTCTTTGGATTTCTCATCCATACCGGCCGCGATGGCTTCAGTGTCGGTGAGGTTGTTTTCCGAAGCATATTTTCGAATGTCGTCCGTGATGCGCATACTGCAGAAATTAGGGCCGCACATACTACAAAAGTGGGCAGTCTTAGCACCGTCGGCTGGGAGCGTTTCGTCGTGAAACTCCAGCGCGCGCACGGGATCGAGACTGAGGTTAAACTGATCTTCCCAACGAAACTCAAAGCGAGCTTTGCTCACGGCGTTGTCACGATACTGCGCGCCGGGATGGCCCTTGGCAAGGTCAGCAGCGTGAGCGGCTATTTTGTACGTAATAACGCCTTCCTTCACGTCATCGCGATTAGGCAAACCCAGGTGCTCCTTGGGCGTCACATAACAAAGCATTGCTGTACCGTACCAACCGATCATTGCGGCTCCGATGCCGCTGGTGATATGATCGTATCCCGGAGCGATGTCGGTGGTTAACGGTCCGAGCGTATAAAACGGTGCGTCGTGGCACCACTCGATCTGTTTTTTCATGTTTTCTTCAATCATGTGCATCGGAACGTGACCGGGGCCTTCATTCATCACTTGCACACCATGCTCCCACGCACGCGTCGTGAGTTCGCCCTGCACCTTAAGCTCACCAAACTGTGCCTCGTCGTTTGCATCGGCTATCGAACCGGGCCTCAGCCCGTCACCGATGGAGAAGCTTACGTCGTACGCAGCCATGATTTTACAGATGTCATCCCATTGGCTATAGAGAAAATTTTCCTGATGATGCGCAAGGCACCACTTTGCCATTATGCTGCCGCCGCGGCTTACGATACCCGTAGCGCGCTGCGCAGTCATCGGAATGAAGCGCAGAAGTACTCCGGCATGAATGGTAAAATAATCCACACCTTGTTCCGCTTGCTCGATCAGCGTGTCGCGGAAAATTTCCCACGTGAGATCTTCGGCGCGTCCATTTACTTTTTCCAGTGCCTGATAAATCGGCACCGTGCCAATGGGTACTGGGCTGTTGCGAATAATCCATTCGCGAGTAGCGTGGATGTTTTTTCCGGTGGAAAGATCCATCACGTTATCCGCCCCCCAAAGCGTGGCCCAACGCATTTTGTCAACTTCCTCTTCGATACTCGAAGTCACCGCGCTGTTGCCGATATTAGCGTTAATTTTCACGAGGAAATTTCGGCCAATAATCATTGGCTCACTTTCGGGGTGATTGATGTTGGCAGGAATAATGGCGCGACCGGCGGCCACTTCATCGCGCACAAATTCGGGCGTGATGTAATCGGGAATCTTCGCACCGAAAGAATTCCCGGAATGTTGATGCCGCAAATCACTGGGAACCGCAGCCTTCGATTCCAAGGCTTGCTCGCGACCGAGATTTTCGCGAATGGCGATGAACTCCATCTCGGGCGTCACAATGCCCTGCCGCGCGTACCAAAGCTGGGTGACCGGATGCCCCTTTGCGCGCAACGGTTTGCGACGAAGACCAGGGAATTCTCGATGTTGGTTACGTCCCGTCCCCGGCGATTGATCCGCGTGGCGCGTGGACAAAAACCCATCATCCTCCGGGCGCGGGGCGCGGCCATCGATTTCTTCCACATCACCGCGCTCCAAAATCCAATCATGGCGTAAAGCGGGCAAACCTTCCTCCACAGAACATTGCGCATCGGGATCACCCCACGGCCCGCTGGTGTCGTAAACCCGCACTGGTTCGTTGGGTCCCGATAGCCCAGCTAAATTTCGCGTGGGACTTTGCTCGATTTCGCGCATCGGCACACGCACGCGCCCACCCTTCACGTAAACGCGATTTGAATTGGGAAATGGATTTTGGCTTGCGCCGGATGTGAGGGCAGACTTTGTGGTAACCATAATTCAAGGGGGAAATGGAACACTGAATCCCTTGCCGACATTATCCGGCAAGTCCATTAGTTTAACCGCATCGCACGGAACTTTCAGCCTTCCTGTTGGATTCCCTGACCCTTTTTAGCCGCCCACAAGCAGATCGTCAAACCTCAAACGACTTACCGCAGCCACAGCTCACCTTAGCATTAGGATTGGTAATCTTAAACCCGCTGTCATTGAGGTCATCTGAAAAATTCACCACCGAGCCTCGCAAGAAATCCAAGCTGATCGCATCCACCACTACTGGGACACCATCGCAATCCAAAACCTGATCAGCATCGCGTTTTTCATCAAATACTAGGCCGTACTGCATCCCAGAGCAGCCGCCCTGCTCCACGTACACGCGCAACGCCTTACCTTCAGGCTCGAGCTCGGCGGCGATCATTCGCTGCACCTCCACCACTGCCTCAGGTGTAAGAGTCACACAATCCTGCGTTTGTTGTTCCATTCAAAAAAAAATATACACTAAATTCAGCCAACAATCAACCCAACGTCATTTCTCAAGCGCCAACTGGTCCAAAAATTTTTGTTTACGATCTTCCAAACCTGTTTTCATCGCCGGAAAGTCTTTGAGCATTAAGTAACACAACTCCAACGCTTCTTTTGGCCTCCCTTGTTGACTCAGTAAATCCATCGCCATTAACCCGCTTCGGCTGCGCCAATAAGCATCCTGCACTTCGCCAGGTTGTAGATGCCTTCCGTACACCACAGCCAATAAATGATCCACCGCTTCGGCCAGTTTTTTTTCACGGCTTACTCCGCTCCGCGCCTGGCGTTCCAGCACTTTGGCCAACCCCAATCGAGATTGACTTTTCACCCCCACTGACAGTGGCCCGGTAACCCCAATCGCCTTTTCATATGCCAACCGCGCGTGCTCTCGATACCCAGGCTCCTTTGCTGAGGCCAACAGGCAACAATCGCCGATCCGCCCCCATGCACGTGCCGCCACATAATTTGTCGGATTTGCTTGCACTACATTGTAAAATGAATTGGTAGCATCAGTAAGTTTTTCGATCGCA
>JAOLZA010000038.1 GCA_028343615.1 Verrucomicrobiota bacterium
GCCGTCGACCTCCCGGTCAATCCGAATCGACGGACAGAGCCGCACTCGGCTCGGACCGTTGTCCGTTGTGAGGTCGAGCAGGGCCGCCTGTAGCGCGATAACCAGTGCTGATTTTCCCGGGCCCTGCCACATCGGCCCAAAACCTTCTCGGTGGTACATGGCACGCCCGGGCCATTTACGCGTTTTGGCATTGAGCACGTCATTGGCAGTCTGGCCGATGACCGTGTGACCGCTGCCAACGGCCCGCATGGAAGGGTCGGTCAGGAAGATATTTTGCTTATAACCCTGCGCAGCGTACCGGTTCACCAACCGTGCCAATGTTTCTTCCTCATCCTTGGAGGGTAAACCAAATTCAAGATAATCCCCATAGCCGGTAGAACCTCCCTCCGTCGTCAAGCGGATGACCCGTAACCGTGACTCAGCTTCAGACTTTGGTTCCTTCACGGTCAGCAGGTCCACCACCACAATTTTGTCCGGCTCTGAATCTGCGAGGGCTTCCTGCAGGTTCAGAATCGAAAGTGCGGGCAGCACCATTATGATCCACTGAATAGGCCAATATGTTCTTGTCTTCTTCATGGGCCTCTTCCTGCTGGAGCACGATGTGGGCTGAGCTCTCATTTTGCCTTCTTTCTCTGTTTCGCTGACGGAGATGGATCAACCACGGTTTCGAGATAAGTTTTAAGGCGGGCTTGTAGTTGCTTGGCTTTGTCAGCCTGTGTCGTGAATAGATCATTCTTTTCGGCGATGTCCTCAACTACATTGAAGAGTTTGGACGATTGAATTTCACGCTTAGCATTCACCTCTGCCAGCAGCTTCCATTTACCGGCCCGAATAGCCGCCATTCGCTGCCGAGGCCGGGAGAAAATCAGACCATCAATCGGGCGTTTCACCGAATCGGTTTCCGGATCGGAAAACAGAGGAACAAAGCTTCCGCCATCGAGTTCTTTGGAGAGATCATCTTTCCCGCCTGCCAATGCATAAAAGGTAGGTAGAAAGTCGTAGCCTGCCACGGGGACCCGGCAAACCGATCCCGCTTTGATCGAAGGGCCTCGAACTATTAAAGGTACACGAATGCCCCCTTCGAGCAGAGAATGCTTGGCCCCGGACAAGGGAACGTTCGGCGCAGGGCTCTTAGTATTTCCACCGGGGACGGTGCCGCGGCCGCCGTTATCCGTCGTGAAAACCACATAGGTATTGTCAGATATTCCCAGAGTATCCAATTCGTCCAGAAGCCTGCCAATGCCGCTGTCCAGTTCTTCAAGCATGCCGGCCCAACCTTGTGAATAAGCCCGATCAGGAGCGCCCTTTTTTTGATACTTTTCCAATGAGGCTTGCCGCAATTCCGTACGCAAGTGCACGGCATAGTAGCTGACCTGCGCATAAAAGGGTTTACCGGCTTTGGTTTGTTTCCGGATGAATTCGATCGACCGATCCGTGACTGAACCAGTCCGTTTGGGATCTGCGACGATGTGGGCTGGCTGCATCTTGTCTGCCATGCCTCCTGTGACATTTCCGGTGTGCCCGTCGCTTACGTCGTAGCCGCACTCCTCCGGAGAAGAGATCATCTTCTCTCCCCACTTTCCGAAATGGGCACACTGATATTTAGGATTCGCCAGTTTTAGTGCTCGTGGCAGCGTCATATGATCAGCCGGCACCCACTTGCTGGCGAATTCCGTTCCAGAACGAGCGGCACTCGTCCCGCAGAGGATGCTGCGCCGGGTCGGGGTGCAAAGCGGCGCGGGTGAATAGCCTCCAGTAAAACGCATTCCCTCTTTCGCTATCCGATCCATCGCCGGAGTATGAAGATAGCTGGACCCGGTCTGTGGATTGTCTGGATCCATCAAACCCGACCGCTGACTCCAACCCTGGTCATCGGTCAGAATCAGAATGATATTTGGTGAATCAGCCTGAAGGGCTGTAATAACCCCAAACAGGGCGATGAGGATGAATGACGTTTTCATATTTGAGAATTCGTTTCGTTTATCGGCTGACAACTTCAACCGGCAGGTTCGGTTGTTTGATCACGGTGAGTTGGACGTCGTCCACAAAGAAACCGCCTAACGGAACAGGCGTCTTGGAGTTGTAACCCGAGGTGGCGGCCACTGCGATAAGGGCAACCGTCGCATCCGATTCCAGGATGCAGGAGGCGGAAATAGTCGCCGCGGCGCTTCCCGGTTTGAGCTCAATGGATTTCTTCCCCAGCGCTTCGGCCTGCCGAACCACCTGGGGCCAAGTTTCACCAATCGACTCGGGCTCTCCCTGAAACAGAAAGATGCGGAGGGTTGCTTTGGGATTGCTTAGTTCGTTATCGGAAAGAGATGCATCACGTCGAAAACGCGCTGAGAGTTTGAGAGAATAATTCCCCTGTGTTTGCCCTGCTTCCAACTGTTGGCGCAGTGCAGTAAGGTCGACCAACTGGAATACGGAGCAGTTGGAAGCAATGCCATCGGGAGTGCCCTTCACGTTCGCGGTACGGACAAATCGCAGAATCTTGTTTCCATCCGCTTCCTTGACCACCTCGGCGGGATTACCGGCCCATTCACCGAAGCGGACCGGGAACTGTGTCGGAGTCGGCCCTTCGGCCATGGTTTCGAAATCACCGTGGGCTATGTCGAACACCTGAGCTTCCACCTTGGGCGAATCGATTGCCCAAATCATGCCTACACCGAGCAGCCCCACGAAAATTCCCGCTACCAAACCCGCCGCGATCTGGCGGGGCCAAGCAAACTGCCCGAGCACTTTCTGCTGTTCCGGAGCAGCTGCTTTCACCTCCGGTTCTGATTCCACGTCCAAGGCCAGCGTTTCATCGGCCAACGCACCGTGTATCTGTGCGGCCTTGAGATATTGCGATCGCACCTCGGCATCGTCCTCAATCCCGGTGGAAAGCGCCTGCGCCTCCTCCTCTGTCGTTTGACCGTCCAGATGCTTCTGGATGAGTGCGTTCCAATCTTGAGAAGGTCTCATATAATTTCCTTTCTAATCTGCCTCTGAACACACGTCTGTAAATCGATGCGTGTGCGTTGGATTGCCTTGTAAACTGCCTCAACCGACCGACCGCCTTGTTCGGCAAGCCACTCCACACTTCGATTCTCGTGATAGTATCCCTGAATCAAGGCATGCTGTTTCTCGCCAAGTTTTTGCATACAGGTGGCCAAATGCCGTTCCACCTCAACGGCAAACCCGGACTCGCCAGCCATTTCTCGTTCCAGCACCGCCATCGCCTTCTCGGAGAGCTGGGCGCGACGCTGTGCACGCGCGAGAAAGCGCCGCGTCTCAATCCGCGCAAATCCCATCGCCCAATTCACGAACGGCCGTTGCGGGTCATAAGAGTCAAACTGCCGCCACAAAGCCACCGCCGTCTCCTGCAGAATATCCCGGGCATCCGTACGGTTCGGCACGGCCACAAGAACCGAACGCAACATCACCGGCTCCGCCTCTAGAAGCAGCCGCGTGAAACGTTCGTGGTTGTTTTGATGATCCATGGTCGTTTTGAGTAGCCAAGCTAATTTCTATACAGGTCCGCGAAACAGTCCGAATTTGGACAAAAAAATACTAGGGTTATTTTCAGGTGATTACGGGGCACTTTGAAACTTCCTGCAAATAATCTCAAATTCCAGGCTACCTTTAGGGGTAATCCTAGACCCAAGCTTATCATTGGGAAAGCCATCGGAGACTTCTGATACTCGTAGGTTCCATCATGGTTGACGCCCTTTCTTCCCTAACCTAATGTCCGTCGCCCATGTCCGCCTCGACTACCATTTTAGAAGAAAAACTTCACGAGTATCCCCAACAAGACGTGATCGATGGATCCGGCGGAGGATCCGCGGCGGTTCTTGATGACTGCCTGAACCAGAACGGCGGAGTGTTGCAACTTCTGCACCGTTATGCCGGCCGAACATTTTGTACCCCCGGAAAACGGATTCGCCTCGATGAAAAGTCCTACTATCCGGATTACATGGCCGGTACAGGGCTCGATGAACTCTGGATGTGCTGCACTGCTCCTATCGTGACAGGAGTCATCGACACGCGCACGGGCAAGGCCCCGTTCCGCGAAGGGGAAGCCCACGTCCTTACTCCTGACGGCCAAGTCATCTCGCTGCAGGATTTAATCCTCGCCAATTCGAAAGCGGTTATGGGGGAGAAGGTCACGGCCTTTGCCGAAGAACTGTACGGTGACCCTACCTGGCCGATCGTTTCCAAGAAGTTCGACAACTTGAACCCGATCCCACATCACCTCCACTGGTCGAAGTGGGAAGTCTACGACATCAACTCCTTCGACAATCCCGGTGTCAGTCCGTCGCATTATCACACCACAGCCATGGGGCTGTATCCGTATGTGACCAAGGACGAATTTCTCGCCTGCATGAAACGTTTCGGAAAGGGCGAGTACAACGGCGTACGGCATTTATCGCCGCACACTATGATGCAGCTGGATAACGGCTTCGTGATGCCGAACGGTGTTCTGCACTCGCCGACTGACCTCTGCACACATGAGCTGCACGTCACGATGGATGAGCACTTCCTCGCAGAGGACCTCACGCTTGATGGAAGTATTGGGGCTGCCGATGCTTTCTACGCCTGCCGGGAAGAGGACTACCCGAAGGACCGGCACGAAGACTGGGAGTTCCTGATTGAAAAGTTCGACTTTGAAGCCAACCAAGACCCGAACTTCGTAAAGAAGAACTCGCGTCCAGCGGTCACCGCCGAAGAATTCGCAGGTGACGGAGTAGACGCAAAGTGGATTGTCTACGGAGATTTCCTTGGCGACCAGAAAGCCTCGATTCTCCGGTTAACGGTGGAGCCCGGCAACAAGACCACTTTCTGCCCCGAGAGTCCGGCCCTATTCCATACCAATCGTGGAAGCGGCCGGGTTGGAAAGTTCGCAGTGAACTACTACCAGAACATGAAGCTTGGCGAACTCTACCCCGAGATCGGCTTCATCACCCAATCCGCGCTCAACAACGGCGGCGTGGAAATTGAAAACACCGGCTCCGAACCGCTAGTGTTAACTTTCGACTTCCCGCAAAACGCCCATTCTCGAACACCCGGCGTCGCCGTTGCAACGTAGTCGAAACCTTGGACCGCAACTTTCCTTTTAATATCTAGAAAACCGGCGAACAAGCATTGGACATTCGCCATTAACCGAAGAGTGTGCGGGCCGTTCCATTGGCGTCTGCAAAACGGTCTACCCCGGCTCCGGCATCCTGAAGCATGTTGGTCCAGAGATTGGCCAATGGAGTGTTTTCCTTAGGAGCGACCCGGTGCTGACCATGATTAAGTCCTTTAAAGCCTCCGCCTGTGAGCAGGCAGGGTACGTTGGTGTTGCGGTGAGCCGTGCGTAGGCCTCCTCCGCAGTAAACCAGACTGTTATCGAAAAGAGTGCCTCCGTTAGGATCCATGGGATCCTTGGCAGAACGCAACTGGTCGATAAAGTCAGAGTACAATCCCATCCACTTACGGGTACGCCGAAGATTCAGCTCATGAAGGGAGACATTGCTTCCATAATGAGAGAGTGTGTGAGGAGTGGAGGAAATGCCCATGCTAGTAAGTAACCCAGCATCGGGCATACGATAGGTAACCACACGGGTGGAATCGGTTTGCCAGGCTGCGAGAATGAGTTGCTGCATGGTACGGATTGCCTTTTCACCGTGAGAACCGCTGACCAAAACCTGTTGATCATCGGGAGCTTTCATTTCCGTTTTCGGATAGGGAACATCCAGCCATTCTTCCTCGCGACTAATCGTTAGCTCGATATCGCGAATACTGGTGGTGAATTCTTCGAGTTTTTCACGATCATCCCGATCGAGGATTCGTTTGGTGGAACTACTCTCAAATTTCAAGATGTCAAATATGCTCTTACGCTGTTTGAGGGTATTCAGAACTTCTTCCCTGGAAACGTTGCCCCCGAACAAGCGTTGATAAACCTCCAAGGGAGAATCAAATCCAGTCATCGGGCTGCCATCCTCTCTGTAGGATATGGCCACACCTCCGTGACCATTACCGGTGTCACTTTTGGGACAATTAAGCTGGAGACTCCGATAGCGAGTGCCCTTTCCCAGATGAGCTGCCGCCACCTGATCACAGGATACGCTGTTGTGCCGGGCTTTTCCTTGAAAACCGATTACATTGGCACAGGTAAGGACTGCTTCACTTCCTTCATGCGGCTGTTTGTTTTGCATGTTTGAGAAGTTTGATACCAAAGTGGTATGACCGAGGTTTTTCTTAATCGGGTCCCAGCCTGGCGGTAAAGCAATGTCAGCAAGCGAACCGGATTCTTCCGGATAAAAGTGCTTTTCCATATGACCATGGCCCATGGACATCCAGAGGAGACGCTTAGGCGCGTTGCCGGCTAGGGTGTTTTCGACGGCAGCCCGTACTGCGGTGGGCAACAGACTTCCAAGAAATGGGAGTGCAATGGCTTTGGCTCCGTTTTTGAGAAAGGTCCGGCGATTTGATTTACTTGCTAAGTTCATCGGTATTTTGAATCTAATTTAATTCCTCGAAAAGGGTTTGCTAAGGACTACCTGTTTGATCATGTCGCGGACTGGATATTTTTCTTTTTCCAGTTCGTTCAGGGCTTTTTCAATGATCGGACGATCGGTAAAACTGACATCCCGTCCGAGGGCATAACATAAAAGTCCTTCAAACAGGGAAGCGGCCACCTGTCTTTCCTGTTTCATCAAGGCGGCTTTCAGCCCATGGACATCCTCGAACTTTTCTCCATTGGGTAATTCCCCGCCTGCATTGACGGGATAAAGTTTTCTCGGAGTGCGTGGGTTATTTAGATGCTTAAACTCCTGGGCATCGGTAACCAATTCTTGATCCCGCCACATACCGACCGCATCAAAGTTTTCCAACCCTAGCCCGATGAAGTCAAAGCGGGCATGGCAGGAGGCGCACTGAGCTTTTTGTTGGTGCAGCTCCACAAGATCCCGGACACTGGGTAAGGGTTCTGCGGTGGATGCGATCAACTCAGGGACATTGGGAGGGGGAGGGGGAGGCGGATCATTGAGCAGAATCTCTTTCACAAGTGAGCCCCGAATTACGGGTGACGTGCGACTGCCCATTGTTCCCGATGAAAGGAAGGCCGCCTGAGTGATCAGCCCCCCTCTTGGGGAAATGGGCGGGATGGATACTTTCTTAAAGCCATCTCCATCATAGTGCTTGGACAAACCGTATTTGGAAGCTAGCACTCCGTTCACCACTACGAAATCGGAATCGATAAGGTTGGATGCGCTTAGGTTCTCATGCACAAGGACTTTAAAAAACTCAACGGGTTCCCGTTTTGAGGCATGAATCATACCATCGGTGCGGTGCAAAAATAATTTCGAATCAAGGCCGACCGAATCAAAACGTTTCAAATGCGTCCACTGTGCCATGAAACCCTGAAAGAAATTCTTCGCTTTTGGGCTCTTCAGCATTCGATCAATCTGTTTTTCTATAACTTGAGGTTTCTGCAGGTCACCTGCTTCGACAAGCCGATTAAGTTCTTCGTCGGGGGTGCTGCTCCAGAGGAAGTATGAAAGACGACTGGCCAAGCTGTAGGCGTCGAGTGCTTTTGACTTTTCCTTTACTTGTTCTTTGCTGACTACCTGATTTGGAGGAGTCCTTTCTCTTTCTGTGTTACTTAGCTCGGTTGATTGTTTTTGAATGTCATTCGGTTCGCATAGATAAAGAAAGCGAGTGGATGTCAGGATCATTGCCAGGGGATCAATGATTGCTTCACGAAACCCGAGTTCGGAATTTCGCTGTTGTTGGTAGTATGCAAATAGCTTTTCCAGATACTCTTTGGGAATGGTTCGGTTACGATAAGCAAATTTTCCAAACTCAGCTAAGAAATTCTTTGCTGACAAATCGAGCTCTTCGTCGGATGCCGATGTCACTTGATATTTCTCAATCAGGTTTTCAAACGGTGATTTGGGATCGTAGAACGGGCCCTCGACTTCCATCCATTTGGCATAGATCGTATCCTTCGGTGCACTTGGTTCGATGGGTTTGTAATGGTGGTAGAACTGTTCAAACCCGGGTCCGCCCCGTTTGTCTTCGAGTGCGAAGACATGCTTGCGGGATTGATGCCAGTGTTTCGGGCGAAACTCGGGTGCGAATACCGGATGATACTCCGCCTCATGGACCGAAGGTTGGTCTATCGCTCCTCGAATCCAAAAACTACCGATAGCTCCACCGTGCTTGCCACCGAATCGTCCATTATGCTCCATCAGACGGACGCCCCGACGAAGCTTAACTCCGTCCACGACTCCGCCGCAAAAACGAACGCGGTAGTGAGCTCTTGCATCGTGGCGGAAGAAGAGGCTCACATGCTCCACAAGCAGGTCATGCGACAACATGCGTCCCTTGTCATGAATGTGCATATTCCGCTGGTAGTACTGTTCCTGACCTTTCCATACGCTGTTTTGTGCATTCGGTCCATCCGTGTCGTACTTTTTCCACTGTTCATCAGTCAGTCCGGCTTCGGCCGGCGTCTTTCCCTCTTTCTTGACCAACCTGACTTTTTCCATGAACTCATAGATCCGCTTGCTCCGGGTTTCGGTATTGGCGAACTCCCGTCGTTCAAGCACTTTGGATTCTTGTCGTGGCTCACAATCCCAATGCAAAGCTGTTCTGGCGACTTCCTGAGCAAATTTGAAATAGGTGTCCAGTTGCATCGCGGTGAGTGACTGGTTTTGTCCAATGGTGTCAAACCGACCACTAGGATCATCCGGGAGTTTCTCTCCATTAATCCGGATTCCCATTAAATCCTTGATGGTCATCTCATATTCACGCCGATTCAATCGGCGCAGAGCAATCTCACCACCGCTGTCTCGCAACATCTTCTGGGCAGATTGTAAGGATTCGGTCAAGTCCCCTACTACCTTGGCCAACTCCTCCTTGCCCGGTTGAGTTTTCTTCTTTGGGGGCATTTCACCCGAGTTGAGCTGATCGAGGATATCCTGCCAGTTTTCGGCGTCTGCGACATTCACAATGGAGCGGGTCAGACCCTCGAGGTCGAGGTCTGCCTCAGCGGTGTCTGCATCATGACAATCAAAGCAATAATTTTCGAAAAATGGCTCGATACTCTTGGGCAAAAGTACTTGAGGTTTTGCGATAAGAGGCACGCGGCAAAACAAGGACACTGCCAAAATCAACAAGAAGGTAAATCGGTTGGGAAAAGAAATCATCTAATGGTTATTAATTAGTGGAGATGTAATTGATAAATGTCGACTCCGAGAGTCGCGGGGTAATCCACGCCAACCTTTTACAGTTCAATTTGAACTCGGAATCTCCGGCTTCAACACTGTGTCACCTGCAGAAGGATATAGCGCGCCTTCCTTTTCGAGGCGAACAGCCATTGCCTCAGTCATTGCCTTCAGTTTATTGGGTTCGCTTTCGGCCAGGTTTTTAGTTTCGAATGGATCTTCCCCTAAATTGTACAACTCGTATTTGGTTTTTCCCTTGTAACGGTAGATCAATTTCCAATCACCCTGACGAAAAGCAGTGAAGTAGGAACTACGGTGAGAATGGGGAAAGTGACACATGAAATGATTAGACCGATCAGGGTTTCTCTTACCCGAAAATTGCTTGAGTAAACTCACCCCGTCCACGACGTGACCTGAGGGATTCTTTGCGCCTGCGGTTTCAAGAATGGTCGAATAAATATCCATAACTGTTCCAATCTGATCGTTGTGAAGCGAATCTCTTGCGATGGGAAAAGTATTTTTCTTACCGGGTTTGGCCCAGCCCGCAATGAAGGGCACACGCATACCTCCCTCGTAGTAGGTTCCCTTCTTTCCACGGAGCGGAACGGAACTGGAGTACCCGTGAACCGGCCCTAAGGGCGCGTCAGACCCATTATCACCGACAAACAGAATCAAAGTGTTTTCAGCCTCACCCTTATCTGCAACATGATCCATCAAGTCACCAAGGGATTTGTCGATCCCTTCGATTAAGGTCGCATATGCCTGAGCATTCTTTGGCTTTCCTGAGTCCTTATAGTTGGCAGCAAACCGAGGGTCCGAATTGAATGGGCTATGCACCGCATAGTGAGACATATAAAGAAAGAACGGCTTCTTCTTTTCCAATGATTGGTCGATGGCGTCTTTGGCTTCAAGGGTGATTGCTTCGGAAAGGAAGACATCAGTCTTATGGTATTTCTCAAGCCCGGGCACGGCCCGCTTTTTACGTTTTGGATTCAAGTTTCCATATCCATCCTCCCCATAATAACTCCCCGGTTGCCCGAATGAACACCCCGCAATATTTATGTCGAAGCCCAGATTTTTCGGATCTTCCCCAGCGAACCCAATGGGGGCGAAGTGGGCCTTACCGGCGAAAATGGTGTGATAACCTTGCTTGCGAAGAAGCAATGGAAGGGTAACGTCCTTTTGAGTTAGCCCTTCCCATTTCCAGCCCTTGGGACCGCCATTTTTTTTCTCGGGAGAAATGAATTGGGTCACCCGGTGTCGAGCAGAGTTTTGCCCTGTCATGATAGATGCTCTGGTTGGCGAACAAACCGACTGAGCATAGAATTGAGAGAACCGAACCCCTTGTTTAGCTAAGCGTTCCATGTTCGGAGTACGATACCAATCATTGAGCAGATAACGTTTTGGTTTACCGTCCTGACCGGCCAACATCGGGACGGAGGTGTCCATCAAGCCCATGTCATCAACCAGAAAGAGAATGACGTTGGGCCTTTGGGCTTCCAGGGTTAGGGCCGAAAGAGCGGGCAGCACTATCAAGGCCAGTCGAATCCACCACTTTGTTTTTGTATTCTTCATAAGCCTGAATTGGTATTTTAACACTTTACTGAACCGCGATCGAGCAATTCCCAATGGTCGCGAGCCTTTTCATTTCGGCGTCAGAAAGTGCGCGATCGAAGACAGCGACACCACCTATCCACGCGGAAAGCGTCGGTTGTCGATTGCTGTGGATGACGCGACCGATCGTAAACGGCCCACCTTGCTCAATGGTCTTCGGAGCATAGATGTCAGAGCCGAAATAGTAGGGATTGGATTTCAATGCTACCAAGTCACGCTTCAGTGGTTTCCCTAACGTCCCATCCGGTTGCACACGATAGGTCGCCTCGACCTTTGTGAACGGATAGGTTTCCAGCCGTACGACACGCTCGGACGTCCGCTTGATAGTTCTCGTTTCAACCGGTTTATCCTCGGGAGGACGATAGAACTGATCCCTTGGAAAATTCACGTCCTCACCGGGTTGGATGCCGTCGATGGCGGCCAGCTGTCCCTGCTGCCAAGCGCGATAGGCATGTTGAAAAAATCGCGACTCCTTCGGATTCTCCACCCACACTTCCTCGGTCAAACCATTCACGTAGGAGGTCACGCGATTTTCTTCGTTGTGAAACACCAGACCGACCGCGTTCCAGTATGAATCGGAATCGGTGGGTTTCGTATCCGGTTTGATCTTTTTCATTTTCGTCGGCATGGACGCAAGGTGCCGGGCATAGATGTCGCCAAACGATGAACCCCCATTCTCCGAAATGTGAGCTCCAATCCCGCCCTTGTTTGCCTGCAGACCAGCGAAAAGCCCGAATTGCCGCTTGCCGGGCACCTGTACTACGGGAGGTTCTCCCTTCGGGGTAACGGTGCCCTCATGCCACATTCCAGCGATCGCATGATTGCCCCTTTCGTAGAGTAACCATACTACCAACGTGACAGATTTTCCTTTGCCTTTGATATCCAGAGAAGAGTCGTGAAGACTCTTTCGCGGCACGGATAGGACCGGTAAGTGCGATATGCTGCGAGGGCTCGAAAAGCGGACGGCTTGACCGAATGGCCCTCGCCCAAGCAACTCAAAGTCAGCAAGGGTCGCTTGCGGTCCCTGATTCCAATAGTCGAGGGATATGTTTCTCGGTTCGAGTTCATAGGCACGCCCGCCAGATTTTCCCGGGATGGAAATAAATGGATTGTGCGTCTGCCGTGAATCCCGCCGTTGAACAAAATCCCAAAGAGCTACCAATCCAGGTATTTGCTTAACGAGATCGACGCGTTCTCGATTTGCAGCAGTGAAACGAGAATCGCCTCCCCCGAACTGGATCGGAGGCAATGCTTGCCGGTCACTTTCCTCGGCTCCGATATACCGCGTGCAAAGCGACAGTAGTACGAATGTGACGCTAAGGCTAATTCTGCGATAGTTGTTCATAATCAGATCTATTCTCATGTCACTCCGTGTGGCTCTCGTTAAAATCGAAGACACGTTTCTTATCCCCAAACTGGATAGTTACCACATCGCTGTCCCATTCGGATTACTTCTTCAATTCATCTAACCGCAGCTTACCGTCACCATTGGAATCGATCTTCTTAAACCGTTTGGTCAGCGCAGGAACATTTCTTCCCTTTGGGTTGCCGATGTATTCCTCCAAGGTAACCTCGCCGTCTCCATTTCGATCCCGATTTTTGAAGAACTGTTCTTGTGACCGGTGTTTCGGTGCTGGGTTGAGGTTTCCCTGAGGTTTGACTTTCTCTTTTTGGGGACCTTTGGAAATCCCACCACCAGGATACTCAGCGTTGATGCTGGTAATGTGGTCGATCAGCTCCGCCTTGAGCGAAGCGTAGACTTCAGGGCGTTGCGTCCGCAGATCCGTCGTCTCGGCGACATCTTTGCTGAGATCGAACAGGGAAAGATTGGTATCCTTGAGCTTGGCGGCAAGGGCAGGCCAATCCGGAGAGTGATCCCGCCCGACGTCCGCCCAGAGTTTGTAGTCGCCCTTTCGCAAACCAATATTTCCCCAGAGCTCAAAAATCATACTTCGATCCGGAATGGTTTTCTTCCCTGACGAGAGCATGTGCGGCATCAAGGACGTTCCGCGAACCGGGTTCTTGCCATTCATTTTTGGAACAGGAATACCAGCAGCATCCAGCAAAGTAGCGTAGATGTCGCAATGCATTACCTGATCATCAGAGATAATCCCGTGAGGTAGCCGACCTTTCCAGTTCATCAAGAGTGGAACTTTCAGGCCGCCTTGATAAGTGGTGGCTTTCCCTCCGCTGAACGGACCATTATTTCCAGGGAATCTGCCACCAGGGGCATCTTCCTCCATGGTGCAACCTCCGTTGTCGCTAACAAAGACGATTAGAGTGTTCTCAGTGATATTCAGTTCCTTCAGGACAGAGACGAGTTCCCCAATGTTGTGATCCATATGCTCCAAAATCGCCACATAGTCGCTTCGCAAGAAATCGACACCTCGGGAAGTGGCCTTTTTCAACCAGGCCTCGGGTGCGGAGGCCGGTTTCGATTTATCGGTGCGTAACGGGCCGTGCACGGCGTTGTAGGCCAGGTAACAAAAGAAGGGTTCATCCTTGCGGACACTCTCACGAATGAATTGTTCAGCCCATCCAGTAAACAATTCAGTCGCGTGGCCTTCGGACGTGGAATCAGGTTTACGATTGTGCATGATCTTAGATCTTTTTGGGGTGATCCAATAAGAATGAGCCCCTGCCAGAAATCCGTGAAACTCATCGAACCCTCGGTCATTTGGCACTTCCCCCTCCAAGGAGCCCATATGCCATTTACCAAAGCATCCTGTATGGTAGCCGGTTCTTGATAGATGCTCTGAAAGCATTGTGACATCACGTTTGATACCCCGGTACCCAGGCGATCCGAGCGGATCTTTCCCCGGCCCCCTCCACATACCATTTTCCGTTGAGAATTGGCCGGTGAACATACAGGCCCGAGACGGGCCACAAAGTGGGACGGTATGGTAGTTCGGAAACCGCACCCCTTTGGTCGCCAGATCACCCAAAGCCGGAAGGCGTACCTCGGTCTTATTCCAATTCGAAGGTAAATCGCCCCAGCCGTGATCATCTGAAACGATGAAAAGAATGTTGGGCTGGGCAGCAGCAACGGACGGGCTGAGAATGATATACCCTGCCATAGCTAGAACGCTGAATCGTTTCATAGATTTCATTGTGGTTTCCCGGATGTTTTTCACCCAGTTACTTCGCAGCTGAAACAAGCCGCCGGCTCCGAATTTTCGGGCAAATCTCTTTACCGTCGGTTTGGTCAGGTTTCGCTGCGATCCCAAGTTGTGAGGGTGATTTTCCAACCCACTGACTCTCACGGCCCTTCACATCAATGCGCCCATTGGTAGGGTCAATGGTCAGCGTAGTAAAGAGGCTATCCTGATAAGGACAAGTATACTCAATCCAGCGGAACTTAGAGTGGATCTTTGCCGGATAGCTCTTATTACGGTGGGAGCCCCCGACCCATTTATAGGAAGCCGAGTTGACGTGTAGATAGGAGATTTTACCCACGCGGTCCACATGATCAATATGAGTGTGCCCGTTGACCGCCAGCAGAACCTTGTCGGAGGCAGAGTTCAGCAGCGCCTGCACTTCTGCAGCGTTGTCGATGCTGGATGGACCCGCCAAGGGTTGATGAGAAATAACGAGGATCGGACCCTTGAGGGTTTTTAGCTGTTTCGCGAGCCACTCAAGCTGTTGCTCTCCAATGTGCGCGGGATAACCGCTCTTATGGTTCTTCGGTTTCTCGTTTCCATCGAGAACAATCAGATCCAGACCGTTAATGTTCTCGGTGTAATAGCGTCCCTTCATCCCCCAGAGCTTCGCGACCGCATCAAAGGAGTGTCCCCCATCAATCTCGTGGTTCCCAAGAACATGCAGGGTTCTGGGGTGCGCCTTTTCAAAGGCCTTGGTTACCACATCGTTTTTCTTTGTCGGATAAGCGAAATCACCTAACTGCACGAGAGCATCGGGTTTTTCCTCCTTCATAGCATCGAGAAAGACCTTCAGGCGCGCCGGCCCATCGTGCATCACATCCTGATGCAGATCGGTAATCATGCCGAGCTTGATGGGCTTTTTGATTTTCGCCAAAGCGGCCATGGCCTGACGGGGCAGGATGATCGAGGTCGCCACGGCACCGGTGGTAAGTAAAAAGTCACGTCTTGATGAGATAAATTTTTTCATTTTGGTTTCTCGATATCCCGAGGAAAGCGGTGCTTACGAATTATGATAGAACCTGAGGGGGATGACAATCAATTGGGTTCGATGGCGAAGGCTTTTGCTGTGATATCCTCGGATTCCTTGATCCATTGCTTCAGGAATTCACGGTGCTTGTTGAGGTGTTTTTCGAAACCTGCCTTCCCTGCGAGGTTCTTCATTTCACCTGGATCAGTCCGAAGATCGACCAGAGATTCGCGAATCTTACCGCTTGTATACACACAATATTTGTAGTGATCAGAGCGGATCATGCGGCCGGTGTTGTTTTCAGCCACCACGTAGGGACGTCTGGCATTGTCCTCTTGGTTTTCGGCAAGGGGACGAAGGGATCGTCCAAGTAAATAATTGGGGACCGAAACCCCCGCGTAGTCGCAGAGCGTGGGAAGAACGTCGAGGCCGTTGGAAACGAGGCTCTTTCCATCCACTTGGCCGGGGGGAATGACACCCTTGTATTGCATGATGAAAGGCACACCGACAGAGTTCTCATAGAAAACGTTCTTGGAGGCCAGACGATGACTGCCGTCCATGTCGCCATGATCGCTGGTAAAGATCACCAGGGTGTTTTTCTCCAAGCCATTCTTTTTCAAGGCATCCAGCAACCGACCGATCTGGGCATCAACCCGCTCGGTGAGCCGACAATAGATCCAGCGATAATTGCGCCAGTCACGTTCGTTGTAATCCTTGCGGATCAACTTGGCAGGCGTGACGGCGGTCACCTTCATGGTTGCCTCAATGACGTCTGGTTCCCGTTCCGGGATCGCGCTGTTCTTCGGCAGCGGAGGCAACTTGTCTGCTGGCAGGGCCTGGGCTTCCTTATAAAGTTTGTTCACGAGAGGCATGCCCCTGCGCTTGGGGTGCCGAGCGTTGTATGCAAAACAGATGTCGTGCGGATTAATGAATGAAGCCACGGCAAAGAACGGTTTATCCCGCTTGCGGGTCATGAATTCAATGCAGGCTCCGGGCAACTCGTCGCGCTGGTCTTTGCAAAACTCATCGTAGCCCGCCTTGAGCGGCACAAGTGCCGGCGCCATGTGAACCTTGCCTCCGTAGAAGGTGTCGTAACCGCCGGATTTGATCAGCTTGCCAAGCGAGTTATCGCTGACCTTCTTCGGGATGATCGCCTTCATGCCATTACTGAAGACACCGAATCGTCCCGCCATCATTCCGGTTGCCATCGAGATACGACTAGGCGCGCAAACGGGGTTGGTTACATAGGCGCGCGAAAACCGAATACCCGATTTGGCCATGGAATCGAGCGCCCGGGTTTTCAGATAGGGATTGCCGACACTCGACAGCATTCTGGCATGATGCTGGTCGGTGATGATGAAAAGAATGTTGGGTTGCTTGGCAGCCTGCAGACTGGTGGCAATTGCAATTAGCAACAGCGTGTATTTCATCGGTTGATTTCCTTTCAGAGCCTAGGCGTCTTCCAGGATTTTCAAGGAGACGTCTTCCACCATGCCTTCTACCTTGGCCTTATACTCCAGCATATGCGGGGCAGTGAAATGAGCTTCCAGGTGAGGGAATGATTCCCATTTCTCGATGACCGTCACGACGTTTGCATTCGCTTGCTGGATGGGAAGTTCTGTTTGGAAGTCCACCGTGGCGGAATATTCCAAACACCCCTCTTCCTCCAGCACCTTGGGGATGTTCGCCTTAAATATTTCAATGAAGGCGTCGCGCTCGGAGGCTTTGACTGTGATGGATGCTATTACGTTTATCATTCTTGTGACTGTATCAGCTATTGAGCAAACCCATATCCTTCTGGCTACTGCCAAAGCTCTTGGCGTCGATATCGTGCTTGTGCAGTAATTCCAGATAAAGGTTGCAAAGGGGAGTCTGTTTCTCAAGGACAGTGTGGGGCTTATGTTTGTATCCGCCCCCGGCCACGATTATCGGTAGGTAGTCACAGGTATGATTGGAGGAATTGCCAAAGTTACTGCCCAATACCACGGTGGTGTGGTCGAGAAGAGTTCCTTCCCCTTCCTTGATCTGATCCATTTCAAAAAGGAACCGGTTATAGTGCTTGAGGGTATCAATCTCGATTTTGCTTAGTCTGGCAATTATATCCGGCCTGTTGGCATGGTGCGAAAGAGAATGCCAACCGCCGGTGGCGCCGGGCACCTTGATGGCCCCGTCAATCCAATCCATGGAGAAGGTTATGACTCGAGTTGAGTCAGTTTGGAAAGCCAGTTTCGCCAGTTCGAACAGGTTTCTAATCTTTGTGGAGAACACAAAATCCTGATCGTCACTCAGGGATTTCGGAACCTTCGGCTTACTGGCATTGAGCCAAAACTTTTCGTGATTCAATTGGGTTTCCAATTCGGCAATCACGGCCTGGTAACTCTCCAGCTTGCCAGCATTAGCTCCTTGCTTGCGCAACTGAGCAAGATCGCGCCGGAGGCAATCCAAAATATTTTGGTCATTCTGGAGCTGCTGCTTTTTCGCCTTTAGATCCTCATTTTCAAAGAGCATTTGAAAAATCTTTTGCTCATCGTACATCGGGGGAATGGCCGAACCACGGTCATTCCAGGATATTCCCCAGCCTCGATCATAGATACTGAAATTGAGAAAGGGAAAGCGAGTGTCGCCGCCCATCTGTCGGGCCAACACCTGATCCAGTGAAATGCCGTTCACAAAAGTGGGTGACTCCGGACTGGGCGTTCCCGTGAGGAAGGATTTTTCCGAGTCATGGTTACTGGTTCGCATGCCGGGGTGAAAGAGGTTTTGAAAGAGCGTCATTTTCCCCAGAGTCTTCATGCCTTTGAGGTAATCAGAGGTTGAGAGATCTCCCCGCTTCTTGGGATAGAAATACGGCTTATAGAAACCCAGACAACTATTGATAAAAATAATCCGCTTTGGCGGTCGTTCCCCCCCCTGCTCAGCCCGTAATCTAAGTGACTGCAGGGCCAAAGGCAGAGCTGCACCTATTTTAAGGAAATCTTTTCTGCTGATATTTCTCATTCCCGGTCTCCTTCCAGTGAATAGGCCAACACCTTTACAATCAAGTCTTTCATCCGGCATTCCTCAGCATTATCCGGGATCATTGCGTGGAGATGCAGGCGTTGCTTTAGGTTGGGCTTATAGCCATTGGCATACTCGAAAAATTTCTTGGCGAAATTATAGGCAACCTTCTTGTGCTCAGAGAGCAGAATCTTCTTGAGCCCGACAACATCCTCAAACTTGTCCTTATCAATTTCCCCTGCTGCGTCTACTTCCCCGGCCAGTTTAAAGTAACCCTGTGGGCGATACTGGAAAGTGCCTCGGTGCGGAAGCTTAACCCGGTAATTCGTGCGCCTTTGCCCGGTAGCGTCGAAGTTCTCCAGAGCGAACCCGTAGGGATCAATGCTTTTATGACAAGCGTAACAGGTCGGGTTGTTTTTATGTTCTTCAATTTGTTCGCGTAGAGTAGCGGCCTCCCTGCCGTGTTCGGGCTCGATTGCCTTTACTTCTTCTGGAGGAGGCGAAAGTGTATTGCCCGCAATATTCTTGGAAATCCACGCGCCCCGCCGGATGGGTGAAGTATCAAATCCATCAGCCGTAACCTTGAGCACGCTCCCCATGGTTAAGAGCCCACCACGCGGCACCTCCTGCTTGAAGGATACCTTGCGCATGTTCTGGCCGTATATCCCGGGAATGCCGTAATGCTGGGCGAGGCGCTGGTTGAGGAAGGAGAAGTCAGAGTCGATCAAGTGCCCGAGAGGCAGGTTTTCCTGAACCAAATGATTAAGATAGGCCTCGGTCTCGAGGGGAAGGAAATGGTTCAGGAGGCCGTTGTAGAGCGGATACAACTTGAGGGAAGGAGAAATCTTATCGAAGGAGCGCAGGTCGAGCCATTGGTTGCAGAAGGAATGGATCATGCGTTTATTTTTTTTATCCTGCAGCATCCGATTGATTTGCGCTTCGAGAGTGTTGCCATTGAGCTTATCAGTTGCTGATAAAGCCATAAGCTCCTTATCAGGAACCGAAAGCCAAAGGATTCGGGCAAGATCAGCGGCTATCCCATAGGATCTATTTTTGTGTTCCCCGGGTGCCATCAAGAACCGATGCGAGCAAATGATTGCCTTTAGCCCAAGTTTGGTCGCTGCAACAAAGTCACCTTGTTCCTTCAAGGCGTTGAGGCTCACTTGATAGTAGGGAGCCAGTTCCTCATCAGTCAGGTTCGACGAAAAGGCCTTTTGGGCAAATCGCCGGATCACTTTTTTTAGGTCATCTACTGATTCGGAAGAAACCAAAACCGGAAGCGTGGAACCTTCCCCCGGCAACACAGTCATTACATCCAGCTTGCCGATTGAAGCAAGCGAGCGACCATCCAAAGTCAAGGCATCAGTCACCATAAACCTGATAAAGTGACTGGCGGTTGGCTTGGGAAAGAGAATGGGTTGTTCACTGGTCCAACCTCCGATCTCGAGTGCCCCTTCGACAATCGGAGCCCCCCAGGATTTCCCGTCATCAGAGAGATGGATCGAATAGGCCTTCACCTGCCCATTGCCATTTCCACCCGACCACGTGGAGTAAGACAGGCCATTGATCGTATTCCCATTCGGATTTTCCAGAATCACGTAATGCGGCGGTTTGGCCAAAGTCGGTTTGAACCGTGTATGCCAGAAGGTTCGGTTGGAACCATCCTGCATCTTTCCCTTTTCCATTCCCTTCTGGAAACTGCTAACAGAGACCTTACCTCCGATAGCCTTCAGTTTCGTTTGTGAAACGGATGTATTTATCGCTTCACGAGGTGGCATCTTCATGGGCAAACCGCCAAAAATATTTTGATAGGAACTGGGCGGCCACTGGTCAAGCACCGGACCGCGAACCTTTAGCTGCTTGATATAAGCCCCTTGGTTTCCATTTTTTTTGCGAAAGTTGTGCTTGGAATAACAATGTACCGAGACATTTTCACCCGGATGCAGAAAGACTCGCACAGTGTGGGATTTCATTTCCCGGTTGCCCAGCGAGATCACATCCAGCAACCGCTGTGGCTGTGGTCGGTCATCGGCAAAATAATATTTTCCACCAAAGACCTCGATACTGACGTCCTCCTTGAAGGCTCCCAGCTTCATCGCCTCAAAAGTCAATTCATACCAACCCTTCACGGGCGGATCGAAGTTGTCATAGAAAAAGGAGTAACTGTTTCCATTATTGGCACGGGTCCAGGAAAAGAGAATGCCTTCTTTGTATTCCCGGGTATAGATATTGTAGCTATTGTGACTGTCTTTGATCTTGTTGGTCACCCAAATCCGCTCTTGAACAAACCCCTTTGCGGGCAAGGCAAATTCCAGCATTTCATCGGCTGCCAAAAAGTAGGAAGTGAGCATCTGCCTAGTTAAGAGAACCCTTCGATCCGAATCAAAGTCATGCGTGCCCCGGTCTTCTGGAATTCCCCCAGTTAGGTCCAGCTTCACGCCCAGTAGATCGTTCACCGAATGAACGAACTCATGGCGACTGATTCGGCGGTAAGGCTGGGGCGCGTTTTCAGCCTGACACTGCGCAAGCCAATCCAACATGAGTTGTTTCTCTTTGAGAGCTGGCTGCCTCTTGTTCTTGGGCGGCATCTTCGCCGTAATCAGATGCTCGAATATTAGAGAGCCATCAAAATCGCCTTTTCCCAGTAGACTGACTAAATCCAGCCCCCCCTTCTTCGCGTCCCCATCATGACAATCAAAACAGTGGTTCTCAAACTGCTCCAAAGCAGCTTCTTTAAGCTCTAGGGGAGTTGCCGGATTTGCTTCTATACAAAAAGCACCACTAAAAACCCCCAGCAACAAAACGTTAGCTATGAGCAAATTTTTTTGACAATACATCTGATTCATTTTCACCGGACCTTGATGCTATTCGGAGGGTCCATGGCCCGCACTGAAAAGCTAGCGTCCAGTTGGCCGGAGACCGGCTCGTACACACCATCCTTGTGTTTCTTTAAAAAGAGCAGATACTCAGGCTGGCTAATCTTTTTTAACCCCTTACTCAGCTGCTGCAACTTACCTTTTTTATCCTCTGCTTGCTTTAGCTCAATTAATATAGGCTTCTTCAAAAAAGCAACCAAGCCAGGGCCGTCATTATAACGCGCAACCCCCTCTTTATATCTAAAATGATTTAGCCAAATGCATAGAGGTGGGTCGCCCTTCAAGGTAAAGGCGGCTCCGAAAATAGTCTTAACACCTTCGAATCGCCCCTTATCGAAAAACTTTTCATTCCACTCTTTTTTATTAACACCCCATCCTTGGACGTGTGCAATTATCACAAGATCCGACTCCTTAAAAAGCCGCTCATAAGGCCAATCTTCGACTTTCCGGGCGGAAACTTCAGAAACAATCAGCATGCAAAACAGAGCAACTGCGATAATGTTTTTCATGGCTTGTATGACAATAGGGAATTTATGATGACCACAAACTTCACTCAACCGGCGAGAGCGTAAATTCCTTGATGGCCAGCCCCTTCTGCGGTGGGGCGTCGCGCCATAAGCGAAGTGTGTTTTCTCCTTTTTGCAACATGAGCTCAACAGGCTTCGAATCCTGCCATTCACCCTCGGTGAAGGGCATTGGCATGGCGACATCGGCTCCTTCATTGGCCGAGACCTTGAGCCACTGATCGTAATTCACCGTGACCACCTGAGCGATCAACGCATACTTGCCCGCTTGTGGAACCGAAATCGTGTACTCGAAGCGTGACTTCGTAGCCTGCCTGGGCCCGGTCGGGTCTTTCGCAGGGCTCACCGAATAGTAATTCTTGTGATACTTGTCCGATATCCGCTCGCAGACATTACCGTAGATGTCATAGAAACCCCACGGGTTGGGCTTCTTCTGCCCGACGGGGTGAGACTTGGCACCGCCATTGTCCTTGTACCAGGCGTAGTCCCCGATCTTGGAGGGATCATCACCGAAGAACCACTTGGTGGAACGCCCTGCGCGACTGGCGTATTCCCACTCGGCCTCGGTAGGAAGCCTAGCTTCAACATTGGCGATCTCACTAAGCCGGATGCAGAACTGCCGGGCGTCCGGTTCAGAGACGTTGTCGACCGGACAATCTACCCCCTTGGTAGAGCGGCTGGGGTTTTGACCCATGGCAGCCTGATACTGCGCCTGGGTCACCTCGTACTTGCCAAGGTAAAACCCTTGGGTGAGTTCCACTCCATGTTGGGGAACTTCCACGCATTCGAAGCGGCCTCCTTTCTCGTTCTCACCGCCCATCAAAAACTTGCCCGGTTTCACGTAGATAAACTCCATGGTCACACCGTCCCCGAGATCGAGCTTAAGTTCCTTGGCCGGTTCCTTTCCCGGCGCAGGAGTAATGGCCGCCCGCAGGCCCCAGTTCTCATACCGGCCGTAACCACCACTGAGCATGCGTATACCGGAGGTGCACGCATCAGGCACCCCTTTCCAGGTACCGCCACGCATGATCGTGAGCCC
>JAOLZA010000039.1 GCA_028343615.1 Verrucomicrobiota bacterium
GATTGATAAAGTTACCGATGAAGAGATTTTAACTGCGTACAAAATGATCACCGAGCAAGAAGGCATCTTCGTCGAACTCGCTTCTGCGGCTGCGCTCGCGGGAATCATCAAACTCCAAAACGCCCGAAAAATCGGCGAAGGTAGCATTGTCGTGGCTACGATGACTGGGCACGGTTTGAAAGATCCGGACAATGCTGTGGAGCACGCGAATGTGGAGGTCACCACAGTGGAGGCAACGTTGGATGCGGTGAAAGCGGCAATCGGAATATAACGATGGGATTAATTGTACAAAAGTTTGGGGGGTCTTCCGTCGAGGGGGTTGATCGCATCAAAAATGTGGCCAGCCGTGTTGGTACTTATCGACTGCGCGGCGACAAGGTGGTGACGGTCGTTTCGGCTATGAAAGGCGTAACGGATAATCTTGTGAAACTCGCTGCCGAAATTAACCCAATGCCCAATGATCGTGAGATGGATATGTTGCTTGCGACGGGCGAGCAGACGACGATTGCGCTGCTGGCGATGGCGTTGCATTCGTTGGATTTGCCGGCAGTTTCGCTCACCGGCGCACAGGCGGGTATTGTGACGGACGGGGTGCATTCGAAGGCGAAGATTAATAATATTACGCCGGGGCAAGTGCACGCGATGTTGGAAAAAGGCAATGTGGTGATCGTGGCTGGGTTTCAGGGGCAAACAAGTGACGGGCGAATTACGACGCTGGGCCGAGGTGGATCGGATTTGACGGCGATTGCGTTGGCTTCGGTTTTGAGGGCAGATTTGTGCGAGATTTATACGGACGTGGACGGCGTGTACACGGCGGATCCACGAGTGGTGCCGAACGCGCAGAAGTTGGATGAAATTTCTTATGACGAAATGATGGAGCTAGCCAGTCTTGGCACGAAGGTGATGCAAAGCCGGTCGGTTGAATTCGCCAAAAAGTTTAATGTAAAATTTGAAGTGCGCTCGAGCCTCAACAACAACCCGGGAACAATCGTGATGGAAGAAACAGAAAGTATGGAAGCGGTGGTCGTGCGCGGCGTGTCGCTGGACAGCAATCAGGCGAAAATGACCGTGACGGCAGTGCCAGATAAACCGGGCCACGCGGCGCGGGTGTTTATGGCGCTGGCGGATGCGGCAGTGAATGTGGATATGATCGTGCAAAATGTTAGTCACGGAACAGCTACTCCGGCTACGGATATTTCGTTTACCGCCGATGCGACGGATCTCCCGCGCGCGCGGCAGGTGATTGCGAACCTCAAAGATGAGATTGGTTATGCGGCCGTGGAGGGCGACGAAACGATTGCTAAAGTGTCGGTGGTGGGTGTGGGAATGCGGACGCATCCAGGAGTAGCGGCGAAGGTGTTTGAGACGCTCGGCGCAGCAAATATTAATATCGGCATGATTTCTACTAGCGAGATTAAAATCTCGGTGGTGGTGGAGGCTGGTCAAGGTAAGGAGGCAATGCGTGTATTGCATGATGCTTTTTTTTGCGAGGATAATTGAGAGAAAATGGCCGGCCCTATCAGCCAGTTCATCGAGAGCCACTACCGTCATTTCAACGCGGCCACACTAAGGGATGCGGCGGAGGGTTACACGCGGTTGCTCTCGGATGGCGGAAAAATGTTTGTGACACTCGCCGGCGCGATGAGTACGGCGGAGTTAGGGCTGTCGCTGGCGGAGATGATTCGGCGCGACAAAGTGCACGGTATTTGCTGCACGGGCGCCAATCTTGAGGAGGATTTGTATAACCTCGTGGCGCACGATTTTTATGAGCGCTTGCCGCACTATCGCGATCTTTCTCCGAAGGACGAACAAGCGCTGCTCGACCGTCAGCTCAATCGCGTGACCGACACATGCATACCGGAGGAGGAAGCGATGCGTCGGCTAGAATCTAAAATCCGCCCGCGCTGGCACGCTGCGTCCATCGCCGGTGAAGGCAAGTTTCCACACGAGTTTTTGTTTGAAAGTTTGTTGAGCGGTGAGCTGGAGGAATTTTATCAAATCAATCCGGAGGACAGTTGGATGCTGGCCGCCGCGCAAAAAAATTTACCAATATTTGTGCCCGGTTGGGAAGACAGTACGATGGGCAATATGTTCGCCAGCGAATTGGTGCTCGGTAATTTAACTAACCCGCGAGCGGTGCGCGGCGGCATCGAGTATATGGTGGAACTGGCGCATTGGTACGAGGCGACGACTGCGGGTGCACCTCTGGGATTTTTCCAAATCGGCGGTGGCATCGCTGGCGATTTTCCAATATGCGTGGTGCCAATGTTGGAGCAGGATGTGCAACGGGATGGCGTTCGCAAGTGGGCCTACTTTTGCCAAATCAGCGATTCGACGACCAGCTATGGCAGCTATTCCGGCGCGGTGCCAAATGAGAAAATCACGTGGGGCAAACTGGAAATAGGCACCCCGAAATACGTCATCGAAAGTGATGCGACAATTGTTACGCCGTTAATTTTCGCGCACGTGTTGGGGTGGTAGAGACACGCAGCGCGCAGCACATCACACCTCGGGGGAGTCATCACGCCGTTCGAGTTGGATGACCTTTTTTTTGATGATCTCCAGTTGCTTGGTTAGCGCGTAGCTCGCTTCGTATAATGCTTCCTGTGTTTTGGTGTCGTCCAACGAAGCAATGGTGGGGTTGAGGTCCATCATTTCCAAGGCAATAGTTTTGCAACTGGTTTTGATTTTCTCGCTGGCTTCGTGGCGGGTCATGGGATGAGTTTAATAAGTGGCCCGCCCGCCGGAAAGGTCGAATACACCGCCGGTGGTGAATGAGCAATCTTCGCTGGCGAGCCACGCGACCATCGCGGCGGCTTCATCGACCTCGCCAAATCGCCCCATCGGGATTTTGCTGAGCATGTAATCGATGTGCTCGGGGGTGCATTGCTCGAGGATTTTGGTTTGGATGACGGCGGGAGTGATGCAGTTGACGCAAATGCCGTCTTGGGCGAGTTCTTTGCCGAGGCATTTAGTGAGGGCGATTACGCCCGCCTTGGCGGCGCTGTAGCCACTGGCGTTGGGGTTGCCTTCTTTGCCGGCGATGGAGGCGGTGTTGATGATGCGTCCGTAGCCGCGTTCGCGTAAATGCGGCACCACGGCGCGGCAGCAGATGAAGACCGCGTTGAGGTCCACATCAATGACACGGCGAAATTCCTCAACGGGATATTCCCAGGTGGGATAGTTGCCGCCCGCGATGCCGGCGTTGTTGCAGAGAATGTCAATGTAACCCAGCGCGGCGATAGTGCTTTCAGTGGCGGCGACCACGGCGGCGGCGGCGGTGAGTTCGACGGTTTGCGCATCCACCGTGCCAAATTTCGAGAGCGCCTTTTGGGCCTCGGTGGCGGCTTGGGCGTCCATGTCCCAAATGCTGACGCGCGCGCCGGATTGCAGCAACCGCTGGGCGATGGCGTAGCCAATGCCACGCGCGCCGCCGGTGACGATGGCGTTGCGGTTGGAAAGGTTGATTTGATTCACGGGCTGAAGATAAAAGGTGAACGACTAATGGCCAACCTCCAAATTCAAGTTTGTTTTTTGAATTTTCTTGGACATTAGGCATTGAGCGTCAGATATTCCCCTATGCATCACATCGTCTTTGTTACCGCCCCGGATCTTGTGGTGGCTCGCGTACTGGCCTCCGGAATTCTGGAAAACCGCTTGGCGGCGTGCGTAAACCTCGTGTCCGGTGTGGAATCACACTATCAGTGGAAAGGCAAGCTATGCCAGGAAACCGAAGTGTTGATGGTGCTGAAAACCACGGGAGATCAGTTAGCGGCACTAGAGGCGTGGGTGCTGGCGGAGCATCCGTATGATACGCCGGAGTTTGTGGCGGTGAAAATCGAGTCCGGCAGCACTCGTTATTTAGATTGGGTTTCCCAGAGTGTCGGCTCAGGAAGTAGTCTGTGAATGGCACGATCTTGACACGTTAGGGCAGTAACAATTCTGCGGGTTTCACGCCGTCCACCGGTGCCAACCGGCTAACGGTGAGAGTGCCGGTGGTGATGGTGCCAGTTTTATCAAATACAAACGCGTTGATCTTAGCCGCCAATTCGATATCACTCACCTGCTTGATGAGGATGCCCAAACGCGATGCAGTAGCCACAGCAGCAACCATCGCGGTGGGAGTAGCAAGAATAAAGGCGACGGGGCTGGACACGATGAAGACGGAAATAACGCGGTTGAGATCCTGCGTAAAGGCCCAGACTAACGCGCCGATCACCAATACCAGCGGAGTGTAAAAACCCATATACAGATCCACCATCTTCATGAGCTGCGTTTTTGATTGCGCAGCCTGCAAAATCAATTCACGAACGCGGCCAAATTCAGTTTGATCCCCTACCTTGGTGACATTGACTTCCAACATACCGTCGAGGTTAATTGTCCCTTGGTAAACATCGTCGCCGGGATTCTTGTCCACCGGCAGCGATTCGCCGGTGATGTTGGCCTGATTGATGGAGCCGGTGCCGACAAGAATCTCACCATCGGCGGGTACATTGTCGCCGGGGCGCACGCGGATGCGATCTCCCACGGCGAGATCCACTGCGGCTACTTCTTCCTCCGTGCCATCGATGAGGCGAATGGCTCGGGTGGGAGTGAGTTTCATCAGACGACTAATGGCTTCCTTGGCTCCGGAGGCCGTTCGGCTTTCAATCATTTCGCCAAGCAACATAAAAAAGGCTACAAGACCGGCTGCGTGATATTCGCCCGATGAAAACGTAGCCAACACGGCGATGGCCACCAACTCGTTGGTGGTAAGCAGACCCTGGCGAAGATCGTGAATCGTCGTGCGAAAGATTCGAATGCCCAGGATGAACGCGCCGATCATGGCACTGAGGTCACCCACACTGGATTCCGAGCCTAGCAACCAATCAGCTATGAAGCCGTTAATTACAAACAGAATGCCGACGAAAATATACTTCACCGTGGTGGCGGCCTGTTTGGCCTTGGCGTCGTCAGCTGCTTCAAGTTCTTGGATGTCGTCGATAGGCATAGTGGGAATTTACTGACCGGGCGGCTTTGGGGGCGGCCCTTGGCCCGGTTGCCCGCTCAAATTGTCGAAAGGCGATTTCTTCGGCTCAGGTGGCTTGGGGTTCATGAGGAGATGCACTTTTTGCCGCGGACCGCTGCGGTTTGAAATCACATAGATTTTCAGATCAGACTTGGTCATTAGCCGGTTGAATACCTCAAAATAAAGGCGATGTATCCCGCGCCTACGCTCCTTCGGAGAGCGGACTTCTGTTTCATTGTCCCCACCGTAAATACTGTAGAATCTTTGCCGAAGCGCCTCCACTTCCCGTATGGTGGTGATGGCCTGCCCCTTTGCTTGATCTAAAATGATGGCCACTTCACCAGTTTTATTGGTACTGCTCGCGTCGCTCTTTATGGATTCGATTTCCGAACGCGCGATGTTCTTTCCTTGTTGCAAACTATCATTCGCCTTCTCCTCTGAGGTTCTCATGTTCTCATATGCGGCTCGGATCATAAACGGCAGCTCCACATCCCCTTGCCGGATATATACACGATTAATCTTCACCCCCAACCCGTATTGATCTGCCAATTTTTTTGTTCGCTCTTTCACTTTTTCAGTGAATTTATCCAGACTAGACTGATAGAGCTCCGCCATCGTGAATTCAAACGCCTCATGGGTGATGGCGCTCTCGAATAACGTACTGAGCACTTTCTCAGGCTGGGCGAAATTAAAGGCAAAGGCCTTGGGATCATCGATCTCAAAATTTAATGTGGCTTCCAAATGAAGCATTAGTCCATCCCGGGTCAACACATAGCCATCCTTTTCAGCATCCAGCGGATGGTTATCCAAGTCATCGCCGATCTCAATTCGACCCACGGGTGCGTACTTGAAAAATTTTGTGGTGAGAGGCGTTTCCCGCTGGATGGTCACACGTTCTTCCAATGGATAAGGCCAGGCAAACCGTATGCCTGAACTGAATACATCCTTTGGAGTGATCTCGCGCGCCTTGCCAAAGCGCAGAATAATCACACCCTCTTTCTTGCCTTCCACCGTGGAGGTGTTCGAAAAAATCAGATATACCACCAGAACGGCAATCACCAACTTGAGGATGGTGAAGCTGCTTTGCAGCGCCTCATCCATCGCCCGAGAGCCGGCTTCATTCCCCAAATCGAGGTCGACCGATTCTCTGGATTTATTCTCCGGTTCGTTCATCATTAAGGGGCAATTCCACTTTTCGAACTATCAGGAAGCGTGGTTTCCTTTAAAAGAAATTTTCCGCGCAATGGTTCCAAGAAGGGGAAATCTTCGTCGAGAACGAGAGTGGTTTCCTTTTCCAAAACAGCCTCCATTGCATTGAGCTCAATGAGGAAGGCTGCCAAATCGGCGTCTTTTTCCTGTAACTCAGAAAATATCTTCGCCTGATCAGCACTCGCCTTGGCGGCGATAATATCCGCTTTTGCATTGGCCTCCTCGATAGCACTGGCCTTGGCGTTCATGGCAGAAGTGCGAATGCGCAACGCTTCATCCTGTGCATTCTTCATATCGGTAGCCGCTTCATCGTTCCATTGGGTTACCATGGAGTTCAGAGTCACTTGGACACTATGCTCGGTGATGCCTACCCGACGGATACCCACAAACTTCAGCTCAACCCCCATTTCCTCAGCTTTGACTTTCACGTTGCTAAAAATATCCTTCTCGAGATCCTCGAACGTGTGGCCTTTATTTTGATCCCCGTCCTGCTCCTTTTCCCCATTATGGAGGCTCTTGGCGGTGACAATCAGGTTTTCTTTATTGCCGAATACGGACGTCACCGCGCCATCGAGTGCCTGTCGTAAAATATTCTCAACGGAAGCCCGACGAGCGGTGGCGGTATTTCCTTTTGCTCTCCCTATAAAAGTCTTGGGGTTTTCCTGTATGCGCCAGCCCAAATAAGGCTGCACCACCAAGCTGCTGTCGCCCGTGCTGATCTGGCCATACTGTGTGGTTAACAAATGGATGCGTCGGTCGAATGTGTAAACCTCTTGAATAGGCCAGGGCCAGCGGAACTTCAGTCCGGGTTCCTGAATCGCATCACCGCGCTTGCCAAATGTTTCCACGAATACGACCTTATCCTGCCGCACCTGAAAGGTAAACATGTACGAGCCAAAGATTAGCAGCAGCAGCGCGAATATAATTATATTAATAATTTTTTTCATAGTTCAATTTATGATTATTTATTTCCGCCGGCGGGCGGCACTTTCACATCCAGCATTCCGCGACGGATGGTTTCTTTAAGGTCAATGTCAGCTGAAATATCAGCATTTTTAACGGCCACGATATATTTCCGGGTGTCCATTAGAGAGCGCTTCACTGCCCGAGTATACAGCCACAAAGAAAACAACCGGGGAGCGCGAAGGAAAGGTTCGTTTTGTTGCCGACTCAGTTCCAATCGGGACTGAGCTACTTCAAGTTTCACTTTGGCATTACTTATCGCAGTGTCGAGAATGGTCTGCACCTGATTGGATTGCATGGATTGCTCCCGGCGCGCTACGTTTCTGGCGAGTGCCTTCTCAGTCTCCTGAGTGATGTTGGCCATAATGGCCCGCTCAAATACCACTGCCACTGGATCCGTCTGCATGGTTCCCTTCTTATCCGGGTCACCACTCATATCCTCCTTCATCCCCTGCATCTGGATTGGAGATTCAGCCGGTGGGCGCAGATCCGCCATACCCACAAACAGGATTTCCACGCCGAGATCGCGGTCATCGGTCAATACTTGAAGTTCCCGTTTCACATCTTCCATCGCCTGATTCCGTCCGGTGCGCATCAGTGTTTTCATGTCCTTACTGATGAAATAGCGTGAAACCGCACGATGCGCTAATTCCTTGATCACCGCCTCCGGATCGGAATAGCTAAGCCAGCCGTCCTCTAAACCCTTGCGACTTTCATTGGAGGTTCCATGAATCCGATAATGGACGGGGATGCTGGGCACAATGACGTTTTCATCCACACCAGTTTTCCCGCTTCCGGTCGGAAAATAGATCTTCCCTTTCCCTAGCCCGTTCTGGTTTCCATTCAGTTCACTGTCGTAATTCTTGCCGCTAGGTTTAAGCCAAAGGCGTGCTCGGTTTAGCACGTCTGGGTTATCATCCGCTTCCAAGCCCACATAAAAGCTGTGAACCTGATTGGGACGGAATCGCTCCACCTCGGCGAAGGGCCAGGGCAATTTAAAGTGAATCCCCGAATCCAGCCACTCGGCCGAGCTGCTGCTGGTCAACAAGTTTTGCAAACGTCCACGCTCGGATGGCCCAAGGGTCACCACGCAGGTGGATAGCCAAAAAATAATGATCTGAATTCCAACCAGCACGCCCAGACGTTCGCGCAAAAATTGATATCCCCAGGTTTCAGAAACTTTGAACCCAAACTGATAGTCGAGTACTTTGCCCGCCGTGGTAAACAGGTTCTCCGGCTTGGCGATTAACCCGATCAGCCGGCTCTGATAAAGCAACCGCCCCTTGCGCCCGGATACTCTCGGGCGATAAATCTCAAAGATCATACTCAACAGATTTTCCACCGCCAACGCTGCCAACAGGCAGGCTAACGCAATCCCCACCCAGAGATCCGCGCGTTGCTCTTTGAAACTCACAGCCAAAACCGCCGCCAATACGATGAACAAATAGGCGGTAAATAAGATGAAATCTGAACTGGGCTGCAAAAGTCGGTCGCGCTGCAGGCGCGCCAAGTTGGTGGCAAACTGTCCGCGCATGAAGAGAATCACCGCCAAAAGTGCCGCACCGGCTAAACCGAGATACTGGCTCTCGACCAGTAACGGCACCGTTTGGGATTTCAACCCCTCCAACACCGTCGAAATTTTTACCCAACCGAGATAATACACCCCCACGCCTTGCATCACTAACATTACAATAGCAATAACGGGCACTAACAATCGTTCAAATTGTTCGCGCGACCGTTTGGCGGGCAACACTTCGCCCTGCTCGAACAAGGCCTCCCCATCACGACTGGCTTTGATGGCATCCATTTCCAGTGCCTCCATTCCCTCACGGTCGGTGAGCACCATGTGCAATAGCCCCACCAAACTGACCAACAGGCAGAAGCCCATAAAAATTGATACAGTCAAGGCTGTGGTGGATGTGGTTTTCAAGGCCACAAAGCTCGTGATCACCACTGCTCCAAAGCTGATGACTACATTCCATAGTCCGCCGGTTTTGTTGGTTTTTTCCATGTCAGGCTAATTCCCGATTCTCAAAAAGCATTAGCGCACCCGAGAGCATCACTCCGATATACACTGCCACGTAAACAAACGCTGTAAAAATGTATTTCCAAGGCACTCGACCCTCGCGGTAACTGACGTCCGCGCGCTTCCGAATTTTAACACTCTTGGTTGTGTCCACTCGGTCGCCGGTTTTGGCGGCCTCGACCTTAGCCATTTCCTGCCCGCGCCGACTGGATAACTCTTCGGCCTCTACACCCACGGAATCGGAAAGCCAGAAAAGTTGCCAGTTTGGCACCAGAACGTAAAGTGTTTTCGCCCAGACAGCGCCTCGTGCCACCGTAACCTCCTCATCCACCGAGGCATCCAGCTTGGTGAGTGTGCCCTGTTCGGGCATGATCCACAGGGCCAAATGGCCGGGCACCACCTTGGTGGTCACCTGATCGTCCAGAATGCGAAACTCGATAAGTAAATCTTTTTTCGTTTCATCCTCTTCCAATTCAGCACTTTGGCTGTTGATTTTCTCCCGAATTTCACCGGCAAGCTTGAGTTCCATTGAATTACCTGGGAATTCCCCGGGCAATAATTCCCGGCCAATCTGAATCATCTTGCGCTCGAGCGGCTCATTCCAACGGAGTTTGAGCAATGTATCTAACTTTGTTTTGATCTCCTCATATCCGATCTTTATCTGACCGTCTTCTGTCTGCACATCCAGTGTAAGCACCCCGTCGACCAACTGTTTGTCCTCAGGCGTGGCTGGGCCGTTCACGTTCATTTTCACCATGAACTCCATATCCGCCAAACGACGCACCCCACGAGGTTTGAGCCGGAACACAGTATGAGTGCCAGCTTGATTACCGGGAGGATTCCAAATCACATATTCGCCCGCATGGATCATCCCTCCACCTTCAGCCGTTCGACCTAGTAGGTAATCAGACATGAGGCCCAACAGGAATACCCCTGAACATATCGACATGGTAGGCAGCCATGAAAGCCGGGTGGAACATAACAACGCGAGCGCCGAAAGCAGCCACAATGCAAAAAGGATGAGAAGGCTAAGCTGAATCATGCCCCAATCCACTCCAGCCGCAAAAGCGTCTTTCTCTTCAGATCCCAAAGCTTCCCCCCTCGAATCCGTGCCGGCCGCATCGGTAAAAACCCAAATGTCCATGAATCCCGCACTCATGTCTTCGCCGGAATCCACCACCCACCAGGCCCGCTGTTTATCCATCGCGCACACGGTGAGGAACCCCAAGGTAAGCATCACCGTAAGCAAGGTCACGCAGGTAGGCACAAAAGGCTTGCGTAAAAAATAATTCAGGAACCCAGCGGCCACATAGGCCATGGCCATGAAACCAAGAATGGTGAGCACGCCAACTTGGTCCGGATTTCCATAGGCATCGTAGCCCATCCGGCTGGCGAGCAAAACGGCAAGGAGATTTAAATAAGTGCCCACTGTAAGCGCGCCAGCCACGCCAAGAAATTTGCCTACCACAAAATGCATGCGGCCCACCGGTTTGGAAAGTACCACCATGGCCGTGCCCGAGGAGATTTCCTTCGCCAATGAAGTCGAGGCGCAAATAACTGCCGCAAACAAACCCGAAATCAGCATCACGGTCAGCACGCCGTCTTTCACCATTTTTACGTCAAAATTAACAACGTCGATGCCCGTTCCACCAAAACCAAAATACGGTACAGCCCCCAGTATCAGACACACGATTACGGAGATAGTAAACAGCAGTAAAAACACAGGCTGCCGGATCAACTCCATGAAGGCATTGAACGCAATTAATGGTATTTGCCGCATAATTCAGGCCTAACGGGCAGCGCATCATAGGGAAACCAAGCCTGATTGCAATCCGAAACCACGCCTGTCTTGCGGCTTGATTTTCGGGCATTTTTCGGGCAATATTTCTGTCCAGTCGCATTGCGACGGACAAGGAGGAACTGTGTCAACTGCCATTATCAAACTGGTGGCCCAAAAGGGCGATCAGTTGCTGGTCTCCTATGACCTCGTCCCGGGCGAATTCCAAATCGGCCGTGATCCCACGTGCCCCATCACTCTCGACAGCCCGGAAGTCTCTCGCCAACACGCCCTGCTCACCGTCACATCCGATCGCTGCGTGCTCGAGGATATCGGCGGCAAATTCGGCACCCTCATCGATGGTCGCCAAATCGCCGGGCCCGTCAGTGTCCAACCTGGTCAATCATTTTCCATCGGCAAACTCACCGTCACTCTCCACGCAATCAGCGCCGCCAGCACGCCCCCCGCCGCCGCCCTGCCCGATCGTTACGATCGCGTCCGTCATCTCGCCAAGGGCGGTATGGGCGAAATCCATCTCGCGCACGACCGTCAACTTCAACGCCACGTCGCTCTCAAATTAATGACCCCCGCGGTAGCGGCCTCCGCCAGCCTTGCCCGGCGATTCACACAGGAAGCCCTCGTGCTGGGCCGACTCGATCATCCCCACATTGTGCCTATTCACGACCTCGGCGTGGATGCCGGCGGCCAAAACTATTACGCCATGAAATACGTCCGGGGCACCACGCTCAAGGACGTTCTCAACGGCCTGCGCCAAGGGCAATCCAATGTGGTCAACCGCTACCCGCTCCATCAGCTGCTGCGCATTTACCAAAAGATTTGCGATGCCGTCTCCTACGCCCACGCCAAAGGCATCATCCATCGCGACCTCAAACCCGCCAACATCATGCTCGGCGAATACGGCGAAGTCTTCGTCATGGACTGGGGCCTAGCCAAAATAATCAATCAAGACGAAGAGCTCCTGCCGCAATCCGGTCAAAGCAACGAAGACGGTACTCGCTACGGAACCGTTATGGGCACTCCGGGATTTATGGCCCCTGAGCAAGCAGAAGGCCGGCTCGAGGCCATCAACCAACGCACTGATATTTATTCTTTGGGTGCAATTTTATATAACATTCTCACCCTCCGCGCGCCCTTCGCCGGCGGTGGAGCCGAGGTGTTGGAAAAAGTCAAGACCGGCCAAATCACCGCACCCACCAAACTCGCCAATGAACCCAACGCCGCAGTGCTCGTCCACTGCCCCGAACGCCGAGTGCCCGACGCACTGGCGGCCGTGGCAATGGAGGCGCTACAACGCGACGCTGCCAAACGCTATCCCGCCGTGGAGGCCCTCCAGCGCGACCTAGCCGCATGGCAATCGGGCTACGCTCCCAGTGCCGAGCACGCGGGACGCCTACGCCAGTTCCGCCTGTCCATTCGCCGCAACGGATCGCTCGCCGCTGCGGCGAGCATTATCGTACTGCTTGGCATCGGGTTGGGTTGGCAACATTTGCGCCACGACAAATCCCGCCGTGAAGACATCGCCCGCCTCCAACGTTCCGCTCCCATTTGCCATAAACAGGCCGGCGACCTCATCGCCCAAGGAAATTTTCCCGACGCCCTTGCCACCGCACGGTTGGCGCATGAACTGGATCCCAAATCCGCCCATACCCATCGCCTCGCCCGCGTGCACATCGCCCTCTTGCAACCAGCTAAGGCCAAGAAAATTTTAGAATCCGTGGACGTGCCTCATCCCTTCGGCGCACACGCACTGAAATTGTGTAACCAATTGATTCAAGATTTCGGCAAAGCCACCCTGCCTCTGCACGCCATGAGCCGCGTGCACCAATGGCAAACCCACCAACGCCTTGGCCCCGATGCCCGCCACACAGCCGCATTGATGGAACGTGAAAAGCTCGCCGTATGGCAACGCGGTACTGCCACCATGAAACAAATAGGTCTCTCCGGCCGTTTGCAGCGCGATGCGTTTGGAAATCTAAAGATCAACCTTTCCGGAACCCAAACGCGCGACCTCAAGCCCTTTACCGGGCTACCGGTCAGCTCGCTCAACCTCTGGCGCACACGCGTGGACGATCTTCGCCCCGTAGTCGGCATGCCTCTGCACGAACTCTACCTCGCCTACACCGCCGTAAAAGATCTCACCCCACTCGCGGGTTGCCCGCTCCAATCGCTCACCATCGCCTTCGCGCCGGTGAGCGATCTGAAACCGCTCACTGGTATGCCGCTGGTCTACCTCTACCTCAGCGGCACTCAAACGAAATCACTCGGACCGCTCAAAGAAATGCCGCTGCGCGCACTGCATTTGGATCGGACGCCGGTGGCTGACCTCAAACCTCTGGCCGGACTGCCGATCAAAGAATTACGGCTCGATGGCTGCGTTAAACTTCGCGACCTCAGCCCTCTATCACAATGCACGAACCTCGAAGTGCTGGTGCTACCGCGCGAACATGGTGACATTGAATTCCTCCGGAACCTGCCCAAGCTCAAACGACTCTCATATCATTTTGATCGGGATTCTTCGAAGATGGAAACCGTGGACCAGTTTTTCCGCACCCGCTCCATGGCGGCCCGGCGTTAACTCGCCTTAGGCGCGAGCAATGGCTTGAAGGTTTTAATTCTTTTCTGTGCAGCTGCTTTCTCTTTGTCCGAAAGTTCGAGAGAATCCCGCGCCTTGGCGGCATTTTTCACTTTTTGTTTTGCCGCCATCGAAAACCATACATACGCCTCCGCAGTATCCTTCTCCAACCCCGTCCCTTCGGCCAATGCCTGACCCAACTCGAATTGTGCCGCGCCATTGCCATATTCCGCCAGAGCCATGGCCTTGCGGAGTGCCTGAGATTTAGGAGCCAAAAATTTTACGGCGGTATTTGGAATGTCAAAAACCTCGTCCGGTGTTAATTCGGTGGAGGCGATGGCTTGCAACTGCTCGAGAGTTGCAACCTGCTTTGGGTCGGTCATAGATTGGCGGGCCACAACAAACCAGTAGTAAGCTTGAGCTGGATCGCGGGGCGTGCCTTCACCTTTGGCGCACATCACACCCCAGTCAATCTGTGCGGAGGGATTCCCTAACCGGGCGGAGAGACTCCAAAAACGTCCCGCGCGCACGGAATTTTTTTTTACTCCACGCCCCAGAGCAAACAACCCGCCCAGACGATGAGCAGCTTCTGGCGAGCCCAACCGGATGGCACGCAGGTACCACGCAACTGTTTGAGCAGAATCCACTGGAAGCCCTGCGCCGGTTTCGTGGCGGCGAGCCAATTCCAGCTGTGCATCGATCTCCCCTTTTTCGGCGCGGGCAATTAACACATCCATATCAGGTAACTTTTTGGGCTTCTGTTCCGCCAACCGTTCCAATACGGTCCGCGCGCGTTGGGAATCCACAGGATGCTTCAAGGCTGCAGCTTTCATCAGCCATTGTTTGCCTGCCTTCAAATTTTGTCGCCGCCCGCGCCCCTGTAATTCCAATGTGGCAAGATGAATCATTGCCGGCCCGTACCCTGCCTTGGCAGCAAGGGTGAACCAGCGACCGGATTCGGTGGGATTAGCGGTAAACCCCTGTCCGGCAAGATACGCGCTGGCTAAATCAGCCTGAGCCTTAATATTACCCTGTTTTGCAGCTTTGGAAAACCAACTCGCTGCGGCGGCGGCATCCTGTTTCACCCCTACACCTCGCGCGAAAAGAATCCCAAGCTTACCCTGCGCATCGGCCAACCCATCTTCGGCTTCCTTTGTTAATGCCGGTAAACATTTTTTGAAAAGACTCAACCCAGCCTCGACATCGCGTGGGCCAGCTTCGCCAAGCAGCTGCATGGAAGCAAGCCGGTATTGGGCACGGGCATGGCCCTGAGCAGCTGCTTGGGTAGCCCAACGACGGGAGGCATCCAGATCGCGCGCCACACCCCGGGCTTCATATAAAAGTTCACCCAATTGATACTGTGACCCGGCCTCGCCAGCGGCAGCTTGTTTACGAAGGGCCAGAAAATCAACCGCAGGCAAGCCGGCTGTCAGCGCCAACAATAAGGTGAAACCAACGACGCGCATGGGTCAGTCTTTCCCCGAATCTACCGGCTCAAATTTCCGGGCAAGTCGTTTCGCCGCAATGATCTGATCGTTTTTCATATTTTGGCTGATTGAATCCCGTTCCGCACCCGCAAGCGCATGGCCCGCATCTTTTGCAATCGTCAACCATTTATAGGCCTGCAGCAGATCAGTAGTGCCACCGATTCCTTTGAAGTGCAATTGGCCCAACTGAAATTGTGCTTCCGGATCACCGGCGTTAGCTTTGATGAGGAGTGCCTTAGCATCAGCAGGCTCCGCTTGGCCGGTGCCTAGAAGCTTCACGGGCTTAAATTTAAGGGCTCGCTCTCGTGCGGCCTGCATTTGGACCCTGTTCAAAGGGGCGGCTACTGTTTGTCTTAACGATCCCAGTCGTTGTTTTTCGGCGGCCAAGTTTTTCTGGAGCGGGGGGGTGGCAAGGGCAAAGGTTCTCTCTGCGATCAAGAGCCACTCGTAGCCTTTCACCGAATCACGCGGCAGACCGTTGCCGTCGTGATGCATCATACCCACGGCAATTTGGGCGCTCATCTCCCCCTGTTTAGCGGCAAGGGTGAGCCACTTGATTGCCTCGGGATAGTCCACCCCGTTTTTGCCATGACCTTGGAGATGGTAATAGCCGAGGTTGACTTGGGAGGGAGGGTATCCCTGACGAGAGGCATTAAGAAAATAAGCCCCAGCCTTTTCCAAATCCTGTTCTACACCATCTGCGTTGATATAGTGGATGCCCAGCATATGTACCGCGCTCACATCACCCTGATCCGCAAGCTGGTTTAAGATCCGAAGAACCCTAGCCTTGTCTTTCTTCACCGTTCCGCCTTGATCGAACAATTGCACTAGCTGCCACATTGCCGGTTTGTGATTCTGTTTTGCAGCGCGCTCAAACCATTTGATTGCCTGAGCTGAGCTGATTGGAGTTCCAAGGCCTTTGTTGTAAATGATGGCCAGTGCGTATTGAGCTTTTACATTATTTTCCTGCGCAGACATCGCAAATAATTTCTGTGCCTCGACATATAAATTATCAGCGGCTTGCCCGGCATCCCCTGCAAACACGCGCAATTCCTTTGCTCTAGCATTATTTAAGGCAGCGGCTTGCTTTAGTAAATTCTGGCGTTCAATAGAATATTGGTTCGCGTCTTTTAATTTGATTTCACCAAGTGTGTAAGCCGCCAATTCATTGCCATTCTGGGCAAGCCAATTGAATAATTCCATGCGAGTGGATCTATGAATGCGCGGGTCGCAACCCAAGAGCCCCATGGATTCGTTACGAGTCACAGGGGTGAGAACAGGCTTAAAGTCATTAACCCTTCGCAACACATTCAGATTCTGGTCGGGTGTGAGCTGAGTCTGAAGCGATTGCTTGAGACCAATAGCAGCCTTATTAAGGCTTGTTTGTCGCTCCATTACGTTGATCCAAAACGAGGCCTCCTGGAGGTTTTTATCTACCGCTTTACCTTCCAAATACCACCAAGCCAATAAATACTGAGCTCGCCCGTTTCCTTGGTTCGCAGCGTGCTTAAACCACTTCAATGCCTCAGGATGATTTGACTGGCCTAGAGATTTGCCGGCAAGAAGACTTCCATATAGTTGCTGTGAGTGGGCCAATCCTTGCACAGCAGCCTGCTTCAGCCAACGAGCGGCCTGACGTGAATCGGCGGGGCCCAGATCGTCTTTGAGATGCATATTGCCCAAAGCATGAGCAGCGAATGGATTACCGGACGTGGCAGCTCGACGCAACCATTGTGCGGCTTTTTTCGGGGTATCCCCTTTTAAAACAACATCTTTTGTGAGGATGACCTGTCCGAGCCAAGCAGCAGCCTTTATATTTCCCTTTTCCGCCGCTGCCGTCATGTTTTGACGAGCACGCTCATGTTGACGTGCACGGGCTATACCCTGCCCGAACCCGTTGGCGGGATGTAGGCCGTACAAATAAAGTTGGGCCGAAAAATACAGAGCTTGGGCATCCCCTGCCCGAGCGGCTTGTTCCAGTTTGGGATGGGTTTGTGAGAGTAATTCGAAGCCTGCCTCAGAATCGCCCTCCACGCCATGGGCAAGCAATAACTGGACGGCGTAAAGGAATTGGGCTTTGACATTCCCAGCTTTCGCGGCACGACCAGCCCATTTGGCGGAGGCTTTCAGATCCCGATCCATGCCTTCGGCCCAGTAAAGTGCATGGGCTAGGTCGAATTGCGCGGCTGCATCATCCTTGGCCGCGAGGGCCTCGAGTTTGGCTCGGTCGGCGTTTTCAGCGCCCCAAGCCATGGCTCCACACAACAAACCTAAAAAAAATATCGTCTGTTTCATGCGAGTTTCTTACTCATCAATTCGACGCCAGGAAATTTGTTTGCGCAGCCGCAGGATGGATTTTTCTAGGGCTTGAGTTTGCAACCTGTCCAGCAACCGCCGCTCGGCGCGGCGCCGCAGCTCATCGCCCGGCACTTGCCGGTCTTTTTCGTATTCCTCGATGTAGACAATGTAAAAGTATTCCTTGTCATCCCAAAACCCATTGGTGGGCCCGTCGGCGTCCCCAAAGGAAAGCAACTCATTGGCGCTGTCGCGGCTGACGCCTGCCGGCAGGGGGTGGTATTTGTTTGCGTAAATCCAGCCTAGCGAGCCTTTGTCTTCCTCCTTGTATTGTTCGGCCAGATTTTCCATATCGGCCACCGATTGAACCCCAACCGCCAACGCCTTGGCTTTGGCCTTGGTCATTTCTTTGGTGGAAAGCGCGATGCGAACCCAATGCGCTTTCACGGCTTCTCCTTTGCCGGCTTCCTCGGGGTGATCTTTCAGATATTGCTCCACTGCGCTGGGAGAAACCTGCACGGAATCAGTCACCAAACTTTGTGCGATATCAAGCAGTTCCTCATCCAGCAACTCGGCCTTGCGTTGCCCCAGAGTTTTGCCTTCCATACGCAGTTTGGCAACCATCACCTCGCGTTTATTTTCATATTTACTGGCCACCTCCTGGCTCAACAATTCATCACCGCGCCCAGGCCGTTCGGCCAGCACTTTGAATTTCTCATGAATCTTGATGCTGTGCACAAACAGCGCTTCGTTGATCATCTCGGTAAGAATTTGTTCAAGATCCTGCACCTGTTTACCATCAGCATCTCGGATTAACCGGTAGATGTTTCCCATGCGCCTTTCGAGATCTCGCTGCGTGATCACTTTGCCGGCTACTACCGCTCGTACACGGTTAACAACGATGGTTTCCGCGGAACGCGCGGTGAGGCTTAACAACAGGCAAAAGAACAACAAAAGACGAAAAGCATTCATACGGCGGCAACCCTAACTTACTGCCCTAACGTGTCAAGATCGTGCCATTCACAGACTACTTCCTGAGCCGACACTCTGGGAAACCCAATCTAAATAACGAGTGCTGCCGGACTCGATTTTCACCGCCACAAACTCCGGCGTATCATACGGATGCTCCGCCAGCACCCACGCCTCTAGTGCCGCTAACTGATCTCCCGTGGTTTTCAGCACCATCAACACTTCGGTTTCCTGGCATAGCTTGCCTTTCCACTGATAGTGTGATTCCACACCGGACACGAGGTTTACGCACGCCGCCAAGCGGTTTTCCAGAATTCCGGAGGCCAGTACGCGAGCCACCACAAGATCCGGGGCGGTAACAAAGACGATGTGATGCATAGGGGAATATCTGACGCTCAATGCCTAATGTCCAAGAAAATTCAAAAAACAAACTTGAATTTGGAGGTTGGCCATTAGTCGTTCACCTTTTATCTTCAGCCCGTGAATCAAATCAACCTTTCCAACCGCAACGCCATCGTCACCGGCGGCGCGCGTGGCATTGGCTACGCCATCGCCCAGCGGTTGCTGCAATCCGGCGCGCGCGTCAGCATTTGGGACATGGACGCCCAAGCCGCCACCGAGGCCCAAAAGGCGCTCTCGAAATTTGGCACGGTGGATGCGCAAACCGTCGAACTCACCGCCGCCGCCGCCGTGGTCGCCGCCACTGAAAGCACTATCGCCGCGCTGGGTTACATTGACATTCTCTGCAACAACGCCGGCATCGCGGGCGGCAACTATCCCACCTGGGAATATCCCGTTGAGGAATTTCGCCGTGTCATTGATGTGGACCTCAACGCGGTCTTCATCTGCTGCCGCGCCGTGGTGCCGCATTTACGCGAACGCGGCTACGGACGCATCATCAACACCGCCTCCATCGCCGGCAAAGAAGGCAACCCCAACGCCAGTGGCTACAGCGCCGCCAAGGCGGGCGTAATCGCCCTCACTAAATGCCTCGGCAAAGAACTCGCCCAAGACGGCATTTGCGTCAACTGCATCACTCCCGCCGTCATCCAAACCAAAATCCTCGAGCAATGCACCCCCGAGCACATCGATTACATGCTCAGCAAAATCCCGATGGGGCGATTTGGCGAGGTCGATGAAGCCGCCGCGATGGTCGCGTGGCTCGCCAGCGAAGATTGCTCATTCACCACCGGCGGTGTATTCGACCTTTCCGGCGGGCGGGCCACTTATTAAACTCATCCCATGACCCGCCACGAAGCCAGCGAGAAAATCAAAACCAGTTGCAAAACTATTGCCTTGGAAATGATGGACCTCAACCCCACCATTGCTTCGTTGGACGACACCAAAACACAGGAAGCATTATACGAAGCGAGCTACGCGCTAACCAAGCAACTGGAGATCATCAAAAAAAAGGTCATCCAACTCGAACGGCGTGATGACTCCCCCGAGGTGTGATGTGCTGCGCGCTGCGTGTCTCTACCACCCCAACACGTGCGCGAAAATTAACGGCGTAACAATTGTCGCATCACTTTCGATGACGTATTTCGGGGTGCCTATTTCCAGTTTGCCCCACGTGATTTTCTCATTTGGCACCGCGCCGGAATAGCTGCCATAGCTGGTCGTCGAATCGCTGATTTGGCAAAAGTAGGCCCACTTGCGAACGCCATCCCGTTGCACATCCTGCTCCAACATTGGCACCACGCATATTGGAAAATCGCCAGCGATGCCACCGCCGATTTGGAAAAATCCCAGAGGTGCACCCGCAGTCGTCGCCTCGTACCAATGCGCCAGTTCCACCATATACTCGATGCCGCCGCGCACCGCTCGCGGGTTAGTTAAATTACCGAGCACCAATTCGCTGGCGAACATATTGCCCATCGTACTGTCTTCCCAACCGGGCACAAATATTGGTAAATTTTTTTGCGCGGCGGCCAGCATCCAACTGTCCTCCGGATTGATTTGATAAAATTCCTCCAGCTCACCGCTCAACAAACTTTCAAACAAAAACTCGTGTGGAAACTTGCCTTCACCGGCGATGGACGCAGCGTGCCAGCGCGGGCGGATTTTAGATTCTAGCCGACGCATCGCTTCCTCCTCCGGTATGCATGTGTCGGTCACGCGATTGAGCTGACGGTCGAGCAGCGCTTGTTCGTCCTTCGGAGAAAGATCGCGATAGTGCGGCAAGCGCTCATAAAAATCGTGCGCCACGAGGTTATACAAATCCTCCTCAAGATTGGCGCCCGTGCAGCAAATACCGTGCACTTTGTCGCGCCGAATCATCTCCGCCAGCGACAGCCCTAACTCCGCCGTACTCATCGCGCCGGCGAGTGTCACAAACATTTTTCCGCCATCCGAGAGCAACCGCGTGTAACCCTCCGCCGCATCCCTTAGTGTGGCCGCGTTGAAATGACGGTAGTGGCTCTCGATGAACTGGCTGATAGGGCCGGCCATTTTCTCTCAATTATCCTCGCAAAAAAAAGCATCATGCAATACACGCATTGCCTCCTTACCTTGACCAGCCTCCACCACCACCGAGATTTTAATCTCGCTAGTAGAAATCATGCCGATATTAATATTTGCTGCGCCGAGCGTCTCAAACACCTTCGCCGCTACTCCTGGATGCGTCCGCATTCCCACACCCACCACCGACACTTTAGCAATCGTTTCGTCGCCCTCCACGGCCGCATAACCAATCTCATCTTTGAGGTTCGCAATCACCTGCCGCGCGCGCGGGAGATCCGTCGCATCGGCGGTAAACGAAATATCCGTAGCCGGAGTAGCTGTTCCGTGACTAACATTTTGCACGATCATATCCACATTCACTGCCGCATCCGCCAGCGCCATAAACACCCGCGCCGCGTGGCCCGGTTTATCTGGCACTGCCGTCACGGTCATTTTCGCCTGATTGCTGTCCAGCGACACGCCGCGCACGACCACCGCTTCCATACTTTCTGTTTCTTCCATCACGATTGTTCCCGGGTTGTTGTTGAGGCTCGAGCGCACTTCAAATTTTACATTAAACTTTTTGGCGAATTCAACCGACCGGCTTTGCATCACCTTCGTGCCAAGACTGGCTAGCTCCATCATTTCGTCATAAGAAATTTCATCCAACTTCTGCGCGTTCGGCACCACTCGTGGATCCGCCGTGTACACGCCGTCCACGTCCGTATAAATCTCGCACAAATCTGCCCTCAAAACCGAAGCCAACGCAATCGCCGTCAAATCCGATCCACCTCGGCCCAGCGTCGTAATTCGCCCGTCACTTGTTTGCCCCTGAAACCCAGCCACGATCACCACATTGCCTTTTTCCAACATCGCGTGCACTTGCCCCGGCGTAATATTATTAATCTTCGCCTTCGAATGCACCCCGTCCGTCACAATACCCGCCTGTGCGCCGGTGAGCGAAACTGCCGGCAAATCCAACGAATGCAACGCCATCGCCAGCAGCGCAATCGTCGTCTGCTCGCCCGTCGCAAGCAACATATCCATCTCACGATCATTGGGCATTGGGTTAATTTCGGCAGCGAGTTTCACAAGATTATCCGTTACGCCTTTCATAGCCGAAACGACCGTCACCACCTTGTCGCCGCGCAGTCGATAAGTACCAACACGGCTGGCCACATTTTTGATGCGATCAACCCCCTCGACGGAAGACCCCCCAAACTTTTGTACAATTAATCCCATCGTTATATTCCGATTGCCGCTTTCACCGCATCCAACGTTGCCTCCACTGTGGTGACCTCCACATTCGCGTGCTCCACAGCATTGTCCGGATCTTTCAAACCGTGCCCAGTCATCGTAGCCACGACAATGCTACCTTCGCCGATTTTTCGGGCGTTTTGGAGTTTGATGATTCCCGCGAGCGCAGCCGCAGAAGCGAGTTCGACGAAGATGCCTTCTTGCTCGGTGATCATTTTGTACGCAGTTAAAATCTCTTCATCGGTAACTTTATCAATC
>JAOLZA010000004.1 GCA_028343615.1 Verrucomicrobiota bacterium
AGCGTTTTTATCAATACCGATTCACCCGCGCGGAATGGGCCCGCGAAATATCGCAGGCGGGATTTGAGGTGGAGGCATTGAAACCCATCCACAAACGTCAGGGGGTATTGCGTTGTTTGCATCACGAGTTTTTCCTGCCTTCCGAGTGGTTGCTCTCGCGCGGGTTGAGCGCGGTGATGGCGCCGTTTATTCCCGGCGCGTGGATCGCCCATATGCTGCTTGGAGTGGCTCGGAAACCGGATGTGTGCAAGGAATAGAAATATGTTAGTTCACGCCATTCGTTCGTTCGCATGTTTTACCAGATGCATGCCGTGGAACGTAGCTGCAAAAATGGGGACATGGCGTGGCACCGGCTTGCCTGTGCAATTTGTTGCTGAGGATGCGGATTGGTCAATTCGTTGGGATGGAGAGGGAATAAAGTCGGGCCTCACGCATATCGCTCCAGACACTTTAGACCTCATCACGCAACCACACAAAATTGCGCATCGCGTCGTCCATTTCGGGTCTCAATACCAGTGGGAAACATGGTCGCCATTTTTATCAAAAACTAATCGTTATGCGGTTTCTTTTTTCCATGGGAAGCCAGAAGATGGCGGCAATGCTAAGCTACACATTAATCGTTTTCTAAAGACAACTAAATTGTTCTCTCGGGTGATTGTCGCTAATCAGATTGTGGAGCAGCGGTTACTCTCTTGGAATGTCGACAAGGAAAAAATAGTGAGAATTCCAATTGGTGTGGATATTGGGATTTTTTCTATAATTGGCTCAGAGCAAAAGAAAAAGGCTCGGGAAGTGCTGGGAATTCCCCAAGATGCGATGGTGGTAGGCTCGTTCCAAAAGGACGGGGTTGGTTGGGGAAAAGGAATGATACCGAAATTCATCAAGGGTCCAGATTTATTTTTGGCGGTGATCGAACAGTTAGCCCGAGATTATCCAGTCCACGTATTATTGACCGGTCCGGCCCGTGGATATGTAATTGAAGGATTAAGAAAGCTGGGTATTCCTTATATTCATCGATACCTTGAGGATCAAGCATCATTGGGGGACTATTACCATGCACTGAATTTATATCTCATCACATCAAGGGAAGAAGGGGGGCCCAAGGGCCTGATAGAAAGTATGGCATCGGGTGTGCCCGTCGTATCCACTTCAGTGGGGATGGCGCCGGATTTAATTGTGGACGGGGTCACCGGTGGCTTGGCGGCCTCGGAGGATGTCGAGGGGCTTGTGGATCGTGCGAGGTCGATACTTGCTTTGGATGATTCCGAGCGGGCGCTGCTCGTCGCCAAGGCGCGCGACGCGGTGCTGCCGTGTGATTGGAAAGTCGTTGCGCGGCGGCATTGGGAGGAGGTTTATCAACCGCTGTTAAATGAAGCAGCTTGAGGCATCATTGGCCAAGCGACTGGCGCGGACGGTTTACAGCCGGGCGTGTGGTGTCCGAGTGTGGGCTAATGGCTTGGCTTCAGGTTCGGGCGATATCGCGGTGCATTACGGTGGCGCGCGTGAAGGCGGCGCGGGTGGACCACGGGTAAAAGTGCGGCGACTGCGCGAACATTTCCCCGAGGCAGGTTGGCGCTTTAATCTTGTCTACACACTTAGTAGCGCGCCCTATCTTTCTGCAGCGGACTTGGCGCGATTGCGGCGGCGGGGCACGCCGATTGTTCATAATCAAAACGGCACTTTTTATCCTGCGTGGTTTGGCGGCGATTGGCGGGCGGAAAACCGTCGGATGGCCCGCGCCTTTCATGCGGCTGACCGCGTTTTTTTTCAGAGCGAGTATTGCCGTCGCGCCGCGCATAAACACTTGGGCGAACGCGATGGACCAGGCGAAATTCTTTACAACGCGGTCGATACCGCACAGTTTGCCCCCAACGATTCGATTCAAACTGAAGGGCCGATTCGTTTTTTAGTCACCGGCCGCTTTGGTCGTCATCATCAATACCGCCTCGAAGTGGCCGTATCCGGGCTGCGCGTGGCGCGTGATGCGGGGCTCGATGCGTGCCTCACGCTTGTCGGTCAATTTGATTCCGAAATGCTTGTGGAAATTCGCCAGCAAATCGATCGGTTGGAGTTGCAGGAATTCGTGAAAATTAGCGGCCCTTTTTCACAGGCGGACGCTCCCAATGTTTATCGCTCGGCGGATATATTTTTGCTGACCACCCATCAGGACGCTTGCCCAAACGCTGTGCTGGAGGCGATGGCGTGCAGGTTGCCGGTGCTTCACTCGAGCAACGGCGGCGTGTCCGAGTTGGTGGGTACGGAGGCTGGCATTGGGCTGGAATGTCCGGAGGATTGGGAAACACCCCGCCCGCCCACAGCCGAAGCGTTGGGCGCGGGCATGTTGGAAATCGCAGGGCAGCGCAAAGCAATGAGTCAAGCCGCCCGCGCGCGCGCGGTGGATAGGTTTGATATCCAGTCGTGGATTCAGCGCCACCGTGAAGTGTTCGAGCAATTATTGAAATGAACGCACCCTGCAAGCGAATTGTTTTGGGGATTACAAACGTGATTTCATGGCCGTGGCGGCTTTTGCCTTCGCGTTGGCGCGAAGGGATTCTCACGGGATTATTTGTTTTGGATTCTCGTGGTGAATCTCGCGGCGGCCTTGCGCAACTGCTGCGGCTGCAAGACAGACTTGATTGGGTGATCAACGAACGCGCCGTGGCGATGGGCGACGGTGTACATCCGAAGCATCGGCTGACGCGCTATCACGAATTTTTTGTCGAGCACATTCCCACAGGCGCGCGCGTGTTAGATATCGGCTGCGGCGTTGGCGCGGTGGCGCGCAGTATCGCCACGCGTGTGCAGGGCAGCGAGGTGGTTGGTGTGGACCGCGATGATGGCCGCCTTGCCGAAGCACGCACGGCGAATAATCCGGATAATTTGTCCTTCGTGAAAACCGACGTTTGCGATTCGTTGCCCGATGGCCCGTGGCAAGCGGTGGTGTTGTCCAACGTGCTTGAGCACATTGAGGATCGCGTGGGCTTCCTTAAGACGATTTTGCAAAATGCAAAGCCGAGAAGCGTACTCATTCGCGTACCGAATTTTGAGCGCGATTGGAAAATGCCGATGCGTAAGGAGTTGGGCCTCAATTATTTTTCCGATGCAGAACATTTCATCGAACACCGTCTCGATGAACTGAACGCCGAGCTGGCCGAGGCAGGCTTACGGTCGATGGTGACACAAACACTTTGGGGCGAAATTTGGATGTGTTGCGAGCGCACTGGAAGTGGTGACCAATGAGCGCGCCGCTCGTCAGCATCATTCTTCCCTGTTACAACGCCCACGCTCACCTCAGTCAAGCTCTCGAGAGCGCCCGCGCGCAGACGTATCCCAACCTCGAAATACTCATCGTTAATGATGGTTCTACCGAGCAGGAAACGTTGGAACTTCTCGATGCCCTTGATGATGACATTCGCATCGTTCATCAGGATAATGGAGGACTAGCCGCCGCACGTAACCGTGCCTTTCGAGAGGCACACGGCGAATTCATTCTGCCACTTGACTGCGATGACTGGCTGGAGCCTGAAGCAATCGCACTTCTCCTCGAGGCACAGCAGGCAGCTGCCTTTCCGGCTTTTGCCTTTCCCCAGATCATCCTCGAAGGTGATGCTGAGGGGACGCTAATAAAAAACTACAATTATTTTGAGCAACTTTTTGTAAATCAACTACCTTACTGCCTCCTCCTGCCCAGAGCGGCATGGGAGGAGGCGGGGGGCTATGACGAATCCATGTGGCCAATGGGTTATGAAGATTGGGATTTCAACATTCATCTCGGGCTTGAGGGCTGGCGGGGAGTAACAGTGGCAAAACCGTTGTTCCATTATCGCGTAACTCAGGAAGGAATGTTACTTAGCCTTACCTGCAAACATCATTGTACACTTTGGAGCGGTATTCGCCAAAAGTACGCGGGAGCTTTCCGGCTAAGTATGCTATGGAACGAATGGTGCAATTGGCGCCAACAGCCTTCCACCTATCCATTGGGGTTCCTTTTCTTATGGCTTATTGTTGCAAAAGTTTTACCCGATGGGTGGGCCTCGATTTTATTTAACCGAATGCGTCGGCATTCGCACAGTCAACGCGTCACGCGCGCCATGCGCAAAATGAGTTCTTAAAAAATTTGCGGGATCATCGGTCATTTGAACGTTGCAAAGATTAAAGATCGGTATCGGTTGGCAGCTAAGAATATGGCGAGGTGGGGCGGTGATGAATGACGAAATTTGCAATCATGTGAAGCTGGCAGAAGGCTTGATCATAAACCCTTTGACTTTACCGCATTTAGTCTGATTTGCTGGCCTTGCCAATGAACAAGTGGGACAACAAACGAGTGCTTGTGACCGGAGGCGCTGGATTCCTCGGATCGCATTTGTGCGAGCGTCTGATTGAGTCGGGTGACGAAGTGCTGTGCGTGGATAATTTTTTTACTGGTCGCCGCGCCAACATTGCGCATCTGATACAGCATCCCCATTTTGAGTTGCAGCGGCACGACGTGATTATTCCACTATATGTCGAGGTAGATGAAATTTACAACCTCGCCTGCCCCGCTTCGCCCATACACTATCAATACGACCCCGTGCAAACCACCAAGACCAGCGTGCACGGTGCCATCAACATGCTAGGACTCGCTAGACGATTGGGTGCGCGCATCCTGCAAGCCTCAACCAGTGAGGTTTACGGCGATCCGACTGAGCATCCTCAAACCGAGGCTTACTGGGGCAACGTCAACCCCATTGGCTTACGTTCTTGCTACGACGAAGGCAAGCGTTGTGCGGAGACTTTGTTTTTAGATTACCATCGCCAACATAATCTGGAAATCAAAGTCGCTCGCATCTTCAATACCTACGGGCCCCGCATGCATCCCGATGATGGTCGCGTGGTTTCCAATTTTATTATGCAAGCCCTCCAAGGCGAGCCTATCACTATTTACGGAGACGGTTCCCAAACCCGTTCCTTCTGCTACGTAGACGATCTCGTCGAGGGCCTAATCCGCCTCATGGCATCGCCCGCTGAATTCACCGGCCCCGTCAACCTAGGTAACCCCAAAGAATTCACCATCCGCCAACTCGCCGAGCAAGTGTTAGCTTTGGTGGGCGGCGGTTCTGAATTGGTTGAAGCCCCCCTGCCCGAAGATGATCCTAAGCAACGCCAGCCGGACATTTCGTTGGCGCGATCCAAACTAGGATGGGATTTGACGATACAATTGAGCGATGGCTTGCCTAAAACAATAGAATATTTCAAGGCACTCAGCTCGAATGAGGAATAGTGCTGTTCCCTGTCTTGCTTGGCAGTGTTTTCTCATCCATAGTCGCGGTTGTAGTGGTGAGTGTAAGCTGGTAGTGCCCACCTCAGTAAGCTTCGCAGGAATAGGTATTTTGGTTGTTCAGGATTTTTTTACGTAGATTCGGTTCGTCCTTTCTTTCGATATTTGACCGTGAAGATACAATTGCAGGAGGCTAGTAAATCCTGCGAATTCATCGGAAGTAAGTTTGGGGCGAGAAATATGATCACGCTTCTTGCTTCTACGTTTTTGAATGGCTTACGGTAACATTAGTTTACTCGATCTGAAGACTTCAGCAATGTTTAACAGAATGCAAAGACAATCCCATAGCCCACTGGCCACGCGCGAAATGGATTCCTAAAATGTGCGGTATCATTGGCTATTGTAACGTTCCAAAGGTTGAAAAGTCGCATTGGGTGGCCGCAATGAACCGGCTGGAGCATCGCGGGCCGGATGAGAGCGGTGAGTTTATCACGGGCGGGGTTCGGTTGGGGATCCGGCGGTTGTCAATTATTGATCTCACCGAGGGTGTGCAGCCGGTGCGCAATGAATCTGGCGAGGTGGTGGTGGTGATGAATGGGGAGATATATAATCACGTAGAGCTGGCCGAGGACTTGCGGGCGCGCGGGCATTCGTTGCGGTCTCGGACGGATGCGGAGGTGCTGCCACATTTGTACGAGGAACACGGCGATGCGTTTGTGGAGCACTTGCGTGGGATGTTTGCGATTGCTTTGTGGGATGGTCGGAAGCAGCGGTTGGTGTTGGCGCGGGATCGGTTTGGGAAGAAGCCGTTGTACTTTCGGCAACCCGGCCTCAGCTCGCTGGCGTTTGCTTCGGAGTTGAAAGCGCTGAAGAGGTTATTGCCTAATGCGAAGTGGTCGGTGCGGGAACAGGGGGCCTATGATTATCTTTCGCTTGGGTGTGTGCCGCAGCCGGAAACAATTTTTCAGGACGTGCAGCAAGTACCGCCGGCTTCTATGATTACTTTTGATGGAGGCAAAATCACAACGCGAAAATTTCAGAGTGGGCACAATGGGAACGCACACGGAACCGTGCGCAAACACATTCGCGAATCGGTACGATTGCGGTTGCGCAGTGACGTGCCGGTGGGAGTGTTTTTGTCGGGAGGGGTGGATTCGACGATCGTGGCCATCGAGGCGGCGAAGGAGGTGGGCGAGTCGTTGCGGACTTTCACGGTGAAAATGAATGACCCCGCGCTAGATGAATCTGCGGTGGCGGCTGACACCGCGAGAGCATTAGGAGTACGGCACGAGGCGCTGCCGCTGGAGATTTCGCCACGCGAGGATTTGCTTTCGATAGTGCGACATTACGACCAGCCCTTTGCCGATTCTAGCGTGCTTCCGAGTTGGGCGGTGGCACGGGCGGCGGCGCGCCATGTGAAGGTGGTGCTCAACGGCGATGGTGGCGATGAACTCTTCGCAGGCTACCGACGGCACCTTGCAGCGTTTCAATTGGGCCGCGTGGGATATGTGCCTCGTTTTTTATGGAAAATATTGGCGGCACTCCCCGCAGCCGGGCGGCGTTCGCGCATGGGATTCTTGCGGCGCTTTGCGCGCGGGGCTGGCTCGCCGGATGGCCGGCGCTATTTGGAGTGGGCCAACGATTTGCTTTTGGAAACAGACAAGCAACGCCATTGGCGGGGCGGCGCGATGCGGTCCACGGAGGAATGGGTGGAGGCGCAAATGGATCTGAGCCTATCGCCACTGCGTCAGCAAATGCACCTCGATCGCCGCATTAATTTGCTCAGCGATTTACTGGTGAAAATGGATATTGCGACAATGGCACACTCGCTGGAGGCGCGTTCACCGTTGCTGGATCAGGAGTTAGCCGCATTCGCTGCAGGTATTTCAGATGCGGAATTATTGCGCGGTGGACAAACTAAATCTTTTCTGCGAAACGCGTACGCAGACGAATTGCCAGCTGCCGTAATGGCCGCCCCCAAGCGCGGTTTTGAGGTTCCGGTGGCGAGTTGGCTGGCGAGGGATTGGCGGGATTTGCTGCACGATTCACTTGCGCCGGGGGCGCGCTCGGAGCAGTTTGTGAGCCGCCAGTTTTTGCAAGACTTGCTCGCCAATCGCTTGACGGGTGACCGCAATGTGCCGATGTTGAAATACACGCTGCTGGTGCTGGAGTTGTGGCTGAGGGAACAGGAAAACTAAATCCGCGCATTTTATTTGTGTCGGCAGCAGATTGGGCCTTTCGGGCCCATCGCCTTTCTTTGGCCAAATGGCTGGTGGCAAAGGGTGCGACAGTGGGCGTGATTTGTCCGCCCGGCGATGCGGTGGCAGAGTTGGAAGCGGCGGGACTGGTCGTGTTTCCGATGAAGCTATCGCGCGATAAAATTTCCGCCAGCGAAACACTGGCCGCCGCCAAGGCCGTGCGGGAAGGGGTGCAGGCGTTTCGCACGGATGTGCTGCATTGTGTTTCCCTTCGGTGCGTTTTGTTCGGTTGGCTGGCAATGCGTGGAGTACGCGATCGGCCGCGCGTAGTGAATCACGTGATTGGGATGGGAAGTTTGTATTCTGACGAAGCGCGCTCAATGAAATTGCGGTTGCTACGCGGCGGGGTGGATTGGTGCTTGCGTCGGGCTTTCCGTGCGCCGGATGCGACGACAGTTTTCCAAAATCACGATGACCTCAATTGGTGGCGTGATCACGCGGCTCTCACGGAAAACCAACTCGCGTGTTTACCCGGTAGCATCGACACCGCGCTTGCGAAAGCTTCGACCGATGCTGATGGCCCGCCGTGGCGGATGATTTTTGTGGGCCGTTTATTGAAAGACAAAGGCGTGGCGGAACTCATGGAAGCACACGCGGTATTGCGCGCGCGCGGGATGGCAGTGGAGCTGGCGTTGTGCGGCGATGTGGATGCGGGGAATCCGAAAAGTTTTACATGCACCGAGGCGGAGGAGTTCGGAAGTGCGGAGGGCTGCAAATGGCTCGGTCGACGGGATGATGTGCTTGAGCAAATCGCGGCTAGTCATATGTTGGTGTTGCCGACCTATCGCGAAGGCTTGCCGCGGGTGTTGTTGGAGGCGGGTTTGACGCGGCGGGCTGTAGTGGCCACGGATGTGCCCGGCTGCCGTGAAGTGGTGGTGGATGGCGAGTCGGGCGTGCTGTGCGCGCCACGCGATGCAATGGCGTTGGCGGAGGCAATTCAAAGAGTGTTTGAGGATGAAGATTTGCGCGGACGCTTGGCGGAGGGTTTGCGCGAACGCGTGGAAGAAAAATTTGCCGACTCGGTGGTGAATCCACGGTGGTGGAATCTTTATGTGGAGGGCAGGCCGTGACGTGGGTGGCGTTTTTTTTGGGCGCGGCGGCTTTGAGCTGGGTGCTATGTTATCCCGTGAGGGCGCTACTGCGGCGTTGGAAATGCTGGGACCGGCCGAATTACCGCTCCAGTCACACGGAGCCTACACTGCGGGGTGGTGGCTTGGCGACGGTGCTGTTAGTGGCGGGCGCGGTGGCAGCGTGGGTGTGGCCGATGGATCGATTGATCGCGCAAGCTTGGCTGGGCGGATTGGCATTACTCGGCTTTGTTTCGTGGCGCGACGATCGGCACGGTGTGCCGGTGGCGGTACGGATTTGTATCCAAACGCTGGTGGCGGTGGGCGTGGTGCTAGCCATCACAGGTCGTGCTGCGCCGGTAGAGTTGATTTTGTTTTCGGTGTTCGCGCTGGTCGCATTTATGAATTTTGTAAATTTTATGGACGGCATCAATGGGCTTGTGCCTGGTCAGCTCGTGCTGCTGCCCTTGGGCGCGGCGTTGCTTTTTGGCGTGGCGGGCGATGTCACTCCGCTATTGATCGCGCTAGTACTGGCGGGCGCGCTGGCGGGATTTTTGCCTTTCAACTTTCCCCGCGCGCGGATGTTTCTGGGTGATGCGGGCAGTGTCCCATTGGGGTTTTCGTGCGGCGTATTATTAATGTGGATGGCGGTGACGGCTACTGATTTTGATTTGTACAAAACCTTGGCAGTGCTGCCATTTTATTTTTATCTTGAAGGATCGTTAACAGTCATTCGGCGTCTGTGTCGTGGAGAAAAATTATCGCACGCACATCGCGAGCATTTTTACCAACGCCTCATTCGCTCGGGTTGGAGCCACGCGCGTACCACCGGCTGGGTGTGGGTCCTACAAGTTGTTGTCATTCTGTTGGCGTGCTGGAAAATTAGAGTGGGTTGGCGGGTGGAATATTTGTGGCTGGCGGCCGGGCTGGTATGGGTCGGGTTTTTTGCTTACGCTGAAACAGCATTCCGGCGAAGCCAAGATGAGCACGCGGAGGACAGAAACTAATGTCTCTATTGCAACCACCCAATTTGTCACGCGGTCAGCGGTTTGCGGCGTTGCTAGTGCTGTACCTCGCGGTTCTATCGTCGGCTACTTGGTTGGCGTACGGGTTGCGGTTTGATTTCGCTGTACCCCTGAATCACCAACGACACGTTATCGAAATTTGGGTGTGGGTGTGGGCGTCAAAACTGCTGGCGCTCGCGGTGGCCGGACAATTTTCCAGTTTGCTTAGCTTCTTTAGTTTGCCGGATTTGAAACGGCTTGGCTTGGCGTTGGGCGTAGTGACATTTGGGCTTTTTGGCCAATGGTACGCGGTGGATGTGGTGGGCGAAATGTCACGTGGGGTGATTGTACTCGATGGCATTTTGAGTTTTCTTGGGTTGGCGGCGTGTAGATTGGGCTTCCGGTTGGTACGGCAGGGAACGGGAAGCAGAGGTGTGCAGCAAGCGGGCACTTGCGTGGCGATTGTGGGTGCTGGCGAAGTGGGCGCGGCGTTGGCACGGGAATTGCAAAGTAAAGCCACACTACGACCGGTGGTTTTTTTCGATGATGCTAAACGCAAACACGGTACGCAAATTCATGGGGTGCCGGTGGTGGGCGCGGCGGAAGATTTACGTGAAAGCAATGGGGGCAATGTGTTTGGTGTGGACGAAGTGATTATTGCGATGCCATCCGCGCCGGGTGCGCGGGTGCGAGAAGTGGTTGAGTTGCTGGATGAATTGGGTTTGCGTTGCCGGACGGTTCCCTCGATGAGCCAGCTGGCGGTGGGTGATATGGTCACGGCATTACGACCGGTGGAGATTGTCGATGTGCTCGGTCGTGAGTCGGTGGATCTCGGCACGGAAACGGTGCGGGAATTTTTGGAGGGTAAAACCGTGCTAGTCACCGGCGCGGGCGGTAGCATTGGCTCGGAGTTGTGCCGTCAACTCGCCCATCTTGGGCCGACCAAATTGATTTTGGTGGAGCGTTCGGAATTTCAGTTATTTGAAATCTACTCAGAGATCGGAAGCGCTATCAAAGCCATTCCTGAGTTGATCGACGTGCAGGATACACCCGCGATGGTTGCTGCGTTGGAGCGTCATTCGCCTGATGTGATTTTTCACGCTGCTGCGTTCAAGCACGTGGCGCTGATGGAACGCCAACCGGGGGTGGCTATTCGCAACAACGTGCTGGCCACGCATCGACTCGCTGCCGAGGCGGCGAAACACGGCGCGGGGCGGTTCATTTTGATTTCCACTGACAAAGCGGTGATTCCTTCCTGCGTGATGGGTGCCACCAAGGCGTTGGCCGAGCGAGTGCTGCAAGGGCACGCGTTGGAGGGCAGTGCCACGCGGTTTATTTCGGTGCGGTTTGGAAATGTGCTCGGCTCGTCAGGCAGCGTGGTTCCGATTTTTCAAAAACAAATCGAACTGGGCGGGCCGGTGACGGTGACCGATGCGGCAGTGACGCGGTTTTTTATGAGCATTCCCGAAGCCGCCGGCTTAGTGCTACGCAGCGCGGCGATGGGCGCGGGCGGCGACCGGTTTATTTTGGATATGGGCGAACCCGTACGTATTGCGGAATTAGCGGAGGATATGATCCGACTCACCGGTCGTGAACCGGGAACGGACATCGCCATCGAATTCATAGGGCTTCGCCCGGGCGAAAAACTGCACGAAGAACTTCACACGGCCGATGAACAATTGACCAACACCGATCATCCAAAAATTCAACGCATCACCGGCGCGGCCCTGACCGCAACGGATTGGCGAGTACTGGAAACCGCTCTGCAACGGGGCGGTAATTTTGATGATGACGCTGCGCGTGCGTGGCTGTGTGAGTTACTTCCGAACTACAAACCAACTTCGTCCGAATAGAGCGCTTCAAAAATTCCAATGAACTTACCGCACCGGAGGTGTGCTTATGCGCAAAATGTGCTGACGGATTGAGTGACTTCGGCGACTTGGTCTTCGGTCATTTCGGGAAAGACGGGGAGACTGAGGACTTGATCGGCGAGTTGCTCGGCGACAGGGCAGGTGGCGGTTGGGAGATAGGCGAAGCAGGGTTGTTGGTGGAGAGCTTCGGGATAATAAATTTCGTTACCGATTTCGGCGGCGCGCAGGTGGGCGGCTAGGGCGTTGCGGCGCTCGCGGTTGGGGAGGCGGACGGTGAATTGATTCCACGAATGGCCGGGCGCGGCGGCGGGTAGGATGAGGTCGGGGGTGCCGGCGAGAAGGGATTGGTATTGCGCTGCATTGCCGGTGCGAAGGGCGATCCATTCGTCTAGCTTGGTTTGTTTCACACGGAGCAGTGCAGCTTGGAGTTCATCAAGACGGAAATTGCCGCCGACGTGGGCGTGATGATATTTGGGCTGCATGCCGTGGTTGCGTAGCACGCGGGCGCGTTCGGCGAGGGTGTCGTTGCTGGTGGTGAGCAGACCGGCATCGCCTAGTGCGCCGAGGTTTTTGGTGGGATAAAAACTGAACGCGCCGAAGTCACCCATGCCGCCAACGGGGATGCCTTCCCACGTGGCGCCTTGTGCTTGCGCGGCGTCTTCGATTATGTGTAGCGAGTGCGCTTTGGCGAGTTGACCAATGGCGGTCATGTCGGCGGCTTGTCCAAAAAGGTGAACAGGGAGAACGGCTTTGGTGCGTTCGGTGACTTTGCCGTGAGCGTCCTCGGCGTTGAGGTTGAAAGTATTCGCGTGGGAATCGACGAACACCGGTGTGGCACCCGTGCGCGCGATGCTGCCGGCGGTGGCGAAGAAAGTGAAGGACGGGCACAACACTTCATCTCCCGGCCCAATACCGAGGCTCATCAGCGCGAGCAATAGTGCATCCGTGCCGGAAGAAACGCCAATGCCGTGGACGGTGCCACAGCACGTGGCGCTTTCATTTTCAAAAGAAGATACTTCCTCGCCAAGAATATACCGGCCTGAATGTAGTACGCGCGTGAAGGCATCCTGAAGCTCAGCTTCCAGTGCGAGGTTTTGGGCAGCAACATCAAGCAATGGAACGGCCATTAGGAAGTCGTGCCGGTTTAGGGCTGCGTGTTGATTTGCTGCGAGGTGCCGTTTTGATCGGCCGCTGTGATGAGGCGGATTACGCGCGGGTTGGTAGCATTCACGTCGGCCCAACTGGAATTGTTATCACTGATATAGGTGTTGGTGATTGAGATTTGCGTGCCAGTGCTGTTGAACGTAATGCCAGCGGGTGGTGCTGCGGGGTCGATTGTGGATGTGATGAACACAGTGCCATTAGAGTCTGGGTCAGTAGAATTATCCTCGAAACGAATGGTCTTCACGCCGAGGAAGTTGCTGCCGTTGATGACGAGGTTACCTGTGCTGAGGTCGTAGGTATTGCTGCCACCATCGTAGCCGCCACCAGCGAAAGTAGCCGCGGCGTTGCCTAGGTAAGCGGGTGTGGCACTTACGCTGAAGGTGCCACTGGAATTATTGTCACTCACCACGATGCCAAAGGGCGTAGTGATTTTCATCCGGCGGGTGCTGTTGCTCGCAGCGTCCACTAAGTTAGCGTTGGGGAAGGAGTTGGCCGCGATAGTGAATTGAGTATTGTTCACATAAGTGGCACCGGTGGTGGTATCAATGCTGGTGTTGGCTGCGATGGTATTGCCGTTGATATCCACGATTTCCACGGAGGAAATTACGCCGAGACCAGAGCCGTTGACGGTGAATGTGTTGTTGTCACGACGGTAGTTAACCGCATCTGAAGTGGAACTGGTAGTGAGCCCACTGTAGCTGGTGTACTTGGGGGGCACGCCAACATAGAAACGCTGATCCTGTGCTGTGTAAACCGTGGTGCGTGGGCCGGTGAGGGCAAAACGGCGGTAGAGAGAATTGGCGCTGGAGTCACCGTCGCTGCCATTGAGGAATTGCGCGGTTTGGGTATCGATGACAATGGAGTTGTCGGTCACGGTTACGCCCGGGTTTGGCAGTGTAACAGCGGGCGTGTTGGACAGTGCACTGCCGTTTTCATCCACCATCACAATAGCGTTTACATTCTTTAGGTTAGTGCCGGTGATGGTGACATCATCGCCAGTGGTGGCATCGCGGTTAAACGTGTTGGGTGTTGTAAAGCCCGCTACAAAAAGCACCGTGGGCTGGGCGTTTACATTAAAGGCTAGCGTAGAATTAAGGTCGGTGTTGCCCACTATGTTAAATACTTTGAATTGTTTGTCCGTAGCGTTTCCGTCCGCCTGAGTAGTGAAAAATACATCACGTGATATTTGGATGCGCGAACCGTTGTCATCTACAGTCACACCCGCAGCGGGGAGATCTACCTTCATTACCGGTGAAAGTGAGCTGCCGTCGGTATTGACCAATTCAATTCGATAAGCGGTGTTGAGGGCGCTGCCGTTTATGTCGATCGCTTCATCACGTCGGAAGTTGCTGTCGAGCAACTGGCCTAGTGTGGCGATCACGGGCTTGGTGGTAATATTTGAAATAAGTGCCACACTGTTGGTGGCGGTGAGTTCTGAGGTGCCGCCGCCTCTGGCCACTCGAAGTCGGCGGTATGAACCATCGGCAATGTTGCTGTTAATGGCGCTAAGCGGCAGAACTGCCTCGGTGTCAGACCGGATCTCAAACGCAACCTCTGTGCTGTTCCCACTGGCAGGGTACACCATCGTACCATCCGATTTTTCCACGCGGAAATAAGTGAGTGTGGAGTTGCCGTCACTGGCGCCAGAGATTTGCGAGCTTTTGAAGCCGTAACCGTAAACTGTTAGTGTTTGGGTACGGTCAAAGGTGAGGTTGTCCCGGCTAGTGCCGGTGATAACTGGCAAGCCAGTGTAGATGCCAATTGTATCTGTGGATGCGGTGCTAGCACCGAGCGTATTCCATACACGCACCGTGCGTGTGCCGGAGGCGCCCTCGGCAAGCTCATCAATAACGCCGGCCGGTATGACGATTTGTTGATGCGACTTAATAAATGTTTGAACCTGAGAACCGCTTATAGTTTGCACTACCAAGTTGCCGTTCATGATTTGAATGTGTTCTACAGAATTGAGTAACTGCCCCTCAATGGTGAGACTTTCCTGTGTGCGGGTAAGGATGTCGTCCTGTCCGGAATCATAAATTCGCGTGATGGTGGGTACGGCGGTGGCGGGAGTAAGTACGTTTTCGAGGATATGCATCTGTGCGTCATTTGGGAAGGTCACCACATCATTCGGCCCTGGCCCTTTAATATGGCCCCACAGCGAATAAGAATCGGTATTGCCCACCACGCTGGCTTCACCGCTCCAGATGACTTCAAATCCCTCGCCTAGTTTGGTAAAGGTGTATTGCATGGGGCCCACAATTAGACCCGGCCCTACATTGGTGGTGAGCACCTGCACGGGGCCCAAGTTGTTGGTGTAGTTATCAATCCAAGCCGTGCTATCCGTACGGTTGAATGCGATGGGCACACCATCAGGTGAGACCCCTAGCTCATCGGCTACAAAAATTATATCCGGTTGAAAAATTCCTCGGCCAACTGTTTGCTCGAACCAAGCTAGTGTGGGAATACCGATATATGCGGATGCCCCCGGTGTTGTATTGTTTAAGCCTGCCACATTTTGACCATTCGTGCTCACGAACCGGTCAGTCCAAATATGGTTGGTGGCAGTAAAGGTAATGCCTAGAAATGAGTCAAAAGGCTGTTCGATAAACTGCATCTTATCCATGCCTCCGCGCAGCGCCACATCCACCAAGGCCGGCGGAGCTTGCGCCGGCAGGGAGGAAGTGATGGGCAGTCCGGGAATAATACCTGAGTTTCTACGGGGGATGAATGCACCCGTTGTGCCCGAAGGATCCGGATACTGTCGCGGACTGCCATTGGGAAAAACGGGAATCGCATAAGTCGGAAGGAAATTAGCCGGAACTATCAGCGCCACATTGGGATCGAGATTTTCATATACAATATTGCCCTTTCTATAAAGATAATGTAGTCCGCCCGCGTCATCATAAGTGAGTGCGTGGCGTGGTTTGTACTGACCGCCCATTGCGTATTTGCCGCTGTAAAACATTCCGAACCCAAATAGCGTGGGCTGATCCGTCCAGTAAATCGCTGTGTTGCCATAGAACGCGTCCACGATGCCCGCTACGGAAGTCCACGCATTACCACTGGTATCGGTGGTGAATTCCTCCATGTCCGCAAAGGTGGGTGCCACGGTGAAACCCGCCGAGGGCGGCGCGTCATGAATTAACCGATAGCTATAAGTCACACCGTTGATCACCGACGTGGGCTTGAAGGTAATGGGATCAAAATTACGGAGGCGCACATTGAAATTCAATTGAGTGCCCGCAGCGTTGGTGGTGATTGCGCGCGCACCAAACGCATAACGGTGTGGATTGCCCAAGCCGAGCTGGTTCACCACCATGCCTAGCACGAGGCTCTTAAGGTCGATAATGCCTGCCTCTTTCGCAGTGCGATTTTCCCACGTGGTATTGTAATTACTGCGAAACCCGTGCTCTGTGTAATCCAGAGCACTTACACCCGAGTAGTCATCATTTTCGAAAAAATCATTTACAATCGTAAACGCTTCCTTAACTGCCTCGCGTCCCTCGAGCCCGAAATATTGCATGAAGCTCGCATCAAACGCGTACGTAAGCATTGGGGTATTCCACCGGAAAAACGTCTTGAGATCCTTCGGCCCGCCCAAGTCGTCCGTATAGTTGAAGTCGATGCCGCCACTGGATACTTCAGCAACATCCATCGGGCCGATCATGACAAAGGCCCGAGCACTCGGCGTCCCCAGCAACCCCGTCACGCAGCAAAGTGCAAGCACCAGTTTTTTCATACTAGTCGCGGATCATTGGAAAAGGAATGCCTCTTCACCCATCTTGGGTGCCCCATCATTGGCATGGCAACAATACTCGTGCGGGTTGTGAAAAAAACCAACACCTACCTCCTCCTCGCCGTGAGTATGCGGCAGAATACTCACGGACCAACCCTACATTGCTCACACGGAGCCGTTAATCTGTGAACAACTTATCGGCAAGAAAAGCTACTCAGCGCTAATTGCCGAGCGTAACGCTACCAGATTTGCCCGCATCACCTTCAACCAATCATCCGTTCCGTTTCCGGATCGATTGGCGCACGGAGCAAAAACCACACTGCGTATCATTTGTGTCTTGAGTTCGAGCACGATAGATTTGCCCGGCACATCTTCCCAGAGCATCACTCTTGCCGGATGTGTTTTGCGCAGTACCGCCAGTTCTGTCCAGCCTTCGGCATCGGGCATTGCATCCGGTTCCCAGTGCACGCTGCGAATTTTCAAACCATAACCGCGCGACAAGTATTGGTAGACAGGATGCGACCCCAGTAGCGGCGTGTCTCCCAAATCGGCGGCGATGCCTCGCAAATCCGCATCCAGCGAAACCAAATCACGCTGCAACCCGGCAAAATTGTTCGCGAGGGTTTCGTCGTGCGTTGGCAATAAATCGGCCAGTGCACGATGCACCGCGGCGGCTTGTTGTTGGGCTTGTTTGAAATCCAGCCAAGTAGTGAACGCCATGCCTGTGTGGCTGTGTTCGCCGTCCTTGCCGTGCCGATGTACTGTATCGGCTTTCACCGCGATGAACGCATCGCGAAACGCCGCACTGGTGTTTATCGTACGCGAACCCGGCAGTGAAGACCACGCCGTCCATTTCGCGTACGAAGCGCCATTGAGTAGAATCAAATCGTTAGATTGAAATTCCCGGACCTCTGCATTCGTTGGTTTCCAAAATGCCGGATCCCCCTTGATCTTCGGGAAATGCACTTCCACCAAATCGCCCGCAATTCGTTCCACAAAATACGCCAGCGGATAATTCACTACGGCCACGCGCGGCTTGCCCGATCGCTGTGCGGGAGCATTCACCGTCGGTTTGCAGCCGATCACAAAAATCGAAATGAGGATCACAAGCTGTTTCATCCGGCAAGTGTGTTCAAGTAATCCCGCGCCCACCCCACCGTGGTCCACGCGGCGACGAGAGCGAGAGCAAAGGCGGCGATAAAAATAATTATTAGCTCCGCCGCCTGCAAAGAATACTGCGTGCCGCGACTACAGCCCAGTAAAAAGAGCGTCTGCATTTCCCGCGAGCGGAGCCGGCGCGACAGCGCGACAATCAGCGACAGCAGCATTCCCATCGCGCCCGCTACCATCACGTAGTTCGCATCGAGAAACTGTCGCACCCGCATCACCATCCCCATCATTTCATTGACGATAACTGGCGGCTTGAGTGCCTGCAGTTGGTCGCTATGTTGATAACGGCTCAACACCATCGCTGTTTCCTTGGCGTCCATCGGTTCCACGAGAATAGCCGTGAGCGGCAGCGCGGTGGTATCGCTGTGAAAATGAAACGTACCCATATTTTTCGGCGTGATTTCCAAATACGTTTTCACCATTTTCGCGCTAAGTGAGTTCGTGGCGTTATATTTACTTTCATCATGCCCGTGGCCGTGGCCCGCGATAATCCACGCCGTTTTCACATCCACAAACACCCCTTCATCATCTGCCGTGCCTGTGGCGGAAAGCACGCCGGTCACGTTAAGTTGCAGTGGATAATCGCCCGCGAGATCAAAAAGGTTTTTGCGGTCGGTTTTCAACTTATCGCCAGGACTGAGGCTTAACTCACTCGCAGCATTAGCTCCCAGTACACAATCACCCAAAAGCATCATCGATTCGCCACGCGCCATTTGCAATTCTCGGAACTCAAAATAATCCAGCGACGTTCCGACCACCGGCTGTCCACCCGCGGTGAACTGCACGTGCAGCGGAATCACACGTCCGTGCCCCGCATCGCGCAGCGCGGTGAATTCTCCGTGCGCCACGGTGCCCTCACTGTGCGCGCGGAAGTACAGTCCGTGCAGCACAAGATCAAACCGACTGCCGCGCGCGCCCACAATCATTGGCGTGGTCGCCGCGCGCGCGCCCAGTGTTTCGTCGAATGCATTCGCCGCCCAATGCGTTGCCAGTGGGAGGTACAGCGCCAGCGCCACGCCGGCCACCATCACGCCAGCCGCCACACGCCGTCGCCGCAGGTACAGCCAAGCCAGCCACAAGCTATTCATTCAGGGCCTCCTGTTTCTGAAATTTAGTAAAATCAACCACGCGGTCGAAGCGATCCAGCAGCGCGTGGTCGTGTGTCACCATCACAAGCGTGGCCTCAGCGCTTTCGGCTTGTTGGAAAAGTTGGTCGAGAATGCGGTCCTTGTTTTTCGGATCAAGATTGCCGGTGGGTTCATCGCCCAGCAACAGATCGGGGCGTGGCAACAGCGCACGGCAAATGGCGACACGTTGTTGTTCGCCTTGCGACAACTCGTCTACTGGCGAATCCAACTTGTCCGCAAGGTCGAGCCGTTTGGCCTGCTGTTTCACCTGCGACTCGATGGAATCGTAAACCGGAAGCGCATCGTTGAGGCGATAGGGCAGCAAAATATTTTCGCGCACGTCGAGGTGCTCCACCAACCGAAAATCTTGGAACACAAAGCCAACGTGCCGAATGCGAAATGCGCGCCGGCCGGCATCGGCCAGTTCGTTCACCGGCACTTCACCGATGGTCACCGTGCCTGATTGCGGCGTGACGATACCCGCGATCAACCGCAGCAGCGTTGTTTTACCCGAGCCACTCGGCCCCACGAAGGCCATGCGCGTGCCCGCTTCGATTTGTAAATCAGGAATACACAACCGGAAGCGCCCCGGACCGTATTCGAATTCAAGATTTTCAATCGTAACGCGCATGATGCATTATCGATCCTCAAATTGTCGGATGCCGGTTTCGAAGCGCACGCGTTTTTCATCCGTCACCTCAAACGCCACAATTCGTCCGCGGTCTTCTGGAGTCGTACTGAGGAGGATGCGTGCGGTGTACTCATTCTCGCGCGTGTGAATGTGCCCCCAATGCTCCACCGTGCCGATGACGCGCCAAGTGCAATCGAGTGGCACGCGTTCGTCTTTAGTATTTTTGCCAGACGCGATTCGCATGATGCGCACACGCTTCACGTGCGCCACCGCGCCGCCCTGCTCCTGCATGCGCAGGCCAGATTGGATTTTCAAGAACAATTCTTCCAAAAGATCGCCCGTCACGCTATGTTCCAGCGCATCGTACACGTCGCTCTTTTCATTGTAGTCAAAAGCGCGGTAAATATTTTGCAGCAGGGTGGCGGCATGTTTGGTTACGATTCCGGCTTTTGATGTGGGCGTATTTGAAATACTAACAATGGCTAGCACGCCTGCGCCAACGACCAGCGCGCCGCCAAACGCTAAAGTCGATGCGCGCGAAATTCCGATGTACACCGCTAGCGCGAGTAGCAGGGCGGCCATTAAATTGATCGATGATCTTTTTGAGGTCACCACGAGGTTGGGTAATTTAAAATCATGCGCGGTCGGAGGGTTGCCTTCGCGAGTCCATTCCCAGCGCGGTTGGTCGCGCACGAAGAATTCCTCGGTTGGATCTTTTTCGTGGTCGTACACCACTGAGCGAAGGAAGGGAGCGGCTTCGTGGAAGGAATCCCACGTCAAACGCACGCGATTGGGCGGAGCTTTGGCGGGGTATTTCAGAATGATGCCGAGCCGCGCTTGATAGGCGCTCACGCGGCGGGGTTCGGCGTTCTCCGCAAAATCGCGGATATCGAGGCCGAAAAACTGAAGTCGCTGCAGAATGGGCTTCACGGGCACGCCGTCGATTTCCACGGGGTTGCGACCACGAAACCATTCGGCAACTTTTTGGCGCGCGGCTTCCTGTTCAGCGACTTCGAGAAATGCCGGATTGGCGCGGGTGAGCGGCAGCCATTTTTCGAAGGTGAGTAGTGGCATCAAAATTTCGTGGCGCACTTCGCGGTCGGTCAAATAAATGTACGAGTACAGCCCGCTGTAACTCGTGATGCCGAGGCGTTTCTGGAATTCCTCGGCGCGTTTCTTGCGCAGTTCGCGCCAGTTTTGCGGGGCTTGGTCAGGCGGGTTTTCCCAGTCCAGCGCCACGGTGTGCGGCTGTCCGGGCTGGAGCTGCACAGGTTTTTCAATCCACACGCCGGTTTGCAGCACCATGAATTCCATGATGGAAGGCACAACCGATTTTTCGCCGCCAAAGTTTTGGGTGAAGGTGAGGAAGGCGGGCTTGTTTTCTACGGGGGTGAACTTGAGAAGATACACGACAGTGAGCTTCATTAGCTTCTCTGATGGCACGCCGTCATCCGAGATAACGGTATCATCGCGGCGATCCACCTCGCCCTTGAGTAACCGCCCCCGGGCATCGCGCACTGTGAAATGTTTCAACAAAAATGCATCGTGCTTTTTGGCCGCCATGAGCAGGTCTGTGGCACTGAAGATTGTATCGCTATTGGCCTTGAGCCCGTGAAAGAGCACGAGATCCTCAAGCATCACGCGCATTTCCACGAGCACCTCGTTCTCGCGGCAATTTGCCACGGTGTTGCTCATGGAAATGGGATGTGCCACGACGGATGCCGCTACGCAGAACCAGGCCAAGGCAATGACTCGAAGGGGATTCACGGGCGCGTTTTATAGCTGAATCGCACGACTTTCGGAAGCTTCAACGAGTTATTTCACTTCCATCACCGTTTCCACCCAATCGTGGAAGTGCATGCCTTTGGAATCCACATCGGCCGTGATGACATACACACCCGGCTCTTTTGGCGCGCGGATTTCCACCTTCACCGCGCCTTCACCACGCGATGGCAGCGTGATGGAAATTGCCTTGGACAAAACCTCAACACCCCGATGGCCGCGCGGAGTCACAGTGAATTTCCGCTGCGCAGGTGAGTGGTTGATGAGCCGCACCTCCACCTCGCGCGTTTCGCCGGGGCGCAGCGTACTGCCGTACGGATAAAACGTGGCCCATCGTTCATCGATGCCGTAGTTTGGATCATCCCACGGCAACAACTCGCGCAAAATTCGCTTGCGCTCCGCGTAGCGCGTTTCGAGAAAGGTCAGTTCCTTTTCAGAAAATCGGAACACATGCGGCACGTGCTGGTTGATGAGCCAAGTGTCCTGGGGCAGTTGACGGATGATTTTAAAGCACCTCCCGTAACCGGTATCCGGATGCACAAGATTGCGATTGAGAAGGCAATAGTCATCAATGCCCGAAGGCGCGAAGGAGTCGCCAATAAAAAACACCGGCTTCGACTTGGGCCGCTGCACCAGCAACGCGCCATGGTAAAACATTTGGCCCGGGAAAAAACGAAACGTCAACTCGTACTCGTTCCATTTCAGTTTCGCGCCATCCTCCATCGCCATCACGCGAGGCACCGCGTTTTCGGTGAGGCCGGGCATCAGATAACGGCCGGGGTTTTCCACCACGTCAGCGTATTCAGTGGTGGCGTACACGGGGCATTTAAAAAACTCGGCCGCCGCCTTTACCATTTGCGAGTGATCATCATGTATGTGCGTGAGGAAAATGCCGTCGATTTTTTTCACCACGTCACGGGCCACCAAATCTTTCACGAAATCCAACTGCCGTTGCCCACCGCAATCCAGCAGAAACCCGTGTCCGTTATCCGCCACAATGATGCGACTGGTGGAAAATTCGATAATCCATCCCGGCGTTTTTACGTGCAGACAATAAGGCATCAGCTCGATTTCTGCGCCCTTGCCCAGCACGCGCTCACCGCAAATACGCATGCGCTCCTCTTTGAAATACCAGTGCAATGCGTTGGTCGAAAGATAGTTGCGATACAGTGCGCGCACCCGAGCGATCAGCTGGTCGATGGCTGCGTTCGGCTTACGAATGACCGGCCCGCGCGCGGGATAAATCACATCCAACTTAGCCGCCCGCAATTTTTGAAGGCTGGAAATCAAGTCCGCCAACCGTCCTCCGTAGCCGTGATAGCCGCCCACCTTCGCCGTCGGGATGGCATCCTGAAAACTATACAAATCAAAAATTTTTCCATCGCCCATAATCAAGTCGCCCGTGAACCCCACGCGCCGGCCCTCCACCGTGCCCACGTACGACACAGCCCCGCGCGTGAACCCCGGCGTGCCCAGCACCTTCAACCGCACCGCGCCCACCGTCACCACATCGCCCTTCTTCACCCATCGCCGCACTACCACCGGCTCCACTGGCACCTTCGTGGATTGCTGCGCGTAATAATGAAATCGCTTCTTCGCGAATCCCTCCCAAAACTCGCGTGCCTTTTCAAAGTGCACGCGCTCCGCCTCCGGCGCAACGATTGCGCCCGCCAACTTTCCGTGAGCATCCCGCCGATGATGCGTGAGCAGAACCGTGCCCGTCCCCTTCACCGCGCCATAGATCGCCACCGTTTTACCGCTTGAAGTGACGGTGAATTGATTGACGTGATGCAGTTCGAAATGCTGCTGAATCGCCGCGTGTGTCGCCAAGGCTGTGGTAAGGAAAACAATTAAAACGCGCATCCGTACAGGGTAGTTCGCAGCGCGCTAAAAGCAACCTCGCACGGGATTAGACTTGAAAAATAGGCGCAAAACCTCCACCAATCTTCCAAGGAGTGACGACCCAAACTGCAACCCAACCCTGCTGGCAATCCCGCGGCGAACGCCTTGGCGAAATTAGCCTCGTCCTGATCGGCTTCACCATCCCGCTTTCCAATGCACTGTGCACTGGCGTGTTCCCGGCACTGGCAGTGGTGGCGTGGCTGATGCTGTGCGGCTGGCGGGGTGTGCCAAAATTGTTGCGCGAAAACCGCGTGGCGCTGTTGTGCGTGGTGCTGTTCGCGTGGCTCGGCGTGGCGGGCATCTACGGCGGCGGCAGTGAAGCCTTCGGCATCTGGAAAAAATATCGCGAGCTCGCGCTGATCATTATTTACATGGGTCTCGCCTCCGCCCTGCCCAACCGCACGCGAGCCGTGACCGCCCTCGCCATCGGCCTCATGCTCGCTATGCAAATCAGCTTCATGCAAGCGGCGGGAATATTGCCAATGAAACACGGCAACGCCGTGCTCTCTAGCAGCCTCACGCATGGAGCATTGATGGCATGGTTGGTATTTTGGCTGATGCATTATCATCATAAAACCGGGATGAACGGCATCCTCGCGTTGGTGGCGCTGGTGCTGGCGAATTTATTTTTCCTTGTGGATTCCTCTACCGGCGTAGTGCTCGTGCTGTCGTTGGGATTGCTCTTCGGTTTGCAAACGATGCGTCGTGCCAAACTCGCAGTGATGGCTGGTGGTCTCATAGCCGTGGTGGTGTTTGCGTTTGCAGTTTCACCCATGTTTCGCACCGCCACCCAAGGGGATGTGAAAGCAGTGCAAGAAATGTTGAACGGGAAAATCACCTTCACGCCCACTGGCGAGCGCCTGCAATTTTACCGCAACAGCCTTGCTCTCCTCAGTCAAGCGCCGGTGCTGGGCCATGGCACTGGGCGGTTCCACGAAAAATACGCCATGCATGTGGCTGGCACAAACCAAGTGGTGACGGCCAATCCGCACAACGAATACCTGATGGTGGGTGTACAATCGGGGTTGGTTGGCGTAGGGATTTTACTGGCCCTCTTTTGGGCCTTGTGGCAAGCCGCCGCACGATGGGAGGGAATGGATCGTTGGCTGGCACAGGGCATGGTGGTGTGGCTATCGGTGGGCTGCTGCTTCAATTCCTTTATTTTAGACTCCCGCGAGGGTATGCTCTTCGCCCTGCTGACCGCGCTGTACGCCAAGCCGCCATCGTCCAATCCCCATGATTCATCCTAGTATCTCACTGATCATCAGTACGTACGACCGGCCTGGCGCATTGACCAAGGTGTTGGCTGGCGTTGCGGGACAAGTGGTTCAGCCGCTGGAGGTGATGCTGGCCGATGATGGTTCGGCCGGTTTGACCCGGTCCGTTGTAGACAAGCTGACCCGGGAATTGCCATTATCCCTACGGCATTTGTGGCATAAGAATCTGGGCTTCCGAAAGACCATTATTCTCAACGAGGCAATCCAACAAGCGCGGGGAGAGTATATTGTTTTGCTCGATGGCGATTGCGTGCCGCATCGAAAGTTTATTCGTGACCATCAGGAATTAGCCGAATCTGGCTACTGGGTGCAGGGGCGGCGTAGTTTTTTAACCGAACAATTTTCCCCTAGTTTTCAACCCCTTCGAAACAGGTTTATGACCTGTTGGTTGCGTGCTCGCGCCAGTGGTTTGTTCAAGGGCATTCGCTGGCCTTGGCCCATTGTGTATCGCAATCAAACTCAACGCGGTATTGTTGGTTGCAACATGGGGGTGTGGCGTGAGGACTTGATCCTAATCAATGGGTTCGATGAGGAGTACGAGGGCTGGGGGCTGGAAGATTCCGATCTGGGCAATCGCCTCTATAACCTAGGCCGCCCTCGAAAATTCGTTTACGGCCGGGCGATTGTTCATCATCTGAACCACCGGGAAACCTCGCGCACCGAGCTTTCCGCCAACCACGACCGGCTGCAAGCCACCCTCGAATCGGGTCGGGTGCGTTGCCAGTCCGGGTTGAGTACGCATCAGCCCATCTCCTGAGCCATGCGGATAATACAAATTGTTCGTCGGTTTGGCCCAGTCGGCGGGCTGGAGGGATACGCCTGGCAGTTGACCCGCGCCCTCGCCGCGCGCAGCCTCGCCGTGGCCGTGGTGTGCGAGACGGATGAATCAGAAGCCATCAGAGGCGTTGCCGTGACAGCTCTTGGGAAAATGCGCCCCAAGCCGCGCTGGCTGCATTACCTTCGATTTGCCCGGCGTGTGGCAGCGCAGCGCAAGATGCAAAGCCGCAAGAATGAAATTTGGCACAGCCATGAAATGGTCACCTGCGCGGAAGTGGGGACCTTTCATTCCACCGCTCATGGCGCGGGCGAGCGGGCACTGCACAAACGACTGGATCCTACCTGGCACGTCAACCGCTGGCTTGAGCGTCGCACCATGGCGGGCTCAGCTTTGCGAGCGATGGTGCCCGTCTCCGCGCCGGTTCGTGTGCAACTGGCTGCCGTGCATACTCGTTGGGCGGAACGGCTGGCGGACCCTATTCGCCCAGGCGTGGAGTTGCCGGAACCCATCGCGACAAGGGAAACGGGTCCGGTGATGGGGTTTATCGGGCGAGAGTGGAAACGCAAGGGGCTGCCGCGCGTGTTGGAAATGCTCCGAGCCATGCCGGACGCTCGGTTGGTGATCGCCGGCGTGCCTCGCGAAGAAATCACCCGCCTCCTTGTGGGTTTGGAAACTCGCGTGGAGCTGCTCGGTTGGGTGAACGATCCCAATGATTTTTATAGTCGAATCAGCCTGCTGGTTCACCCCGCTAAACTCGAAGCCTACGGTATGGTAGTGGCCGAGGCTTTGGCGCGGCGCATTCCGGTGCTTGTCTCCGAAGCCACCGGTGCGTCCGCCGACATGGGCGCGGCGGGGCGTGCCCTGCCCCACACTGCGCCAGTGCAGCCTTGGACCGCCGCCGCGCGCGGAATGCTGTCCCAACCGCCGGATGCATTTCCTCCCACCCGTTCGTGGGCCGAGGTGGCCGAGGAATACCATTTGCTTTACCAGGGATTAACCCTTTGACTACACGCTATGCCGTCTGATTTGCTTGTCGCCCAATGAGAACACTCGTGACAGGCGGTGCCGGTTATGTGGGCAGCGTGTGCGTGGAGCGCCTACTGGCCGAAGGCCATGCGGTGACGGTGTTGGATGACCTGTCCGTGGGACACCGTGCCGCCGTGGCGCCGGGCGCGCAGTTCTGCGAGGGGAACATTGGCGACCCTGCTCTGCTGGATGCGTTGATGACTAAGGCGCGCCCGGAAGTGGTGCTGCATTTTGCCGGTAGTGCTTTGGTGGGGGAATCGATGGAAGACCCCTTCAAATATTTTCAAAACAACACCTCAAACGGCATCACCCTATTGAAAGCCGCGGAGGCAGCGAAAGTAGGGAAATTTATTTTTAGTTCCACCTGTGCCGTGTATGGCGAGCCGGAAACCGTGCCGATAACGGAGACCGCCCCATGCCAACCGGTGAATCCTTACGGTGCATCCAAACTTATGATGGAACAGACGATGGAATGGCAGGCCCAAGCCACGGGTATGGAATGCGTGGCTCTACGCTACTTCAATGCCGCCGGTGCCAGCAAACAATTCGGAGAACATCACCGGCACGAAACCCACATCATTCCCTGCCTGCTTCAAACTGCCCTCGGCCAACGCGAAACCTTTTCTCTGTTCGGCACCAATCATCCCACCTCCGACGGCACCTGTATTCGCGATTACATTCACGTGTCCGACCTCGCCGCCGCCCATGCATTGGCCCTGCGCCCGGGCATCAGCGGTCCCTTCAACCTCGGCCGTGGCCACGGTGATTCCGTCCGCGAAGTATTGACTGCTTGTCGCGAGGTGACGGGCCACGCCATCCCCGTGGAAGAGCAACCCGCACGCCCCGGCGATCCTCCCGAACTGGTGGCCGACGTGACCAAGGCCAGCGCGGAACTGGGTTGGCAGGCGGCACACACAGAAATTCGGACCATCGTGGAGACTGCCTGGCTCTGGCACCAGCGGTTTCCCCAAGGTTATCCGGCCTGATCAGGCACGGGTGCGCGCATGATTTCGCGAGTTGCGGCAAGTACTTTTTCCGGCTGGTGCGCGCGCATGATTTCACTGGGGGGAGTTTCGAGGACTTCCTCCCAAGAATTGAGCCATTGGCGGGGGTGGAATAGTTGGCACTTGGCGCGCCAAGGTTTCCATTGTTCCATAATCGTGTAGGCATACATGGCGGTAATAGGGCATTGGCAGGCGGCAGCTAAGTGTGTAGCGGCGGTATCAAGCCCCACATAGGCTCGAGCTAGTTGCAGACAGCCGGCCAATTCAGCCCAAGACCATTGGCCATCGGAATTAATCACGCGTTCGGGTCCAATCTCGGAGGTGAGTTGATCGGCCAACTTCCGCTCGTCCTCAGCGGGGCCGCTGCTGATTACAAGGGTGTTTGTGTGTTCTAACAAAGCCTTGCCCAATATCAGCCAGTGGTCGAGTGGCCATCTTTTTTTTCTCCAGCGGGAGCCAGGGTGGATCACCACAAAATCATTAACCCTCTGCATGGACGGAGGAATCTTGGTTTGGGCTTCGTCATAATTTAGAGATGGGATTTCTCCTGCCAAAGGTAGGAATTCCGAAACCATGAGGTGATCTTTCTCCACTCGGTGACCCCTGTTCCAAGGAGTGGTCGTCCGCTGTGTGATCCACTGGTCACACCATAGGTTGATTGGCCGCTTGGTGGCGGAAATACAGCGCTGTGTCCCTTGGGATAACCCAACCATCCAGCGACCCCGATCACCATCGGACAAATCAAACGCGTAATCAAATCGTTGCCGGCGTATGTGCAGCAGTGTGCTTAAATCGCGCCAAAGGCTACCGAAGCCACGCTGATCATTTTCGTTTGGGGCGACTGTAATGAGGTGGTCGATGGCGGTGCACCCAGCGAGGATACCCTCGGTACCTTGGCGAACCACCACCCAGATTTCGGCCTCGGGGTATTGGCTGCGCGTGGCGACCAGTGTGGGGGTAAGCAGCAATGCGTCACCAATGTGCTTGAGTTTGACGAAGAGTAGACGAAGTATCTTCGGGTTGCGCTGAACTGGGCTAGCCATGACCTGACCTAAAAAATTCGTGCCCGAGAAAGGTCTTGTACGTCCACTAAGCCTACCACTTTTTGTTTGGCATCGATAACGACAATTTCGTCAATGCGGTTTTTCCCTAGCTCGATCACGGCCTCGGCGGCGAGTTTGTCACCTTGAACGGTTACTGGGTTTGCTGTCATGTGATCACGGATGAGGTGGTCGGCGATATTGCGGTCTTTCTCATATGCGCGGACAAAGTCGCCATGGGTGAAGATGCCCTGTAACTGGCCTTGCTCATTGGTGGCCACCACGGCACCGGCCTTACATTGTTTCATGGCGGTGAGGGCGGTAGCCACGGTGTCGCTGGGTTGTACGCGAGCAAGCTGATCGCCTTGGCGCATGATGTCGGTGACGCGGATGAGCAGTTGGCGGCCGAGGTTGCCACTGGGGTGCAGTTGGGCGAAATCCTCGGCCTTAAAACCGCGGGACTGCAGGAGTACCATGGCCAGCGCGTCGCCGAGGGCGAGCATGTTGGTGGAGCTGGAGGTGGGGGCAAGGTTGAGCGGACAGGCTTCGGTTTCCACGCTGATATCGAGTACCACGTCGCTGTTGGCGGCGAGGGTGGAATCGAGTTTACCAGTGAAAGCGATGATTGATGCGGCACGTTGCTTGAGGTGCGGCAACAGGTTGAGCAGTTCGCTGGTTTCGCCGCTGTAGCTTAGGGCTAGAACCGAATCACCTTCGGATACAACACCCAGATCGCCATGCAGTGCATTTTGGCAACTTAGCAGGACAGCTGATGCGCCTGTGCTATTCAGCGTGGCGGCGATCTTGGTGGCGATGTTTTCTGACTTGCCGATACCGAGCACGATGATCTTCCTTCGTTCTTCCAATCTTTTTTTCAGAATGTTGATGGCTTGGGTAAACTCCGGGCCAATCCGGTCTGACAGGCGATGCAATTCGTCAATCTCAGTCCGGAGCACTGCCTTGGCCATAGCCACGAAATCATTACCCATCTTCATTCTCTCCACAAACTGCAGGCATTTCAAGGCACTCGTCAACCATATAGCTAGATGCAAACCGCCATTCTGAGTCATGTTTAGACCAATTTTAATCGCTCATAAATGTGTGAAACTGAGGATCTGGATTTCAAAATGTGTATATCCTTATCTGATTATTTAATTTCTATCTTCGGAGCACTGTGTTCAAGCGAAATAGAATGATTCTGGCTTGATTCACCTTCGAATGACTGATGTTTTTGTTAAAGATTGTAGGGTTTACCCAACCAGACTTTCCTGAAAAATCTGCGCGATCGATCATTCCGAACTGTGCGGGATCAGTTCGGTTGTCGAAAATTCTGAACGCAAGATCTCAACGAAGGCTGGCCCGGGTTTGCCAAACTTGATTGGTCTTCCACAGCTCTGGCGAATATGCTAGAATAACATCCGTATCAATAAATTCCACGCAATTAGTAGTATGTCGAGTCATGACAATTCAGAGTTATCAGTTAAATCTGGTGGAGTCGCAAAAGCGCTATACAGATGGCTCCTTGCGCCCGCGATCATCAGGAAGGGGACCCAAGAGATCCCGCTCATTCGTAAGTACTTGGGCAAGGAACCGGGCGTCTTTGTCGAAGTCGGAGCAAACGACCCGGTAATAGACTCGCAGACATGGGCCCTGGAATCCGAGGGCTGGACCGGTCTTCTTGTGGAGCCGCTCGCGGAGAGGGCGAGCGAGCTCCGCGAGCAACGCACAGCCATCGTGGAAGAGGTAGCCTGCGGACCACCGGAACTGGACGGAACTGAAGCGGAATTCCATGTCTCCCACCGGAAGGATGCCCTCTCTTCCCTCAACCCCGCCGGAGCCAAGCCCGGCAACAAGTTTTCTGAAACTCGACATGTGCCTGTTCGTACGCTTGATTCCCTTGTAAAGAAAGCTGGCCTCAAGCAAATCGATTTCCTTTCGATCGACGTTGAAGGTTTCGAGTCCGAGGTACTCAAGGGAGCCACCCTTGAGCGCCTTCGTCCGCGTCTTTGCCTGATCGAGGATTGGGCTATTGATTGGACGGTGCACCGGCAGATGACTGCGGCGGGATACAAGCGCGTGCGGCGAACGCAGGTTAATTCGTGGTACGTTCCTCGGGAAGCTCGGTTTCCCATCTCCATTCTCGGCCACTTCCAGCTATTTAGGAAATATGTTTTGAACGTACCCATCCATCGTATGCGCCACCATGCCACCGCCGGATAGTTTCCAAGTTATTGGTTACGCTCGGCAATTATTTCGCACAACTTGTCTCCCGCTTCACCCAAAACCTCTCCCCAACCTCTGCCGTCCTTTCCTGCAATCCGGACACTGGGATACCAAGGTGTTCGGTCGCGCGTTACTGGCCATTCGCGCCTTAATATATCATCCCGCACCACAATAGTTGGCACATCGAGCGCACCCGCCACATGGGCCAGCGTGTTGACAATGGTGATCACGCCGTCCAAGGCGGCGACTTGGGCCGCAAAGTCATCCATATTCACCAACTGATCAATGGATTCATCGGCGATTATATTTTCATGGCCCAGAATTTTAAGATGAGAGTTCACATTTCCATATTGCAAGGAGACGAATCCTGCTTGGGTCCGTCTGATGAAATCCGCCCAATCACTCACTTCTGGGGTCTCCTTGGCAAAATGGGAACTGTACCAGCAAATCCCGATTAGTCGCTGGTGTCTCCGGCTACGCGAATCCGCCCTGTACTTTTGCCTCAATTGCTCGACGAGAGCTTGGTCTGCCACTAGGAAATCACCCGTCTCACCCGGGGGCGGGGCGGTTGGTAAAAAGTGGGCCAACATCCGATCCGGGGAAATGACATAATCAAAAGCGCCTTCATCGATTGCTTCCGTTGCCGCCTGTACCTTGAGGGTGGGAAAACTGCGGTGAAATGTTTTAACTAAGCGCGGCTCCAGCACCGCCATCACTCGGCTGGCTTGGCGGGTAATATGGTGCATTAAGCGTGCCCGCCGGTATCCAACCGCGAGGCCTTGGCGGTCCGAGGGTTGTAACTGAATCAGCACGTTCTTGCCCTGAAGATCTTCCCCTCTCCATTCGTTGGGAATTGCTTTGGGTTCCCTATTCAATTGGTTTATCCAGAGCCGCTGGCTATCTTCATAACATCCCAATTGAGAAAGCACAGAAATCATTTCTTTGAGAGTGTGGCGATGCCCACACGCTTCGGCAAGGGCGGTGACGGTCTTTACCCGTTCCCGCACCAACGCCCAATCGCGGGTCGGGATCGATCGGCGATAGGCGGAATAGGCCAGGCCCAGTTTGGGGTTGCGTGCGAAACGTGCCACTTGCCGCCGCAGTTGCTTTCCTTTGTCCCGCCGCCACGATATGATATGCCAAGCGTCTTCCGAAACCCAGCGGGGTCGTTTCTTAAACAGCATATTCGGAAAAGTTAACGATGAATTCAGGGTATTATGAGCTGGCGAACTCGCTCCAGGTCTTCAGGGGTGTCCACGGAAATCGCCCCATCAGCCGGTGTGGACACCATAGCGACATCGTAACCGTGCTCAATGAAGCGTAGCATCTCGACGCCCTCGGCCAGTTCAACCGGTCCAGGCTGATGGCTTCCGAAGATTTTCAGTCCTTCCTTGCGAAACGCGTACAGGCCGAGTTGCCTGCGGTGGGTGACTGAGCCGCTCTTGGGAAAAGGAATGGGCAATCGAGAATACGCCAAAGCCAATTCGCCTATGGTTAGTGAAACTTTGACCGCATTCACATCCACCGCTTCCGAGGGGTGAGAGATCTTCTGGTAGCCATTAGAGGCCATCACGTTGTCGTTCTGATTCTCGACCATCGCTTTGGTTACCAACTCGATGGCCAGCGGATCGATCATCGGTTCATCGCCTTGGACATTGACGTATATCTCCGCGTCGATGGAATCCATACACTCCACCAATCGGTCGGTACCCGTGGGATGATCGTCCCGCGTCATCACCACCGGCAACTCCAAGCGTTGGCAGGCTTCCTTAATGCCAGGGTCGTCCGTCGCAATCCAAGTTTCGTCCAGTATCCCCACCTTGGATGCCTGACGATGCACGTGCCACATCATCGGTTTGCCGTGAATATCCGCCAGCGATTTTCCGGGGAAACGCGAGGCTCCGTGTCGGCACGGTATGATTCCCACAACTTTCATCAATCGCTTGCGTCCTCCTCCGATAACAGCAAATCCGAAATCTCTGAGAGTATCCAACAATTCTCCTTTGGCTGATCCCCGTATCCCCAAGTGGCGTGAGCGTAGTCGACTCTCGCCCGCTGGGCTGCTTCGAAATCGGAATCCATATCTCCAATGTATAAGGTTTCTGAGGGATCCACATTTGCTTGTGCCATGGCCATCAGCAAATGATCGGGGGCGGGTTTGCCTCGTAGACGCTCGTTCGGAGATCGGACACTGTCGAAATCCACCGCCAACATGGCGATAATTGCGTTGGTGCGCATTTTGTCCTTGGAAGTGACGATTCCTATCTTGAATCCCTCCGAACTCAGCTGGCTCAACACGCGCTGAACATAGGGGTAGAAACTCAGGAGATCCATTCGCTCCATGGACGCGACCCGGAAAGTGGACTCAATAACATGGTCGGGATCCGCGACTCCAATTCTCTGGAGGATGGTCTGAAACGGGCGACCGATTTCTCTGAAATAAGCTTCAAAATCCACCTCAATCCCGGCTGTTGCCGCCGCCTTTTTCCAAGCATAACACATATTCTCGCGGGAATTTAACAACACCCCGTCCAAGTCGAACAGAATCAATCGCTTCCCGGCCAGTTTTTCCCTGTTGGGTTGATTCATTTTTTGGATTTAACCGAAGGGCTGTGTCGGCGGCTGGGGTGAAACCTCTTTACTGATTGGAGGGGCAATCAAATACACCGTCAAGCTTAAAGCTGATCATGACTGATTTGTCTGGCGCTCCCAAAAGAGTGTCGCTGGAGTGGGAGAAAGTAAGGGCGGGGTAAGGAATCGTTGACTTTAGAACTGTAATGGTCGAGTGTTTCCCCCCCTCTTGGCTTGAGGATGAGTAAAAAAGGAGCATGACTGTGATTCCAAAAAGTGGGGCAGTTTTTCTGTAAATCCCAAAAACGGATAGTAAACGGGTCACCATCACACTTGAAAAGACTGGGCTAGCCCCTAAGCAGATATGTTTGAAAGATGCCCCCAAATCTAGATGAGAGGGGTTTGAGTAATAACAGCAAAAGTCATATGAAAAATTTGAAACGCTATTTGCTGTTAATCAAGTTTTCCACAAAATGGTTTTTCAAGAACGTGGTGAATTTTTTTGTGATTATCTATTGCTTAGTAAGGGGGAAGCATTCGCAACGAAGGAGTATATTCTATAGGGAATTGATCTCTGCACAAAACGTCCTATCATATACTAATTCCTATTGGAGAATTCTTGATAAGCAATACAGTGCCAACATTGAAATATACAAGGAGTATGTAGAGGAAAATTCTTATGATATTGTGCGCAACCGGCAAGTCGAAATGCTTAAGGCACTGGATCGCGTAATACAGAAAAAAAGTTTTGATTCAATCGTGGGAGACGAGAAAAATTCAGAATTAACCTGGGTAATGTCAACCGGGAGATGTGGGGTAGATGCACTAGACAGATATTTTAAATTGTCTAAGGATCATTTTTCAATACATAGAGAATTCTTTAAAGATGAAATGTATTACGCACACAGATCTACGTTGACAACAAAAAGTTATGTGTTTCATAAATTCTTCTATAATAACGCTTCAGATGCGGAAATCGAATCAATAATAAAAACTTTTCTTAGCAAAAGGATTAAAACCATCAGCCGCAGGAAGGGGAAAAAGTGGGTGTTCTGTGAGCACTGTGACACCGTGTGGCTGCCTATTATTCTAAGAATATTTCCATCCTCTAAAATTGTTTTTTTATCAAAGAACCCAAAAGAGGTCATAAGGTCATACATGAGTAAGCAGCAATACTCTAGCGCGCAGGAAATGCCCCTCTCTCCATCGCAGGATAAACTGATGTTCAAAACGCTATTTGGGCTTATGTGCTGGTTTTACACATATATCAACATGTATATTAGCATCCATTGCGAGCTCATTGGAAATGATCAACGTATATTAAGTGTCAATGGAGAAGATTTAATGGGGGCTAACTTGGATACATATGAAAAATTAAATAAATTCTTGGGCATGAGTATTTCCCAAAAACAGTATATGGAACATTTTGGGGGAAGATATAATTCAAAATCTCATAGATCGAAATACTCTGGATTTCCGGAAATCGAGAAATGGCCGGATTCATATCAGGATTTATTAGAATTATTTTCCACCCAAATAGATGGCAAGATAGATATTAGCCCCCGCGCAAATGCTTGCGCTTTGGCCTCTGGAAATCAGTAGCTTTACTTTGCGATGTTACCAAACCAGTGCAGGATAATTTGGTTCACAGGACTTTCAGGGGCGGGAAAATCTACGTTGGCAGATGAAGTCTTAATGTACCTGACTGCAAAGGGTGTGAAAAGTAGACTCATTGACGGAGATGATGTGCGCAAAAGCATGAAGGTCCAAAAATTCACAAAATCTGAAATAATTCAGAACAATGAACGTGTCATTCAGTTATGTAATGATATAAAGGACGAGTTCGAGTATCTGCTCGTAGCTGTAATTGCCCCCTTTAGCCAAACAAGACAAAAGGCAAGGGAAGCTTTTGGTGGTAATTATGTGGAAATATACGTGAAAGCCAGCATCGAGATCTTGGAAGGCAGGGACACAAAAGGCCTTTATCAGAAAGCTTTAGCCGGAAGATTGAACAACCTGATAGGAGTAGACCCAGAAGTCCCATATGAGGAGCCTCGGTTTCCCGAACTTATCGTTGATACGGATAAAGAAACAGTGGGAACATCCGTGAAAAAAATAGTCAAATTTATCAGTAATAAAACCGAGTTATGAATAGGGCAAAAATCATTGCGACATTGGGCCCATCGTCCCTTTCAAAAGAGATCGTGGCACAAATGGATCATTTGGGTGTTGATTTGTTTCGTATCAACCTATCACACACAAACATTAATGATTTAGAAGATATAATTACAATGGTTCAGAGATGGACTTCAAAGAAGATTTGTATCGATACCGAGGGGGCTCAACTTAGGGTGGGTCGAATCAACAATAATTCGATGCGCTTCAACTCAGGAGAGCAAATTAGATTTTGCGGTTCAGAGGGGGTTCATGACGGATCCCTCATTCCGCTTAATGTTCCCAACCCACATGAGATTTTGCGGGTCGGAGACCTATTGAAAATTGATTTTAATTCAGTGCTTGTGCAAATAACTGAAATTGATGAACTGCAACCAGTTGCCCGCGTGCTTAAGAAGGGGGCAGTTGGAAATAATAAAGGAATAGGAATTGACAGGGCGATTAGTTTGCCAGCGTTCACCGACAAGGACATGTCGGCATTCGAAATAACCAAACAACTAGGGCTGGATACAGTTTTCCTTTCATTTTGTTCTAGCGGTGGAGATGTGTTGGCCTTGAGGAAAATTTACAATTATCCAATTAGTATTATTTCAAAAGTTGAAAGCCGGTTGTCGATATTCAATTTGGATTCAATTTGTGCTGAAAGTGACGCTGTTCTAATTGACCGGGGGGATTTATCAAGAGACGTCCCGCTAACAAAAATACCCTTTGCTCAATCACATATTTTAGATACAGCAAAACAATTGGATGTTCCCGTTTATGTGGCAACTAATTTACTTGAGACCATGGTTGAAAAGGCTGAGCCAACTCGAGCAGAGATTCATGATGTTGTGAGAACTTTGCAAGATGGTGCCGCTGGACTCGTTCTGGCTGCTGAAGCAGCAATTGGATTAAATCCCCCGAACTGTGTTCGGGTCCTATCGAGTCTCATTAATGAAGTTGAAAATAAGCCGGGTCAATTTGAGGAGGGTTTTTTATTCGAAAACCCTTCAGGCATCATCATTGCCCCTCATGGTGGACATTTGGTTAATCAATATCTTAATGAAGACACCAAATTGAATGTTTCTGACTTAATCACTCTAGACTCAAGTGAAAAAATGAAATCGGACGTGGTTCAGATAGCCAACGGGGTATATTCACCTCTAGATAGGTTTATGAATCTCGAAGAGTTGTCTTCGGTTTTAGAGAAAAATCAGTTGCTAGACGGCAATGTGTGGACGATGCCAATAATATTGCAGGCAAAAAAGATAGATAAATCAAAAATTATCGGTCAAGAATACATTGCGCTTCGATCTGCGCATGACAATGAGGCTTATGCGGTTATCAAGTCGCCTAAGGTAGAAGAGATCTCGGATATGAATGGAGTATCTCAAGGCTGGTTTGGAACTGCAGATAAAAGGCATCCTGGAGTCAAAGAGTTTTTTGCGGAAGGCAATTATATTGTTTCTGGAACGGTTTTATTAATCGAGAAGCCTGCGCCCAGCTCTGCACGTTGTTATGATTTAACACCGAGGCAGACGCGCAGCATTTTTAGTGACAATGGATGGTCAAACATCGTGGGTTTTCATACACGGAATGTGCCACATCGTGCCCATGAGTATATCCAGTTGAAAGCACTGAACGAATCTAAATCAGATGCAATTTTTATTTCTCCGGTAACCGGATTAAAGAAGTCAGGTGATTTTTTAGCAATGCCGGTAATCGAGTGTTACAACGCATTGATACGGAGTAATTATTATGGTGCATACGGTGCCGTGATAGGTGCCTTTAATACCTATTCAAGGTATTGCGGCCCTAGAGAGGCTGCGTTTACTGCAATTTGCCGGAAAAATTTCGGCTGTAACCATTTTATTGTGGGCAGAGATCATGCAGGGGTGGGTGATTTTTATGCCTCGGATGCTTCAGTAAAAATTTTTGACTCATTAGATCTCGGGGTCAACATACTTAACTCCGAACCCGTTTCATGTGTCGATGGTGAATTGGTTTCAGGGGAAGCTGCGGACATCAGTGATGGGAAAACAGTGAAACCAATTAGCGGATCGGCCGTCCGGGATTGTCTTGTGCGAGGGAAGGAAATCCCTGAATATTTAATGAGAAAGAATATTTCAAGGATACTGTATGACATGATAGAGCACGATGCAGATTCTATGTTTCAAGCATAGATTTTCCCGCAAAGATATCCCGCTTGCCCAATTTGCTCCGGAGCACTGAGGTTGAGGGTGAATCTGGATTCTCAATTAAACCCAGATGGCTAGTGTGTGCGTTTTTTAAATAAAACAGAGCACACAAATGGCACTAATCCTCAAGACACAGTTTGCTCTTCCTGTATACATTTAGATAGACTTAGAGCCTTCCTATGATAAGCTTGTCTGTTTCTCTGTGAGCACCCCTGTAAACTCTTGAAGGCTTACGGGTTTGCCGTATTAGATTATCGATTGGGGATGAGCAGATTCTTTTGGGAAAGAAAGGCTCAGATGCCGACAGAGATTTACTCAACCACTCCCGCCTCTTGGATATGATTGTAGTTTCCTGTTAATTGAAATTGCAAAAAGAGACTAACCCATAAATCAGGATGATAAAGGTTATCGCGTTTTGAAATTTACTTTCGTTAACTTTTTTCATTAAGGGTGCATTAAAAACTCTATATACAAGAAGGGATAAGGGCGGGAATAAAAGGTAATTTAAATTGAAGGCATCCGGTCGCGCAAAGGCCAAGACGGAGAGCTGCATGATACAGAAAAGACAATATACAAAGGCTATATTTACCCGCATGGAGTTTTTATTTTTATGGATGGCGGCCATGAGGATAGTCAAAGGACCTCCCCCCATGTTCGACAGGCCGTGGACTATGCCGGTCAGCAAATAGAAATACCTAGGGTTTTGATTGATGAATAAGGATAGGTGTGCCATTGAGGTTTTGAAAGTTCTCAAGAGGCCTATCATGATCAAAAATGATCCCACGATCTTTGTTACATCCCAAGCCTCTTCATAATTTAATAATATTACCAAACTGACCATCGCCGGGAGTAATGTGTAAAGGCATGCATTGCCTTTTGCCTCAACTAAATGGTGGTGGCTGTATAACTGGGCCAGCGAAATCGAAAGGGATGCCGGCAGTACAATCCATAATGTTTCACTGTAAGAATATCCCAGAAAAAGGAGTGTCGGAGTTCCGAAGAGAAGGAGGCCTACTCCGAAAACCGATTGGATCAAGCTCAAAAGTACAATGATGAGCATTAACGTTAAAACTGCTGACATGGCAAATAATTCTATGCAAAAATACGAATCCAGATTTAAGTTAGGGCAAAATGGTATATATTCTCCAGAAAGAACTTTTCTGCCAACAACTGGGATCAGGATCTTACGGTCCGGACAGATTCTATCTCACCATATTAGTTGATAAAAGGCTAGGGAGGATTTGTGCCGCATGCAACTTTCAAACTTGGGCAAAGCGGTATTGGTGCGAGGGAGTTGTCGTTTCCCGAGCATACTCGGAAACCAAGCGGATCTAGTCGATATATCACCGGTCGCGCTAAGGTTTGATGAATTGTCGGCCGGTGTAGTCCAAATACTTCAGGTCCACTTGAATATTTCTTTGGTCAAAAAATTCGTGCAATGCCTTGCGCGCCCCGGCCCAGTGACCATAATCGTCTATTTGAATTACACCCCCTGATGAAACTTTATCGTACAGTTGTTCAAGGCACACCCAAGTGCTATCGTGCCAATCACCATCCAGATGGAGCAGAGCAATTTGTTGGATTTCTGAACAGGGCAACGTGTTTTGAAATAATCCCTTAACCATTTGGACGTCATCAAGAATTTGAAATTTTTCAAACAATCTCCGCACTTCATCATAATCTCCGCGGCAATCCCCTTCAAAGGATTTGGCTAAATCAAAGTCGGGGTCTTCTTGGCTGGGGGCTGGCAATCCTTCAAACGTGTCATAAACCCAAATTTTTCGGGACGTTTGGATTTGGCGACAGGTCAATCCCATTAAAGCCGCGCAGCCTCCGCGCGCGGTTCCACATTCCACCAAATCTCCCTTCACTTTCCGGCGAATCACATCTTGCACGCCACGAAAAATTCCCTTCAGACGGGGGTGGCTCATCATACTGAAAGGGCTGACCTGTTTGTATAAACGGCCAAATTCACCTGGGGCAACGTGGTCTCGAAAGCCCCCCAATCGATTTAGGAAATCTGCCCAGCGATTACGCTGCTTCTTGCGCTCTGCCTTGAACAATTCGTGGGAGGTGCCTACTGGAGGTGAATTCGTCACGTGCTGGGATCATAGGCGGTTGCTCTTAAAATTCAAGCCGAAGAGAGGTGTCCCTGCATTTTCGCCGGAATTTTATCCTGCCTGAAAGGGCTTGCTGTAGGGATCGGCGTTTTTTACCATCCAGAAGGAGGTGTCGCCGACCCTTGCCGTACTTTGTCAACCTAAATACGTTGCGTTTCCAACTGGGAAAAATCTTAGATCATGGGTAGCCGCCCCTGTGCAAATACGTTGAAGCCAGAAATGACCGATGAGGAATTGTCGGGATTAAGGGAATGGTCTCAATCGGCAAATCTGAATGGCAGACATTTGGAAATTGGTACTGCGGCAGGAGGCACGCTATGCTTCATGATGAATTGCTTTGAGGCCAATGCGTGCCCGGAATTTACCGTGGTGGACACGATGAGCTATTTTGCCGGTCAGTTAGATATTGTAAAACGCAATTTGTCCCAGAACGGATTAGACACGCGGCCGGTCGATTTTCTTGTCATGTCCAGTGATGCGGCGTTTGCTCGTGCGGAGGCGGAGGGCGCGCGTTTTGATTTCATTTTGGTTGATGCCTCGCACAAGATTCGCCATGTGATGGCGGACTTGCGTTGGTTGCGTCTGCTTAATGTTGGAGGGCTGGCATGTTTTCATGATTACACCGCCAGATTCAAGGGGGTGCGCTGGCCAATCGATAGGTTCCTGCAACGCAACTCGCAATTTAGTCGGGTGGCGTTGGCGGGTAGCTTGCTCTGTATTCGCAGGGATACGACTTCTGCACGATCGGAAGTCACGTCATGCGACCGCATATGGGCGTCGCTGTGGTCCCCCATCTTGCAACTTGACTTGAGTTTGCAGAAACGACTCAAGTCAAAACGCAACTCCCGTCCGGAATGAGCACCCAACGGTCATGGCGGATTGTGCACTCGGAGGCTTCTCTTGGCTGGGGAGGGCAAGAGCATCGTGTGTTAGCGGAGTTAATCGGTTTCCGAAAACGGGGAGCTTGGGTTGCATTGTTGGCTCCTGAGAATAGTGAGATTTTCCAACGTGCGAGGGTCGACGGAATCAAAGTTCAAATACTCGATACTCGAAAGTTTAGATACCTCTTCACCGCGCTGCGCCTGAAACGGTGGCTGCGGGCAAACAATGTCCAGGTGGTCAACACCCATAGCTCGCGGGACGGGTATTTGGTGGGTGCGGCTGCCCGATTGGCGCGGGTGCCGTTGTTGATTCGCTCGCGGCATATCGATGTGGACTATCCTAATCCGCGGATCAGCCGCCATGCCTTTACGACTTTCGCGGATCACGTGTTGACAACCAGCGAGAAAATCACCGGCCACCTCAAGTCCACATTTTGTCTTCAGGACGACCACGTCTCAACCGTTCCCACCGGGATTGATTTGGCAAGATTTGCGCCCGACGGCCCGAAGGCGGATTTGTTCGAGGAGAGCAACCCGGATCAGTATCCAGTCGTGGGAATGGTCTCGGTCTTGCGTTCATGGAAAGGGCATTCGGTTTTTCTTGAGGCGGCGAATTTGCTGAAGGCTCAGGGCGTCAAGGCCCGTTATGTCATTGTTGGGGAAGGCCCGGTACGAGAATCGGTTCTTCAGAAAATTTCCGAATGTAATTTGAGTGCGGAAACCTCACTCACGGGCTATCGGGAGGACATCCCCGAAGTGCTTCGAGCACTGGATGTACTAGCCATCCCATCGACTGGACATGAGGGTATCCCGCAAATCGGGTTGCAGGCACTGGCTTGTGGAACATCGGTGGTGGGAAGTGATGCGGGGGGGATTCCCGAGATCATCCAACCCGGGGAAACGGGACGGATTGTAAAGACAAGTGATGCCGGGCAGTTGGCCGATGCCATTGCGACTTCACTTATGGACAAGGAGGAATCACTTCGGATGGCGGCCAATGGTCGGCAACTGGTCGAGCACAGTCACGGGGTTGGTCATATGCTGAATCGACTTGAGAATATTTACGCAGGTTATGTAGGGGTGAGTCAACCAATGAGGATTCTGTCGTAGAGGAAATGATGTTCAAAGTCACTTAGGTTTGATATGGGTGGGCGGCGTTTGTTGCCCATCGCATGAAACAAAATCAGTCTAAAACTCAAGTTTCGGAATTCTACGAGGAGTTCCAGTCTCATGGGAAATATGACTACTTATATGGCGATGAAGACCGTAAAGAACTTTATGTAGATCTGATTGGAAAGGGCCATCGTATTCTCGAGGTGGGCTGCCGCGCCGGCAACTTAACCCAATACTTCCACGAGGGTAATGAGGTGGTGGGCATTGATGTCGATCGCAACGCGCTTAAGGAATTTACCAAGCGCCTAGGCCTGACAGGCCATTGGGTTGATGCGGATTCAGAGGACTTCCCGTTTGATGACGCGCAATTTGACGTGGTGGTCTTCTCGGAGGTGATGGAGCATTTGCGTTTCCCGAAAAAGGCACTCAAGGAAATTGCCCGCGTGTTAAAGCCGGATGGGCGGCTGATTGGATCCGTCCCAAATGCGTTTCGGCTCCGCAATCGTCTGAAATTCTTGTTGGGAAAGCCATACGAAGTTGACGCCTCCCACTTGAGATCTTATTCGCATACCTTGTTGCATAAAGAATTGTCCTCATGCTTCGAACAAATTGATATTCATCCCATCTCTGGCCACTTGTTAGGCGGAGGTAGCACGGGCATCCCGGTATACACTTGGCTGCCGTTCCGCATCCGGGCGCTGTTTGCATTGGATCTCGTGTTTGTTGGCGTGGGGAAAAACGTGAAATAATGAACATCGCCTTGGCACGCAGGGAGTTTGGTGCGGGCGGGGGAGCAGAGTTATATTTGCAACGGCTCATCGGTGCTTTGCGGGATAAAGGGCACGAGGTGGTGTTGGTCACCGCGGATGCGAAGGCGAAACCGGAGGGTGTGGAAGTGCGGCGGGTGCCGCTTTTCGGCAGTCGTTCGGCGCGTATTGCGCAGTTCGACGCCGGCGTGCAAACGGTGCTGGCGAGCAAACCCGTGGATTGCCTGTTCAGCCTCGAGCGACTTAGCCGACAGGATGTATTGCGGGCGGGCGATGGGGTGCACGCCTCGTGGATGGAACAGCGGCGGCGGTTTTCGCCGGCGTGGAAACGCTGGCTGGTGGGACGTGGTGCGTTTCATCGGGCAATGATGGATTTGGAAACGCGTGCGTACTCGCCCGCCAATACCCGCCATTTGATTATCAATTCCGAAATGGTGGCGCGTGATGTTCGCGCGCGGTTTGGGTTTCCGGATGAGCGGGTACACATGGTGCGTAATGGGGTGGAGTTGGAGCGTTGGCAGCGAGGTGACCGCGAAGCTCAACGTGCAAAGTGGGGATTGAGGCCGGATGAATTTCTGCTGCTGTTCGCCGGCTCCGGTTGGGAACGGAAAGGGTTGCCCTTTGTCATTGCTGCACTGGAAAAAATATCGGATTCCAGCCTCAAGCTTGTTGTTGCCGGAAAGGGCCGGTCACCTCGTAATGCACCGTCGGGCGTCCGGTTTGTGGGGCCTATGGCAGATTTAGAAAACGCGTATGCGGCGGCGGATTTATTTGTATTTCCTCCCGTTTATGAGCCTTCGGCCAATGTAGTGTTTGAGGCATTGGCGGCGGGGTTGCCTGTGGTGACGAGCGCTTGCAACGGCGCGGCGGAGGTGATTGAGGAAGGAATCAACGGCACCGTGGTGACGGCCCCCTCAGACATCGAAGCACTCGTTGATGCGATCCAATCCTGGCGTGCGTGTCCTAATGCGCGACCGGTACCGGTGAAGGCGGACTTGAGTTTGGAACGCAATGTGCGCGAGACTTTGGCGGTGTTGGAATTAGCGGCGGCTGAGAGGGCCGCAGAGGAACGATGAAAATTTCACTTTGCATTATTACCAAGAATGAAGAGTCGAATTTGCGGCGGTGTCTCACGAGTGTGGCGTTGGTAGTGGATGAGATTATTGTGGTGGATTCGGGGAGCACGGATGGTACGGAGGAGGTGGCGCGGGAATTTGGGGCGCAGTGGGTGCATCAGGATTGGTTAGGGTTTATGGCACAGAAAAATCATGCGCTGAGTTTAGCGAACCACGATTGGGTTCTTAGTCTCGATGCGGATGAGGCGTTGTCGGGAGATTTGTTTTCGGAATTGCTTACGTTGAAGGAGGTGCGGTTTCCAGAAGGCATCATTGGATTCAGTTTACCGCGCTGTGTGTTGTATGAGGGCAAATGGATTCGGCGTGGGGATTGGTATCCGGACCGGCTGGTGCGGCTGTTCAAAAATGGCGTGGGCAAGTTTGCCGGGGGCAAGGTGCACGAGCGGCTGGAAATAGAGGGGGCAGTGCAGGAACTGGAAGGCGAACTTGAGCATCATTCGTTCCGCGACGTGGTCGATCACTGGTCGCGCTGCGAAACGTATGCCCAGCTTTGGGCGGAGATGAAGTTTGAAGAAGGGAAAAAGGTTAGTCGGCTCGATGGATCAATTCACGCAGCGATTCGTTGGGTGCGTGGTTATTTGCTTCGCGGCGGGTTTTTGGATGGCGTGCAAGGTTGGCAAATTGCCCGCCTCAACTCGCGCGAGGTGAGACTGAAATATCGGTTGCTAAGGCAGATGAACATTGCCGCGCGTGAGTGAGTGGCTTACAAGGCGGGCGCATGGAAAATATCCGGCAAATTTTCGATTTCGGCTGGCCCTATGTGCGGCGGTACTGGGGGCGATTGGCGCTGGGCATTTTGTTGGGCGTGGCGTTCGGTTTGTTTAACGCTACTTTCGTTTGGGGTACCAAGACGCTTTTCGAACGGCTCGAGCCGGTGGAAACCACAGTGGACATCCCCCAAGCGGACGCTGTGCCGGGCGCGTGGAAGGCGAAGCTCAACGCGCTGAACGAGCGAGCGCTGGCGGTGGCGGATGGGTGGCTGCCGCGCGTGGGGGTGCCGCTGGAGACGAAGCAGATCATCGGCGGTCTGATGTTTCTTCCGGTTCTAGTTTTTTTCCGAAGCGGCATTGGCTACGCGAGCGTTTATTGTCTGGGGTGGGTCAGCGAATATGCGGTGCGCGACATCAAGCTCGATGCCCACAAAAAATTACAGGGATTGTCCATAGATTATTATCATGCTCGACAATTAGGCGATCACACGATGCTAATCAACCGTGGTGCGGGGTCATTGCACCGGTGCCTTACTTACGGCGTCGCCGATGCTATTAAGGAGCCGTTCACGATTCTCGGTTTAGTGGTGGCGATGTTTCTGCTTGATTGGCAACTAGCTTTGTTCGGGATAATGTTCGCGCCGCTGAGCGCGGTCCCGATTGTACTGGTGGGCCGCAAGCTGCGGCGTGTGGCCAAAGTGGGTTACGACAAAGGTACGGAGCAGGATAGCCTGATGGTGGAGGTGTATACCAACATGCGCACCATCAAGGCTTATGGGCTGGAGCGGTTGCAGCAAAGTCGGTTTTCGGAGATTTACCAAAAGCTGGCGAGCGTGGGCATGAAATCATTACAGGCGAGGCACCTGCAAAACCCGGTCATTGAATTACTCAGCATGTTTGGTGCGGGGATGATTATTTTATTCGTGTTCCACACTGGAAAATCCGCGCCGCAGTTGGTGGGCTTTCTCACGGGGATGATTATGCTGTATCAACCGATCAAAAAACTTGGCGGCATCAACGCGTATTATCAGGAGGCATCCGTGGGTGTGGGGATGTTGCGCGAGGTGTTTGAAACTCAGCCTACGGTGGAAGAGGTGGTGGAGGCAAAGGCGTTACCGCGTTTGCGGGAAAGTCTCAAATTTGAAGCGGTGGATTTTAGTTATGGTGATGAGCCGGTGTTGTGTGAGCTGTCCGTGGATTTGCCTAAGGGCACGAAGCTGGGGGTAGTGGGCGAGAGTGGCGCGGGGAAGAGTACTTTGGTGAGTTTGTTACTACGGTTTTATGATCCTACGGGGGGGCGAATTATGATTGATGGCGCGGATATTCGGGAGGCGTCATTCGAAAGCTTGCGCGGGCAAATGGCGTTGGTGAGTCAGGAAATTGTGATTTTCAATCAGTCGGTGGCCGACAACATTGCGTGCGGCAAACTGGCCGCCACGCGCGAGGACATCATCGCCGCGGCCAAGGCGGCGAATGCGCACGAGTTTATCGAGGGCTTACCCGAGGGCTACGACACGCACTTGGGCGAACAGGGTACCCGGCTTTCGGGCGGCCAACGCCAGCGAATTGCCATCGCGCGGGCGTTTGTGCGGCAGGCGCCGATTTTGATTTTGGATGAGGCGACGGCTTCGCTGGATTCCAAGGCGGAGGCGGAGGTGCAGGACGCGATCGATCGCTTGGAGGAGGGGCGCACTGTGGTGTGCGTTGCCCATAGACTTTCCACATTGCGCAGCATGGATCGCATCATTGTGCTGGATGCGGGCCGTGTGGTGGAGTCGGGCGGGTTTGCGGAATTGATGGAACGCGAGGGGGCGTTTGCCGAGATGGCGCGGAAGCAAGGGATTACTTCATCGGCGGTTTAGCGGCATCATTTTCCCTTCAAGCGGGGATAGCTGCGGGCACTATCATTGGCTGCGGCATTCCATTGAAGGTGGCGGGCACTTGTTGCACGCCAAGGATGGTGTGCAGTTGCGCGTTGAGAATGGTCATGTTCGGGTAGCGCTGATCGGGTGAATGGGCGAGGCAGCGGAGGATGAGTTGGCTGAGCGCGATTGGCACTTCGGGATTGATGCGGTTGGGTGGCTTCACGGGGAAATTTTCATCGAGCTGATTGCGGAGGGCCTCATCGGGCGTGCGGCCACTGAAGGGTTTGCGGTGGGTGAGCAGCTCGTACATGGTGGCGCCAAAGGCGTAGATGTCGGCGCGCTGGTCAATTTTCTCATTCTTCAATTGCTCAGGTGGCATGCACGAGGGTGTGCCGGAGGCGCGGGAAAACTTTTTGGGTTGGCGCGGTATTTTTTGCGCTGTATCGAAATCCAGTAAACTCACGTGGCCGTTGAGTGAGATCATTAGGTTCTCTGGTTTGAGGTCCAAATGCATCCAGCCGTGGTCGTGCAGGTGGTTGATGCCGTCGGCGGCTTGGATGATTACATCGGCTACGTTGTCCACGAGATGATCGTGATCGCGCATGAGTAATTCCTTCAGGTTCGCGCCTTGGATGAATTCCAGAACCATGAAGGGCAGTCCATCTGCTTTGCCGTGGTTGATGTAACGAACCACGTTCGGGTGCGGTGCTAGCTTTCGAAGCACCCCGAGACCGGCTTTGAAAAGCTTGGGAGCGTTGGATTGCTTGAGCACGCGCCGCCGAAGCCTTCGTACAGCGACTACGTTCTCATGTTCGTCGGTTGCGAGCCAAATTTCCGTGATTCCACCCTGATTTACGCAGTCGTGTAGCCGATACTTCCCAAATTTCTGTGCCATTTTCTGTTTTTCTAATGAGCAAACGTAGACGCTCCAATATATATATGCGTTTCAACTTAGTTTTCCTTACAAAAAAGTGAAATTATTTTTCTTAAAATTGTAACAAACCGCCAAAAACGGCGGTAAACGGGCGCGGAGCATATAGTAAGCAACAAGTGATTCGCTAGGCTTTCACTAAAGATGTGAATAACTTTGCCGAATGGTGAATAACTGTTGTGCCTCACGATCCGCACAGGCATTATGTTCTCGGCGTGTTTGAAACAGTTCCGAGACCTGTGCGTCTGACTTGCGGTGGGTGTTGCGATATTTTCTGATGATAAAACAACGAAAGAGTAGTTCGGGCAATTTTCTCCGGAGATTTGCTGTTTGTGCCATATTCTCCATGGGAATGGTGGGTTGTAAAAACGCGGCAGAACACCACGCGGCTGCCGACGAAGAGGTGTACGATATTCTTAAATTGCGCCATCAACAACTATTTGGAGCGGAACAGGCATTCGCGGTGGAGACACCCTACTCCAAGCGCGCGCCGGGCGACATTCCTTCGGTGGAGATTATCCTAAACCGTTTTTCCGATGGCACCAATTTGCTAACGCTGCCTAAGGCGCTGGAGATGGCGGTGAATCACAGTCGCGATTACCAGCTCCAGCGCGAGACGTTGTATCTCTCCGCGCTGTCACTCACCGGCGAGCGGCACAAATTCGCGCTCAAACCCACCAAGGCCAATCTCGACCTCAGCCGCAACCGCTCCAGTAGTAACGTCAACACCACCGAATCCGACGCCACCCTGACTCTCAGCAAAGCGCTCAAGACTGGCGGCACGCTCACGGCCACGCTTGCCAACGACCTCACGCTCTTTTTCAATGGCGGCGGCCCCAAGATTCCGGACCTCACCCTCGCGCTCACGCAGCCGTTGCTAAAAGATGCCGGCGCGAAGTTTGCCGAGGAATTGCTGACGCAATCCGAGCGCGATCTTGTGTATGCTATCCGTACCTTTTCGCGTTATCAAAAAACTTTTCTGGTCGACCGCATTTCCGAGTATCTAGCACTCTTGCAAAAAAAGGATGAGGTGCGTGTCCAATATGAATTGTACCAAAACCGAATCCTGTTCCGGAAGGAACAGGAGCTGCGTCTTCAGGGTGAACTGATTAGTCAATTCGAGCTGGATCAGGCACTGCGGCAGGAATATTCCTCGAAGGTAAGTTACATTAACGCCATAGAATCGTATCAGGCCTTGCTGGATGATTTCAAGAAACAACTCAACTTGCCACTGGGCGAATCGGTGGTACTGGACGATGCTGAACTGGGCAACTTTAAGCAATTTGGCCTGCAACCGGTGCCTTTGAATGACAAGCATGGTTTCCAGCTCGCACTAACCAATCGGTTGGATATTTTGAATAACATCGACAAATTCGAAGATAAGAAACGCAAAGTGGAGGTTTCCGCCAACGACCTGTTACCCAGTCTTGCTGTCGTGGCGGATTACTCCCTCAAAGATCAGTTTTACAATCGCAACTCTTTCGACTTCGGCGATTACTCTGGTAAGATTGGCCTCTCGCTAGATTTGCCGCTGGATAAACACACCGAGCGCAACGCCTACCGCAAGAGTCGTATTACCTTCGAGCAACAGTTACGCAGTTTGATGAAGACACTCGATGACTTGCGCGATGAGATTCGTACTAATGTACGTACACTGGATCAGAACCAGCAATCGTACGTGATCAACCAGAAAGCACTTGCAGTATCCAGGCGTGAACTTGAGAAGGCGAAGCTGGATATGCTGGCTGGTGGCAACGTTTCCCCTCGTGACATTCTCGAAGCGCAGACTGCTGTGGCCAAGGCGCAGAATGATGTTACAAAATCCTTCATAAATTTCCATACCCAGCGCCTAAAGCTACTCAACAACACCGGCATTCTCAACACCGGCTTGAATCAGTTTTGGGTGCAACCACAACCCGTGCCGGGCGTGGCGACAGGGGTGCCTCTTCCACCGGGCGCGGAGCAAGATGTGCCGGTGCTGCCGCCGGCACAAATTTTAGGCAATTAAAATCGGACTCTAACTCATTATGAAAAAAACAAATTTATTTCCAATCAGTGCCTTCGCAATGGTTGCAGTGGCTTTGGCCGGGTGTAATTATTTTTCCAGTGATGATGAAGTCTCCAGCACCTACGGCACGGAGAAAGTGGAGAACGAGCAATTCATCGTGTCCTTTTCCGAAGGCGGCGAACTAGTGTCGGTGAATGCGGTGAAGGTGGAAAATGAAATGGATGGCTCCGCTTCCATCGTGAGTATTGTGGACGAGGGCTCCTACGTGGAGGGGCCGCGTCAGGTTCAGGTGGAGCTCGGTGACACGCCTGCCAAACTGGCAGCACGGCACAAGATTCCTGAGGCAGATCTGCGGAATATGAATCCCGCTCTGGAACAAGCGATCGCTAATAATGAGACAATTATGTTACCGGGAGATTTGTTGGTGGAACTGGATCCCGGCTCGTTAAAGGATAGAATTCTCAGCCAGGAAATCTCCGTGCGCACGTCGAAGAATTCCGTAATCAAATCACAGAACGATCTTGAGATTCAAAAGCTGAGGAATGAGCAGAACATTGATGACGCGAAAATTTCCCTGAACTTTGCCAATCTGGATTTGAAGAAATTCAAGAACAGTGACGCCCGCCTCACGCGCGAGGATTACGCGGGGCAGCTTTCCAACCTCTCCAACAAGGTATCCATCTCCGAGGCCAAGCTGGTTTATTTGAGGGAACTGGAGAAGAAACAATTCCTTTCTAAAATGTCCCTGCGCGAGGAAGAGCAAAAGGTTTCGGAGTTCCGTCACAACATCCGGATGCTACGCGGTGAAAGCGATGCCTATGAAAAATATGTGTATCCAAAATCCGAGCAAGATTATAATTCCAAAATCAAACAGGCCGAGCTTTCGCTGACTACTGTGGAGCAAACTGCCACCAATAATATGATCACCGCTACTGAGGAGGTGGATACACAAAAGCAGAAACTTCAGCTTGAGGAAGAAAAACTCACCGAGGTTAAGGATCAAATGAACAAAAGCCGCATTTACGCGCCCTCCAGCGGGTTGGTGGTCTATCACGTCGGCGAATCCTCACGCTACGGCGGCTCCTCCGGCATCATCGAGAAAGGCACCACTCTGCGCAAGGGGCAGGATATCATTCACCTGCCGGATCTTTCCAAAATGAAAGTGCAGCTCAAAATTCACGAGAGTCGCATCAATCAAGTGAAGCCCGGCTTGCAGGTGCAGATCCGTATCGACACCATTTCCGATCGCACCTTTCGCGGTGAGATCACCTTTGTCGCCCCTGTGGCTGCTGCTGCCGAGCGTTGGGGTAGCGACAAAAAGGTTTTTAAATGCGAGGTCGCTATCAAAGATAAACTGCCATCGTATATCCGCCCTGGCGCCTCTGCTACTTGTCGCATCTTTGTGGCCAACCTGCCGAAGGTCCGAACGGTGGAAGGTGAACAAATCAAAACCCTGCGGGTGCCCATCCAGAGCGTGGTCACCACCGTCGAAGGCCGGCGTGTGTGTTTCAAGATGAATAAAAAAAACCAGCCCATCCCCGTGCCGGTGGAGACGGGCTATTACGACCAAACTCACATCCAAATCACCAAAGGTTTGGCCCTTGGTGAAGTCATCCTCAAAGCCCCCCTGCTCCACGCCAAAGAGCTGAACGTCGGCGGCGGCCTCTTTGGCTACCGGCAAATCAATGCCGATGATTTCTTCGCGGATTTACCCGAGACCATCGAGCCCGCCAAGCCTGTGGAGCCTCAACCCAGCATCGCCCAAAAGGCACCGCCCACCAAAGGGGGGCAAGGCAAGGGGCGGCCGGGCGGAGGTTCTGGACGTTCTACAGAGCCCCCTGCAGAACTCAATCTTTCCGCCGAGCAAAAAACCCAGTGGGCTGCGGCCGCTAAGAAAATGGCCGACAAAATGACAGACATTCGCGCTCGCCAAGCATGGACTGAGATGCGCACTTTGCGTGATGGATTCAAGGCAGATCTCGGGAAGTTTCTCACCAAGGATCAGCTTGCCAAATACGATGAGCTCAATGCCCAACGTGCTGGTGGAAGTGGCGGCAATCGCCCGGGTGGCGGAGGTTAAGGTCGCGGCGGTAATTAATTTTCAAGCGTTTCGAATATGGAAACAAATCTAAACGGCAACGGTACGTCTATCATTCGCATTGAGGGAATGAAAAAGATATATGATCTTGGCGAGGTAAAGGTACCCGCATTAGCAGGGGTGGATATCAACATTAAGGAGGGCAGCTACGTTGCTATCATGGGCCCCTCTGGCTCCGGTAAATCCACGCTGCTAAATTTGCTCGGTTGCCTCGATCGGCCCACCTCCGGCCGGTATTTCCTGGGCGAACAGGATGTGTCCCTCATGAGCGATAGCGCTCTGTCCGAAGTGCGCGGTCAACGCATCGGATTTATCTTCCAGTCATATAACCTCATTCCGCAGCTGGATGTGGTGGAAAACATTCATGTGCCACTTTTTTATCAGGGCAAACAACTCTCCGCTCATCGTGAGCATTGCGAGGATCTGGCGCGGCTGGTGGGTCTGGCTGACCGGCTCGATCACCGCCCGCTGCAACTTTCTGGTGGTCAACAGCAGCGCGTTGCCGTGGCACGGTCGTTGGTGAATGATCCATTAATGATCCTCGCCGATGAACCCACTGGCAATCTCGATTCCAAAACCGGCCTGGAAATCCTCGCACTGCTAGACAAGCTGCATGCCGATGGCAAGACCATCGTTGTGGTGACGCACGATGAGGAAGTGGCGGAACGCGCGGATCGGGTAATTCGGCTCAAGGACGGTCTAGTGGATCGCGACGAACCCAATCCACGTAAATGATATGGGCTTCTTCCGCGCCATTATTCAAGGCATCAAGAGCCTCATGCTCTACCCGCTTCGCTCGATGCTCACTATGCTGGGCATCATCTTTGGTGTGTGCTCAGTGATTGCGATGCTTGCCATTGGCGAGGGCCAAAAACAAAAGGCAGAGGAGGAAATTAAAAAACTCGGTGCTATCAACATCATCATTACCAGCCAAAAACCCATTGCGCAGGAAGTGCAGGGCCAGCGCACGGGGTTTGTGGCCAAGTACGGTGTGAAGTATGACGACGCTGCGCGCATTGCCGACCTGCGCGATGCCGGCGTGATCCGCGTGTTGCCCGAAAAAATTCGACGTGAGGACGTGGCCTTCGATCAGTTTGTGAAAAAGGACCGCGCAATTTACGGTACGACTCCGTACTTTTTAGAATTCAGCCAAGCCGAAGTGGTGATGGGGCGTTTCATCAGCGAGGAGGACGAGATGACCAAGAACAATGTGTGTGTGATCTCAACTACGTTGGCCTCGGAATTGTTTGCGTACCAAAATCCGCTTACCAATGAAATTAAAGTCGGGAAATATTATTACCGCGTGGTGGGCCTTGTGCGCACTCCGGCGGATTTATTGCGTGATTTCAAGGAGCAAAAACAACGCGTGCTTGACGAAGCCGTATTACGTGAAGCCGCGGCGCGGCTGGAGGAGAGCTTGGCGGCGCAGAATAAAATCATCAATCAGCGTCGGGAAAAGTTAAAGACCGGCACCGCCAAGGAACGCATGGTGGGCGAGGTAATTGAGCGCGAGCATCTCATTGAAAACTCGGATATTTTGAAGCTCAACAAATTGCCCCCAATCGTTTTTCAGGAACGATTGGAAAATCAGGACACGCCGGAATCCAAATGGTTTTCCGACCAATCCGGCAAGGAATTTTTCGTGACGCCCGAAAACTGGGTGTACTCTTATGAAGGCAACAAAGCCGAGCTGGCTGGCCATCTCGGCCACGGGCGCGTTATGCGGATGGCGATGGAGGCGGATATGGGCAATCAGGAAAGCAACCTCGGTAAGGCTAACGAATTTTATGGCGACGTGTACGTGCCTTTCCACACGTTGAGGCAGGATTATGGTGATCGTGAATTTAAGCGGCAATCCGGTGGTATCTCAGCCAAGGAGGTGCAGATCGATCGGCTGCGTGTACAATTCGATCGGATGAATCATGTGATCCCCGGTGCTAAAATGCTTGAACGTACAATGCGATACGGGCATCAGGATGTTCAAGACTTCGTCATCCGTGTGCCGCTTGATGAGCTAGCCACCGCGCGCAAAATTAACCTCATCTTCACCATCGTGCTTGCGGCTATCGCTTCCATCTCGCTGTTGGTCGGCGGTATTGGTATTATGAATATTATGCTTGCGACTGTCACCGAGCGTACCAGCGAGATTGGCGTGCGCCGCGCGTTGGGTGCCAAGAAGCTGCATATCATCCGCCAATTCCTCGTGGAAACCAGCGTGCTCTCTATAGCTGGAGGTATATTGGGTATCGCGGTGGGCTATGTATTCCCCAAATTGGCACAGAAGATTCTAAGTTCAAATGAGACTCTAAGTTGGCTAAGTGATAAAATCCGGCAGATTACGTTTGGCATATTAGATTACGATTTTACAAAATTTAGCTACAATTTGGAGCTCGTCTTTACAAACTGGTCTGTGGCGTTGGCCTTTGGCCTTTCAGTATGTGTGGGCATCATCTTTGGCATTTACCCCGCCTATCGTGCTGCGAACCTCGACCCCATCGAAGCGCTGCGGCATTCTTAATGCCGGTGTTCCGATTCGCTCAGGAGCATCATTATTTTGTAACGCGGATGACATTCCTGCTGTAATAAGTGATAGCGAAGCATTGTGTGCAAATTTTATTGAAAAGAACTGGGGGTTTTTATACAATGTAAACAGTTTCCGTTGGGATGAAGACAGGGCATCGAGGCATACGTCCGAATTGCAAATTGAGCTAATGACCATGAAAAAACAAAATCAAACGACCGTAGACCAGAAGGGGTTTGCCATGGGAAAGTTACTCGGATTGTTAGCCTTGCTTGGATTGGTGGTCGGAGGCGTTTGGGGTGTTAAGCATTTGCTTTCCAAGGAAGAAGAGAAGGTCCGTCAGGAAAAGTACTGGACCGCTGAGAAGGCCGATTTTTTGGTGACAGTGAAACTCACGGGCAGGCTGGCTTCCACGGATGTGGTGGAACTCAAGTGCCAGCTAGAAGGGAGCACAACGATCGAATCGATTGTGGACGAAGGCGTCGAGGTCAAAGGTCCATTCAGGTATATTATCAAGGCAGGTGATACACTTGCGTCAATTGCCGAATACATGGGTAGAGATGATCTTTCCATCCGCCTGCTTAATTCAGTAGAAGATATTGATTGGGGTAATTTGCCCGAAGGTCAGTCGATCATGATTCCCGGCGACCTACTGGTGGAACTGGATCCGCTCAATCTCAAGGAGCGGATTAACCAGATGGAGATCGTGGTGGAAAAGTCCGAGAATTCGCTCTTACGAATGACTGGAAACCTGAAAAACACCGAGCTCGCGGCGGCCTTCTCCTTAAAAGTCGCGGAAAATAATCACAAGCTGGCAATCATGGCGCAGGACAAGGCCATAAACAGTACCATCAAAAACCAAATCAAGTCTGATATGGGAAGTATTACCAATCTTGCCAACCAAGTGGAGGAATCCAAAGAACAGATGGCAATCTCAGAAGCCAAGCTTAAGTGGCTCAAGGAGTTGGAGGAGAAAAAATTCCTTTCCAAGATGTCTTTGCGTGAGGAAGAACTGAAATTGATCAGGGAGCGGAATAATGCCCAGAATCTTCGCCACCAAATCGCGATGGCTCAAGAGCGGCTGGATGCCTACCAGAAATATGATAGTGTATCTATTCTGAACCAAAGTGAATTGGCTGTTGATGAGGCCTTGGTCTCCATTGAGAAGGTAAAGGTAAGGAATGTTGCTGACTTGAGGGATGCCAATTCAACCATTGCCACCCAGAAGAAGACCTTTGAACTGGAAAAGGAAAGACTCGAAGATCTTAAGGAGCAAATGGCGGCCACAAGGATTTATGCGCCTTCAGATGGCACTGTTGTCTATTTTTCGGAAAGCTATAAGGAATACGGACCCATCATGGATGGGGCTCGAGTGCACCGAGGCCGCAACCTCATCAAGCTTCCCAAGACCAAGTCTCTGAAAGTAGAACTCAATGTTCCGCAAGCCAAACGAGGGCTTCTCAGGCGCGACATGAAAGCTTGGGTGCAGGTGGAGGATGTGACTCTGCCAGGAACCCTCTCGGTACTCGGGAGTACGGTTGATACCAATCGTCGTGGTCACACCGAAAAATCATATTTTAAAGGCGAAGTGTATATCGATAACAATGATTTTCCCGATGCAGTTTCTGAAGGTATGACTGTTACCGTGGAGATCAAGGTCATCAATCTTGAGGGCGAAAACCAGCGGATCAAGGTCCCCAACCAATGCGTGACAACCCGGATGATCAGTGAAGATACCGCACAGACTGGCTGCTATGTGTTGGATCCCGCCACCAAGAAACATAAGTGGCGACCGGTGACCATTGAATACAGCGATGAAAACTTTATCGCGATCAAGGAAGAAACAGATCCAAGATTTGGCCTTCGAGAAGGTGAATTGATCCACTTGTCACCGTTGACTGAAGCAGAGAACCTAAACTTGGAGGAGGCAGTCATGGACAAAGGGATAGTTGAGTTGGGGGATCCAGGCAGCGTGGAAGCTTTGAATGTAAAAGGGAGAAATAGCGAACCTGTGGATTTTGGGTTGAGTGATGAGCAGCGGAAAGAGTGGGATGCGGCACAAGCCGAGGCCACAAGCGGAATTGCGGAGGTGATCAAGAAAATTCAGTCAAGGGAGATACCGCAAGAGAATGCCGTTTCAGTATTGAGTGAAACTTTTGAAGGTTCCCGTGCAAAGCTTGAGGGATTTCTTACTGAAGATCAGTTGAAGAAGTATGATGTATGGATTATTCCCGCCAAACAGGCTGCCGGCGAGAGGGTAAAACGTTTTCTTTCAACAAAATCTTCATTAGGGAAGTCGGTTAGCGGTAAGCAACGGCGTAATCGTAAATAGCCGTGTTTGGGTTTTACATCCTTCGCATCGTTCAGGTGGGCTTCAAAAGCTTAAGGCTTCACAAGTTGCGGAGTGGTCTCACTATGCTGGGCATTGTCATTGGTGTGTGGGCCGTTATCACACTGGTCGCCATCGGTGAAGGGGCAAGCCATGACGCGCAGGAGGCGATCAAGGCACTGGGCGCGAATAACGTCATTATTCGTAGCGTAAAGCCTTTGTCAGACAAGCTCCAACTGCAGGGGAGAATGCAGTGGGAGACGATCTACGGCCTGAAAAATTCAGACGCAGGGCGGATTCTAAAAACAGTGCCGGGAGTTAAGCGTGTGTTGCCTATCCTGAGCCAGCGCAAGAATGTGGTACACGGCAAACGAAATGTAGATTGCCAACTCATTGGCACCTTCCCTCACTACCCTGGATTCACCCAGTCCCGTATCGTTGCCGGTCAATTTCTAAATGAGATGGAGGAGGCTCGAAAAGAAAACTCCTGCGTCCTCACACTAGAGTTGGCTGAGAAGCTGTTCGCGGGCCAAAATCCACTCCTGGAAAATGTGATTGTTCGCGGTGTTGAATCTGCGCAGGTCTTCCGGGTAAAGGGTATTTTACAAGAGCGCGTGGATACCGAGAAACTGCCGCAGATGGCAGACGCAATGGGGCGAACGATTTCTGCCAATGTGTACATCCCTTTGTCTACCTTTAAAGCCCTTTACGGAATCAAGAATATTGATCTTAGCGTTGGCAGCGTTTCTGTGGAGCGCGTGGAGCTTACCGAGATTCGGGTTGAATTCGGATCGGTTGAAGAGGTGATCCCTGCGTTGCCGCTTCTCAGGGATTGCCTTGATAAATCACGCAAAGGCGAGGTGGATTACGAGATTGTGGTTCCCATTAAAGAGCTCAACACCCTCAAGGCGCAAAAAGCGCGTGATACCCGTATGCTTCTATACATCGCCTGTATCTCACTGTTGGTCGGTGGAATTGGCATTATGAATATCATGCTGGCCACCGTCACCGAGCGCACTCAGGAGATTGGTATCCGTCGGGCACTGGGGGCGACCCAGACGGACATTACCGTACAGTTCATGGTTGAGGCGCTGATGCTCTGCCTGATTGGGGGCACTATTGGGGTGGTGGGCGGTTGGGCGTTTGCCGCGTTCCGGCACAACATTTTACATATAACGACCATAGTTACTGAATGGTCGGTAGTCATCGCTTTTGGTTTGTCCGTTGTAGTCGGGTTATTTTTCGGCATTTGGCCGGCTATCAAGGCTGCTGCATTGGATCCCATAGAAGCCCTGCGGCATAATTAGTCTATTATGGTAACAGAGGTGAAAAGATTGCCCCCAAAGAATCGTAAAATGTAATATTAAAGCTCCTCATGCTGTAAGAATGGGAGCGAATTCACAGTTTTAAGTTATGCTTGGTTTATCCATTCTACGCATCATTCAAGTTGGCTTCAAAGGACTTCGGCTGCACAAACTGCGTAGCGGTCTGACGATGCTTGGAATGATCATTGGTGTGTGGGCGGTTATCACTCTGGTCGCCATAGGGGAAGGGGCCAGCCATGATGCGCAGGAGGCGATCAAGGCACTGGGCGCGCAAAATGTTATCATTCGAAGTATTAGGCCCCCCTCAATGAATGCCCAAATGCAGGGGGATTGGGAGAGTTTCTTTCGTCGGTGGATGGCGATCTATGGGCTCAAGAACACGGATGCAACTCGCATAAAAGAAACTGTGCCGGGAGTGAAACGCGTATTACCCATTTTGAATAAGCGCCTGAATGTCGTGCATGGTCGCCGCGAAGTGGATTGTCAACTCATCGGCACCTATCCCTATTACCCGGAATTCACACAATCCAAAATTATCGCTGGGCAATTCTTGAATGAGGCCGAGGAAAACAGCAAGGCTTCCTCCTGTGTGGTTTCTCTGGAACTGGCGCAGAGACTATTCTCCGGACACAATCCACTCATGGAAAAGGTGATTGTGCGAGGCTATGAATCTTCGCAGGTTTTTCAGGTTAAGGGTATTTTGGAGGAGCGCACTGATACTGAGAAATTGCCGCAATTGCCCGATGCTATGGGCCAGACAATTGCCGCCAACGTGTATATTCCTTTATCTACTTTTAAGTCGTTGTTCGGCGTTAAGAATGTTGACCGCAGTGTGGGCAATCTTAAATTGGAGAGTGTGGAACTGTCGGAGATTCGCGTGGAGTTCGACTCTGTTGAGCAGGTGATTCCGTCATTGCCGATGCTCATTGAAGCTTTGCAGACTGGGCGTGCTGAGAGGGATTTCGAGATTGTCGTTCCTATTAAGGAGCTCAACACTCTCAAAGCGCAAAAGGCGCGAGACACCCGCATGCTTCTTTACATCGCTTGCATCTCGCTATTGGTGGGCGGTATAGGCATAATGAACATCATGCTGGCCACCGTCACCGAGCGCACACAGGAGATTGGTATCCGTCGGGCACTGGGAGCCAAGCGGACGGACATAACCGTACAGTTTTTGGTGGAAGCCCTGATACTTTGTCTAATTGGCGGTTCCATCGGTGTTTTAGGTGGCTTAGCCTTTGCCGCATTCCGGCATAACATTCTACACACAACGACCATCATTACTGAATGGTCGGTACTTATCGCTTTCGGCTTATCGGTGGCGGTGGGGCTGACCTTCGGCCTTTGGCCAGCAATCAAGGCGGCCTCACTCGATCCCATTGAAGCTCTGCGGCACACGTAGATCTGCCTTGATACATAAAATACCGATTAAAACCAACGGGCGTGCGTCCAACTTGCCCCTAAATATGATGATGAATTATTCCTTTAAACTTCTTGGCATTCTTTTGTTGGTCGCGGTGTTGCTAGCCGGCTGCGAAGCGGCCAAGTTCCGTGACGCTGCTGATGACGAAGTGTATGGCATTTTGAAACAAAGAGGTAGCGACGTATTGGGTGCGGAGCAGGATTACGATATCCGTACCGTGTGGAGCGGTCGCGCGCCGGATGCTATTCCGCCGGTGGATATTATCAACGACCGCTTCCGCGATCAAACCAGTGTACTTACCCTTGAGTCCGCGCTAGGTATGGCCATTACTAACAATCGCGCGTATCAGTTGCAAAAAGAGACCCTTTATCTTTCCGCATTGTCGCTCACCGGAACGCGGCATAAATTTGTGTGGCAGCCTACAAAGAGCACGGCGGACCTCGGCATTGGCCGTGACTCAAGCAAGGGCCTTAAGGGCGATTCCGATCTCGATTTGACCTTCAGTAAACTTTTCAAAACTGGTGGCACGCTTACTGCCACTTTGGCGAACGACTTGGTACTGTATTTCAATGGCAAACCGAAGGTTCCGGACATCACCCTCAAACTTACCCAACCGTTGTTGCGTGGAGCGGGGCGCGCCATCGCTGAGGAAGTGCTCACACAGGCGGAGCGCGATGTGGTTTATGCAGTTCGCGATTTCAGCCATTACCAAAAGACGTTTGCGATTGAAACGGTGTCCGAGTATTTCCGTATCCTTCAGAAAAAGGATTCAGTGAGGAACAGTTATAGCAATTATCAAAACCTGCAGGGCGCGCGCGCGCGCGCGGAGGCGATGGTGGATGCGCAGCGGTTGCCGAAGTACCAAGTGGATCAGGCGCGTCAAAAAGAACTTTCTTCCCGCGTAAAATATCTTGCTGCTGTGGAGAGCTATCGCGCGGCATTGGATACCTTCAAGCAACGGCTCGCTTTGCCGCTGGGCGCGGATCTCAAGCTTGACGAAACCGCTCTCCGCGTACTTGTGCAGACGGGACTAACCCCGTTGGAGTTAAACGCCCGCAATGGCTACCTCATTGCGGTGACAAACCGATTGGACCTTCTCAACCGAATCGACCAGTATGAGGATTCGCAGCGTAAAGTGCGGGTGTCGGCGGATAATCTACAACCGAGCCTAAACCTAGTAGTGGATGCTTCGTTGACAGAACAGTTCTACAGCTCCTTTTCGCCGGAAAATTTTTCCGCAAACGTGGGCCTGCAGCTGGGTTTGCCGCTGGATAAATTGACGGAACGTAACGCCTATCGCACCAGCCTCATCAGCTTTGAAAAGCAACTCCGCGCCCTCGCCTCGGAACTTGACGAATTACGGGAAGACATACGCCAAGGTATCCGGCAACTTGCTCAAGAACATGAAAACTATTTTATCCAACAAAACGCCCTCGCCCTCGCTCAACAGCGGGTAAATGTTATGCCGCTGTTGCTTGATGCGAATCAGGCAGACATCCGCGACCAACTCGAAGCTCAAGCCGACCTTGTAAGTGCACAGAATGCTGTGACCGGAGCAATGGTTAACTATCATGTGGCACGTTGGAATTTATTGAAGGACCTAGGCGTTATGCGCGTCGAAACTGGTCAGTTTTGGCTGGGAAATCAGCCTTTACTTGGAGTAGCCGCACCGGTTATCCCAAGTGCCTCGGGGCAGTTGCCTAACGTAGTTACGCCTGGGCAGGTGTTCGGAGAACAGAAATAGAAAAATGGCCAAAGCCAAGGCATTCATTCAGAAGCATCCGGCGTGGACCACGGTGATCATCGTGATGCTCGCCAGCGTGTTCATGGGCGCTAAATGGCTGGAACCCACAAGCGGGTCCGCAGTCGTCATGCAGTTCGCAACTGCCCAACGGGGGGGCTTGCGCGTTACGGTAACCGAAGGGGGGTCACTCGATTCCACACGCAAGGTCAGCCTACGCTGTGAACTTGATGGTGGCGGGACCATCGTGGAGTTGGTGAATGAGGGAGCCTATGCGAAAGGTCCGCGTGAACACCAGGCTGAGGTAAGCGACACATTGCAAACTCTCACCGAAACCTATCGGTCTCTTGCTCAGCCTCCAAGCGGAAAAGAACCACCGACTCCGCTCCAAATAAAGGCACTGGAGGAATCCATTCGACGGATCAACCCCGAAGTGGATTGGGATAACTTGAACCTCGGCCAAACAATTCTTTTGCCGGGCGATCTATTGGTGAAGTTTGAGGACGGTTTATTACGTGAGCGGATTTTTAGCCAAACCAAATCCGTGGAGGATGCCGAGCGGGACTTGGGAAATTCCGAAAAAGATTTGGCGCTGCGCAAGATTGAAACTGCTGAGGTGAATCGGCAGGCAGAACTTGATGTGGAATTCGCCGAACAGGATTTAGCAAAATACATTGAAGGTACCGCCCCGCTGGCCAAGTTGGCGTTAAAGGGCGATATTGATATTGCGGAGGAGGAAATCAAGCGCGCTGAAGACCGGCTGGTGAGCACGAAAAAACTCCGCACCAAAGGCTACGCCACCGACCTTGAGGTGCAAGCTGATGAGCTAACCATTCAAAAACAGAACAACCTCATCACCAAATATCGCAAACAAATGGACTTGCTAGAGCGGTTTGACATTCCACAAATGACTAAGCGATACCAGTCCAAGTTAGCCCAAGTGCGCGTGAGTGAGAAGCGCATGATCGAGAAGTCCCGGACCATCGTCGAAAGTCAAACCGAGACGGTCGACCGGCGCAAAGCCGGGCTTCAGGCCCAGCGCGATAAGTTGGAATTGTATCAGGTTCAACTCATTAAGACTGAAATGCGCGCTCCGCAGGATGGCCTCGTGATTTTCGCCCGCAGTTCCTCGCGCTACAGCGAATCCTATATCAAGCTTGGTGCGGATATTCGCAAGGGCTACAATGTTATCGATTTGCCGGACGTTAGCGAGCTGATGGCGGTGGTCCAGGTGCATGAATCGTATGTGCGTCACTTGCACAATGACCTCAAGGCGATTGTGAAGATTGATTCATTGCCGGAACAAGAATTTGACGGTGTCGTCCGATTGGTGGCCCCCACTCCCGATCAGCGCCGTCGGTACTATGAGAATATTTCAGTATACGACACGCATGTTTGGATTGAGGATGAGCAAAATCAATTGCCCCCGGATCTCAAGCCGGGGGTTTCTGCGCGCGCAGAAATTGTCATTGCTGAGCTGACAGATGTACTCAAGATCCCCGTACAATGTGTTACCACTCTTCGCGGACAAAAGGTGGTTCAGATCAAACGCGGTGATTCAGTGGAGACGGTGTCCGTAGAAACCGGGCAATTCAACGAACGTTTCATAGAAATTCGAGAAGGGCTCACGGCGGGGGATCAAGTTTCGCTGTCACCGAAAATCGAAGAGCCTTCCAACTTGACCAAAGGCAAAACGCAAGCCGCGGTCGGGCGCTGATCCGACCGCATCCGTTGCGCATGAACCTTTCCCTCGTTCGAGTCATTCACCTGGGCATCAAGAGTCTGATGCTACACAAAATGCGTTCACTGCTTACGATGCTGGGTATTATCTTCGGCGTGTGTTCGGTGATTGCGATGCTTGCTATTGGTGAAGGTGCCAGCCATGAGGCGCAGGAAGCCATCCGTGCGCTCGGCAGTCGCAATGTTATCATACGTAGTGTACCGCCGCCCAAGGGGCAGTCTACCGCCGACACCGTGCAAACCTATACTGCAAATTATGGCCTCAAACTTTCGGATGTGCAGTTGCTGGAAGAAACTCTGCACCCGCGTATCACAGCCACACTTGCCAAACGGCGCTATCGCATGAGTGTGCGAGTCGGGCGTGTGGAAGTATCTGGCACCGTGTGGGGAACACAACCCAATCACCTGCGGATGAGCCAAATGGAATTGCTTGCGGGGCGGTTCCTGTATGTCACCGATGCGCATGCCAACGTGTGCGTGATCACTGATTCCATGGCCACCCGGCTTTTTCCTGTTTCCGATCCGCTTCACGGCGAAGTAAAGCTGAATAACCGGCAGGTATTTCGCGTGGTGGGTGTGGTGCGTGAAACCGCCGCGGCCAGCGCACGCGCACCGGGGCAGGACAATATCGGCCGCGCGTTGGATGCCAATGTGTACATCCCTCTTGCCGCTGCGCATTCGCGCCTAGGCGTGCTGTTCACCGAACGTTCCACCGGTGGCTCCCAGCGCGAGCGGGTGGAACTGCATGAACTGGTTGTTGAATTGGCCGATGTGAATCACGTGGAGGCCACCGTGCCAGCTATCCGCGCCGCATTAAAAACAGCGCACAAAAAAATTGATTATGAAATCATCGTCCCATTAGAGTTGCTGCGACAAGCGGAAGAAACTAAGCGCATATTCAACATCGTCCTCGGCTCCATCGCCGGCATTAGCCTCATCGTCGGTGGCATTGGCATTATGAATATCATGCTCGCCACCGTCACCGAGCGTACGCGTGAGATCGGCATTCGTCGCGCGCTCGGTGCACAAAAGAGCCAGATCATCACGCAGTTCTTGGTGGAGACCGTCGTGCTCTCAATCGCCGGCGGTTTGGTGGGTGTAGTGCTTGGCGTAGCGTTGCCTATAGCAGTAGAACATTTTGCCGAAATGAAAACCATCGTCACCCTTCCCGCCGTGCTGCTTGCCTTTGGTATCTCTGCCGTAGTGGGCGTGGTTTTCGGCGTGTACCCCGCCCGACGTGCCGCCAGCCTCGATCCCATTGAGGCCCTGAGGCACACCTAAAGCTTCAAAATTCGATGTTGGCACATTAGTTGCTTAAATTGCGTCATAAGGAAACAGACGTGAAAACGACTGGTTTTCCGGAAAAAGTTTGAAGCTGGCGTGTGAATTTTCACGCAATTGAGTGAGTTTTGCGCACCGTCGGTTAATTCGGTAAAAAAATATCAAAATAGGATCATTAAAATGAAGAAATTAACTCAAAAGAACGGATTCACTCTCATTGAGCTACTAGTCGTGATCGCCATCATCGGTATTCTTGCCAGTATGCTATTGCCCGTGCTGGCTAAGGCCAAGCAGAAGGCGAATGACGTGAAGGCAATGTCCAACCTGAAACAGGTGGCTCTGGCAATGCAGCAGTATGTGGGGGATAACGACGAGACTTATCCCAAAGTATACGGTGGCAATGGCGCCGCTGGTCGGCCGATGTGGTTGAATTATAAATACCCCAAGGATAGCCAAATCCTGCAATACCTTGGTAGTCAGGACGTTGGGGAACTGGAGAAGATGTTTGTGCACCCCAAGGATCGCTACTATAAAAGGCGCGGCTATAAGTATAGTTACTCAATGAATGCACGACTGAGCGACCGGCCGTCGGTTTTCAACAGCGCGCAAAATATGGCCGTTCTACTAGAAGAAGCCTGTCAGCATGATCCGGCGGATCGCGTGAATGCTGTTGATGGTAATCAGAATCGCACCGGCGGTAAATATGCTTGGAGAGCTGATGCGATTGTCGCCAAGACGGGCAAATACCTCGCCGGTAAGACCGTCCGGGAGGTGGCGATCAACGATCCCTTCATGCTCGCCACGTGGAATGGAGGTCTCCAGCTGTGCGATCCCGATACAGTGACCTTTCGTCATATGGATGATTTCCATCAGTTGCGGGACGATTTAAAGGCTGGCAAGCTTGATAAGGCCCGCATCCTCGAAGTGTGTAATACACCCAGTGCGCATGTAATCTTTGCTGATTTCCATGTTGGTCGAGCCTCCCGCACCGAGGCTAAAAACCCAGGTTATATGGAGCCCGAGCAGAACACTGCCGATCTGCCCAACATCGGCTACGAGAAGACTCGCTAATTTTCAGCATCCTGTCCACGGCGGTCTCGCAAATGCGGGACCGCCTTTTTTATTTGACCACAAAAAAAACGCCCGCGGTGCGGGCGTCTCATAGGCTTCCCAGCCACCGGCTGACTATTTTTTAGGGAATCCGGCTTTGATTTTTTTGATTTGGGCTTCGGCGTTGGCTTTGTCGGCATCGGCCACGGATCGGTTTAACTCGGCCAGAGCCTGCATAAGGCCCGGGTCAGTTTTCAAGTCTTCATCCTCTGCTGCCAGCGTCAGCCAAATCAAGGCCAACAGGTCGTCCTTTTTTACATCTTCGGCTCCATTATAATAGGTCATACCCAATCCAAACATTTGGATGGGGTCACCCTTGCGGGCATCTTGCTCGGTTTGCTGGAGGTTTTCGCCCATGCTCGGCGAGTCTTCAACGTCTGAGCTGTCGCCACCGCAACCGGTCAAAAGTGCGGCGCACAGGCACACGGCTCCAATCAATTGTAAGGGGTGTTTCATGCTCCGACCATTGTACTTGAACGCGTGTGGCTGACAAGAAAAAGTGCACGGGATTGGGACAGCATTCGATCGTGCATTGGCATTGACCCCCCCTGCTCCATTGCCTAGCATCGGCGCTCCACGTTATGAGATTTGGCATTAACTCCTTTTTATTCACTTCGCCGTTTACGACGAAATCCACCAGCCTATTTCCCAAGTTTGTGAAATGGGGCTTCGATACTATCGAAATCCCCATCGAAGCACCTGAGCACATCGACTCGGTGAAGGTTCGCAAAGCCCTCGACAAACACGGGCTCGCGTGCGGATCGGTGTGCGCGTGCATGGGCCCCGGGCGCGACTTTCGTGGCAGCGCCAAGGATCAGCGCGAGGCGATGAAATATTGCAAGGCGCTCATAGATCATATGGTAAACCTAGGCTGCCCGTCGCTCATTGGCCCCGTGTACAGCGTGGTCGGCAAGGCTGATGCCGTGGATCCGAAGGAGCAGAAACGCGAGTTTGCGTTGGTGGTTAAAAATCTTAAAGTGCTTTGCGCGTACGCCGAGAAAAAGGGCGTTCAGATTTGTGTAGAGCCGCTCAACCGGTTCGAGACTGACTTTCTCAACACCTGCGAAAAAGGACTGCGTCTCATCAAGGCGGTCAACAGTCCAGTGCTCAAGCTGCACCTCGACACCTTCCACATGAACATCGAGGAAAAAAACCAAGCCGCCGCCATTCGTAAGGCCGGTAAATTGCTCGGCCATTTTCACGCCTGCGGCAGTGACCGTGGCACCCCAGGCAACGACCACATTGACTGGACCCCCATCGTCAAGGCACTCAAAGGAATCCGCTACAAGGGCGATGTGGTGATCGAGAGTTTCACTACTGATGTGAAGGTCATCGCCCGTGCGGCAGCTATCTGGCGGCGCATGGAGCCTACTCGCGAGGAAATCGCCGTGAAGGGCCTCAAATTTCTAAAGAAAGCGTTCAAGTAAACCATCCAATTAAATAACTATGAAAAAAATTATCATTACCTTTTTGACCGCGACCCTTGCGCTAACAACCTTAGCGGACGAGAAGGGCCTTAAGTCTATTTTCGACGGGAAAACCCTCAAGGGCTGGAACGGAGACCCAAAATTCTGGAGCGTGAAAGATGGTGCTATTACCGGCCAGACCACCAAGGGAAACCCCACCAAGGGCAATACCTTTATTATTTGGGAAGCGGGCAAACTAAAGAATTTCGTGCTCGAGTTGGACTTCAAGATCGTAGGCGGCAATAGTGGCATCCAGTACCGCAGTTTCAAGAAGCCGGGCAACAATGATGGTTGGCGCATCGGAGGCTATCAGGCCGATTTCGCTGCCGGCGCCGGTGGCGACCGCTACTCAGGCATCTGTTACGGCGAAGGGTTTCGCGGTATCTTGTCCCTTAGAGGTGACCAAACGACTCTCACTAAAGAGGGCGGCAAGCTTAAGAAGACGATCAAGAAAATCGGAGATGCTGCCGCACTCGGCAAACTGGTGAAGAAGGAGGACTGGAACACCTTCCGCATCGAGGCCAAGGATTTTCACCTTACCCACTACATTAATGGCGAGAAAATGACTGTGCTCATCGATAACGACGAGAAAGTTCGCCGTGCCGAGGGTCTTTTAGCACTGCAGTTGCACCAAGGCCCACCGATGACCGTGCAGTTTCGCAATATCCGCGTGAAGAACCTTAAATAATTTTGTAAGGGCGACAAAAAAATAATTTAGAAAGACAACACGATGAAAAAGATTCTGACACTCGGCTTAATCCTTGGGCTATCGATTGGCGTGATGGCCAAACCCAAAAAAGTTGTAATGATTGCCGGTGGCCCAAGTCACGGTGTGTTATCACACGAACATAACGCGGGGATTCAGCTTCTCGCCAAGTGCCTCAAGCAAGGTGCGAGCGAATTGGTGACTCCGATCGTTGTGCTTAACGGTTGGCCCAAAGATGCCAGCGTTTTTGACGGTGCTGATGAGGTGGTGATTTATAGTGATGGAGGCGGCAGGCATCCTGCCTTGGGTGGTAAAAACCTCGAGGCCCTTGGCAAGTTAATGGACAAGGGCGTCGGTTTCCTCACCATTCACTATGCCGTGGAGCCCACCACCAACAAGGGGAATAAGGAATTCATCGCGTGGCAGGGCGGCTGTTTCGAAACACACTGGTCAGTGAACCCGCACTGGACTGCCAATTTCACGAAGTTTCCAAAGCATCCAATTACACAAGGAGTTAAGCCCTTCAAGGCGAATGATGAGTGGTATTTTCATATGCGCTTTGCGCCGGGGATGAAGGGCGTGACGCCGATTCTTTCCGACGTGGCCCCCAAGGAAACCATGAAGCGCGGTGACGGTGCTCACAGCGGCAACCCGGCTGTTCGAAAGAGCGTGGCGGCAGGTAACCCCCAGCATGTGGCCTGGGCGTTTGAGCGACCCAATGGCGGCCGAGGGTTTGGCTTCACCGGCGGACACAATCACCTCAATTGGGCCAACGACGATTTCCGCAAGACCGTTCTCAACGCCATCGTGTGGGTCGCCAAGGCGGAGGTGCCGAACGGTGGGGTGCCAAGCAAGTTGGTAGAAAAAGATTTATATGAAAACCTAGATAACAAGGGTCGTAAACCTAAGCCAAAGAGTAATCCCGGCCCCAAGCCTTCCGGCAAGGTGACCGGTCCCAAGGCAGCAGCGGAATCGAAGTTGATCACCAAAAAAACTGGACCGGCTAAACTCGAGGCAAATATCAAGGGGGCGAAGGAGTTGCATTTGGTGGTGACTGATGGGGGGAATGGCTTTGCCTGTGATTGGGCCGATTGGGTCCACCCCACGCTCATCGATGAGGCGGGTATGCCGACAAAATTAACATCTTTAAAATGGAAGAGTGCCTCCAGCGGTTTTGGCTCCGTTCAATTGAATAAAAATTGCGACGGTAAGCCGTTGCGCGTTGGAGGTAAGTCTGTGGAATTCGGGCTCGGCACGCATGCCAATTCGATTGTCAGTTATACGCTTCCTAAAGGTCATAAGTTTGTGAAGTTTGTTTCCACCGTGGGTCTCGACAATGGCGGTACAGATCAAGGTGCCTGTGGCAATGTGTCCAGCGTGAAGTTTCATGTGTTCACTCAGCGGCCTAAGTTCGTCAAGGTGGCTTCAGGCGGAGGCCAATCGATTGGAAGGAAGCCGGAAGAGGCAATAGAGAACCTTGATGTACATGAGGCATTGCAGGCGGAGGTGTTTGCTGCCGAGCCGATGATGCTCAGCCCATCAAATATCGACATCGATCATCGCGGACGTGTGTGGGTTTGCGAGGTGATCAACTATCGCCGACACAATGGTAAACGCCCGAAGGGCGACTGCATTCTTATTCTTGAGGACACCAATGGGGATGGCAAAGCGGACTCGAAAAAGGTTTTTTATCAGGGCCGCGATATTGATTCAGCCCATGGTGTGTGTGTGCTCAGTACGCCGGATGGTAAAAACACGCGTGTCATTGTCAGCGCGCTGGACAAAGTTCAAGTGTTTACTGACGTGGATGGCGATGACAAGGCCGACAAAAAAGAGACACTTTTTTCGGGCATTAGCGGTTCACAGCATGACCATGGCATTCACCAGTTCATGTTCGGTCCGGATGGTAGGTTATATTTCAATTTTGGTAACAGCGGGAAACAGCTAAAGGATAAGGGTGGTAAACCGATTGTGGATCGTGTCGGTAATGAGGTAAATGACCGCCGCCAACCTTACCAGCAGGGGATGGTCTTCCGTTGTTATCTTGATGGCAGTGAGTTGGAGACGTTGGGCTGGAATTTTCGAAATAACTGGATGGTTGCTGTCGATAGCTTTGGCACGATTTGGCAGAGCGACAACGATGATGATGGCAACCGAGGTGTGCGAATTAATTTTGTGATGGAGTATGGTAACTACGGTTACCGGGATGAGCTTACTGGTGCCGGCTGGCGTTCCAAACGCACCAATATGGAAAAAACTGTGCCCGAACGCCATTGGCATCTTAATGATCCAGGGGTGATACCCAACCTGCTTCTGACCGGTGCTGGCTCACCTACGGGCATATGTGTCTATGAAGGCGATCTTCTCCCTAAGGTTTTTCAGGGCCAAATGATTCACTGTGATGCCGGTCCCAGCATCGTTCGTTCCTATCCTGTAAAGCAAAGTGGTGCGGGCTACACTGCTGAAATCGTAAACATCCTTGATGGCGCGAAACGTGATAAGTGGTTCCGCCCATCCGATGTCAAGGTTGCGCCTGATGGATCTTTAATCGTTGCTGACTGGTACGATCCTGGAGTGGGTGGTCACAATATGCAGGATTTGGATCGTGGTCGTTTGTTCCGTATTACTCCTAAAGGACATAAGGGTTATAAACTTCCTAAGATCGATTTCAAAACCACTGAAGGCCTGATTGCCGCTCTGCAAAATCCGAATAACTCAGTCAGGAACGTTGCGTGGATGGAATTGCACAAACAGCAGAATGAGTCGAAACCGGCTCTATTAAAATTAGCAGCAGATAAGAATCCTCGAATGCGAGCTCGCTCTCTCTGGTTGCTTTCCCAGATTAAGGGAAATCAGCAGTCGACGGTGTTGCTTGCTGCCAAGGACAAGGATGAAAATATCCGTGGGATGGCTTTACGTATTGCCCGTCAGCACAAGCTGGATGTTATTCCGCTTATTCGTGAAATGTCCGGTGACGGGAGTGCGTTGGTTCGCCGCGAATGCCTCATCGCATTGCGGCACCATCCGAGTGACGAGGCTCCACATCTTTGGGCTAAGCTTGCCAGTGCGCACGATGGTAAGGACCGGTGGTATCTTGAAGCCCTTGGCCTTGCCGCTGATAAGCAGGAGAACAAGTTCTTCGACAATTGGGTGGCAGGTGCCAAGCTCAATACTGCTGCTGCTCGCGACATCATCTGGCGTAACCGTGGAACTCATGGAGCAAAGCATATTGCCGATATCGTTCTTGATAAGAAAACCACCAAAGAAGAAAAACCGCGCTACCTGCGAGCGCTGGACTTCATTCCCAAGAGCAAAGAGAAGGATGATGCGCTCGCCCGCATTGCGCTGGGTTTGTAGCGCATTTTCAGACACGCATTTCACGGATAACTACGGATTGGGGTTCTAATCTGTGTCTTTCATTTTTAACACGCCCCGTTAGAATGTCCGCGTGAAACTGTTCATCGCCATTTTGTTTTTGGCCGGTAATCTATCCGCTGCAAATCCTTTGCCGCCGGAGCAGGTGAATACGTTGATTGGGGCGTTGGGCCGGTTGGATCCGGCTTTGGTTAATTCCAATCCCGCGCTCAAGGAGCGATTGGGGCAAGTCCTCGATGCGGTGCGGGGTGAGGCGCGCTCGGTGGCGTTGATTAAAAAATTTCAAGTGGAAGGCCGCGAGTTGGATTTGCTGGCGGTGGCAGTGAAGCATCCCAATGACCCCGCCGGTGTGGAGGCAATGGGAATGGTGTTGGCGGGTGATGGGAAAAAAGTGGTAATTGACTTGCTCATCGGCAAAGATGCCCAACAAGCCACAGCCGTGGCCAAGGCGTTGGGGAACAGCAACAACCCCAGCGTCATCCCGATGCTCGCGCCGTTGGTGGTCGACGCCACGCTGCACGCCAATGTGCGCAAGGAGGCGGTGAAGGGTTTGGCGAATTATGAGGCGGGGGCGAAGCATTTGTTGAGCTTGGCGAAGGATGGGAAGTTGCCGCAGAACGTGAAGTTCACCGCGAGTCTTGCGTTGAGCACGGTGCGTTGGCCGCCGATTAAGGCTGAGGCGGCGAAGGTGTTGCCATCGCCTTTCGGTGCGAATGCGAAACCGTTACCGCCGGTCGCGGACTTGGCGAAACACAAAGGCGATATCGCCAAGGGCGCAAAAATTTATATGCGCGAAGCGGTGCAATGCGCGCGTTGTCACAAAGTGGGCGATGCAGGTATCGAAGTGGGGCCGGCGCTGACGGAGATTGGCGATAAGTTGCCGAAAGAGGAATTGTACGCGGCAATCCTCGATCCGAGCGCGGGAATTTCTTTTGGCTACGAGGCGTGGTTGGTGACTATGAAAGATGGTAATGCTGCCTTCGGCATTATCGAAAGCGAAACGGACGATGAAATTTCTGTGAAAGGTCCCACAGGCGCGGTGACAAAACACGCGAAGGCGAACATCAAAAGCCGCGCGCAACAGCCAGTTTCATTGATGCCACCGGGATTGCACCTGACGATGAAGGAGGCGGAGTTGGTGGATTTGGTTGAGTATCTTTCTTCGTTAAAGAAGAAGTAGCTCAGCCTGGGGGCCAGGTCATAGCGCGGCCGCCCAAAATATGAAGGTGTAAATGGGGGACGCTTTCGCCGGCGTCTTTTCCGTTGTTGATGGCAAGGCGAAATCCGTTTTTTTGCAGGCCAAGGTCGCCCGCAATATCTTTGGCCTTCAAGAGCAGATGGCCGAGCACCTGATGATCATCCGGTTCAGCCTCGGCGATACGGGGGATAGGTTTTTTTGGAATCACCAACACGTGCACGGGGGCTTGCGGGTTGATGTCGTTAAAGGCGAGGACGAGCTCGTCTTCGTAGACAATGTCGGCGGGGATTTCGCGGGCGATGATTTTCTCAAAGAGAGTCATCACACAATCATCAGCGTGAGCTTGGCTTTTTGCTGATGCTTGGAAACGATGTGGCGGAGATAATCGACAATTTGATCGTTCAGCTTCTGGCAGCGTGGGCTCCACTGTTTGGTACCGGTAAGTTTTTTGACCGCTTCGCGTAAACCCTTAACGCGGAGCAGCTCAGGCTTGCCGTGGAGGTCGGCGTGGATTTGGTCGCGCAGTGTGCAGAAGAAAACCATCTCCAATCCTTCGCCGGCTTGATGGGCCAGGTCGTGCAAATTAGTTTCGGCGGCGTCCTCATCACAATCATCCTCATCGTCGGCGGCCATCACTTTGAAACCAAAACCGCGCAGGATGCACTCGAGTGCGAGAGTAAATTCACCGACGGAAATAGAGTTGCGGTTGAGATCTGTTTTGAAATGATACAGTACCGCCTCGGCGGCTTCGGTGACGAGCATCGGCTCCAACTCGTGCGCGGCATCGCCGAGTAGTTCGACGGTGACGTCCTGTGCTGAGCATGGGATGGCTTCGCCATCGGAGGTTTCAAAAACCAGGCAGTCGGTATGTAGCTGAATCATGCTTTGTTTCGAGTTTCTTCACAGCTTGGATGAAGTCATCAGCTTCCTCAAAGCGTCGGTACACGCTCGCATATCGCACATAGGCCACTTGGTCGATTTCACGGAGGCCGTTCATCACCGCCTCGCCAATCGCCATACCGGGGACCTCTTCGGAGTATTCTTCTGATATCGAATCATAAATACCCTGTGTGAGGTCCTCAATGACCTGTTGACTAATGGGGCGTTTTTGGCAGGCCTTAGAAATGCCCGAGAGCAGTTTGTCCCGCGCAAATTCTTCACGACGCCCATCCCTTTTCACCACCATGAGTCGTTGGTGCTCAATCTGCTCGTAGGTGGTGAACCGATGGGTGCACTGGGCACACTCGCGCCGGCGGCGAATAATTGCCCCCTCCTTGGACGAGCGCGAATCAATCACCTTGTCCTCAATACATTCGCACTTCGGACAGCGCATCAGTCAAATATCCAAACCTCCTTGGCAGAAAGGCCACATATAGTGGCCACCGAAGAACTACCACACAGCAGCTTGTGCGGTCAAGCCTTCAACCGTTGTCTCTTATTAACAGTGGGTTGATTTGTCCGCACTTTTTCATAGTTTGCTCTGGTGAGGTTCGCATCGGAATCAGAATCACAAGTTTGGATAGCAAGATACCGATTCTATTTAGTCTCAGTATATCAGTACTAAAACGCACTGGCAGTTTGATCGTTACAAACTCTGACCAACTCATGACCAACTTTTACGGCGTTGGTTGAATTATTTCATCACACGACCAGTGTGCGGGAGCTTTTTGTCCTCAGGTCTATTCAACGGCATAAACCCAAACATTGGTGTTCTGATCGAACAGAGAAGTAATCATTTTTTTTTCTTTTCCAATGCTGAAAGGTAATTCCGGAGAAAGGACTAGGTCCCCTTTCTGAACATCGGCCTTGGGAAAACTGAATAATTTATCAATGAATAACTCTCTGCTATCAACAGACCAGCATTTAACATTTAATCCATCGACCACATACCGTTCCCGGTCACCGGGAATAACCATCATTATTTTTTCTTGTTGATACGGAGTCTCGATGCGTTCGGCTTTGATATACCCATCCTGACCGAAAGTGTATTCAATCCTTACTTTCAGCTGGTTAGTTGCGTTGATGGAATCAGGGGCAATTCCGATAAACGTTATTTTTTTACCGACCAAGGTGCCAACCAGAGGCCCCTGATTTTCGGGAGGGTTTGGATTGCAGCCGATCCACGCCGTCACAGTAACCAGAAACGCCACCATCATCACCAGAATCTGCTTCACGCCCATCAGTCTACGCCACTGCCATTAAGTCTGTCTACTGCAAACCGGCAGGAATTTTATAATCGCCCACCACCACTTCCAACCGGCGAGTTCTTTTGGCCGTTCGCCAACGTGCTGAAGGAGTTTCGAAAATCCCTCAGGCTAGCTATCCATTTTTTTGAGTTGGTTTAGAATTTCCCCCCATCCATCGCGCCAGTCAAAGGAGGGTTTGTTGAACCAGCCAATTTGTTGTGCATGATCAGCTGGCCAGTTGGTAGTTTTCTCGCCCCATTTGGCAGACTTGCTTGAGACAAGCCCGTCATTGGGGCCTTCGTGTTCAAAAACAATGTCATGGAGTATGCGTAGAGGTGTCAGCATCTCTTCTTTTACGGGTTCTCCGGTGATGGAAAAGTATTTAACCGCATCCAGGTTTGGTGTCTTACGGTTGAATACTGAGCATTCTGAGGTTCTTAGATCTTTAAAGGCTTGCGTATCCATAGGACTCCACTCAAGCACCTTAAATATACCAATCTTTTGGGTTTTTGAGATTGCCCAATCAGCAATAGGCGATCCTCGGTGTGGTGTTGCGATAGTGGTAAGTGTACGAACTTTTTCCGCCATACCTAAATGAGTGATCATATGCCGAGAGTCTAGCCCCCCCTGGCTATGCGCAATTATATGGACAGGGAGATTAGTGGCCTTATTGATTTGCCTCTTCAGGCTTTCTGCGCGAGTTTCGTTAGTTCCTATGCCCTCTACTTGGGGCGTGATTACTTCACAGCCATTATCATGTATCCAATCAGGAATCCCGTTGAAATAGTCACCCAACTTAAGGCCTTGAATGAAGGTTTGAGCTAATCCCAGCATGCCGTGGGCTAGAACGACAGGAGTTTTCATAACTAGTTTCCGTGTTTTCTCAATAGATCTGAATCAATTTCCCCCGACCCTACGCCACCACCCTCAACCATCCAGCCCTTTTTGCCGTTCGCCAACGCGCTGAAGGAGTTTTACGGGGAGGAATAGCCTTCGGCACTTCTAAAACTCATCAAACATTGTCGTCGTTCTTTTGCGAGTCTCCTTTTTTCTTCATTTCTCTGTTTAGGGCCATCAAAAAAGGGCCACATAAGATGATGAACAGCACAAAGAATCCCAAGACATATAAGATTTCTAAATTTTTTGGCAGAGGGAAGAATATAAATGATAGTATGCACGCTGAGAAATAGATTATAAAGAGTACTGCAGGTTTCCCGGTCGACCCTGTCATCGTGTGAGGTCTTGATGTGCCACAGTGGGCACAAGGAAGGCTCGCTGATATCGCGCCATCATATTTGGTCATCTCACCGCATTTTTCACAAGGCAAATGGCTTGGTCGATCGATATCATTCATTCTTCTTGTTATATCCTACACTACCGCTCTTGAGCTTGCATACTGTAAATGGCAGGAGATTTTATAGTGGCTGGTGAAGATCGCCCAAGCCCTCATGGAATTTACGGGGAGGAATGAAAGCTGTGCACGCCCAAACTCGTGTTTTGTACCGTGGTTAGAACTGCTTGATACGAATGCGCCTAAATTCGACCACTGCAGGATCATGCCCCTGCAGGGCGATGAGGTCGCCGGTTGGCTTGCGTTTCCTTTCATCCTCAGGCTCAACGTATTTTGAGATCACCTTGTCGTTCAATTTGAGAGTGATGGAGCGCCCCTTGGCGATGATGTGGTAGTCAAACCACTCGTTGTCTTTGACGGGCGATTTCGTTATTTTCCTGATCTTAAAGATGCTGCCGGTCTTGAATGGGTTCTTATGGGTATTGGCGATTTGTGCCTCATAGCCGAATTTATCTGGATATCCGCTCTTCTGCCACTTGGTACGGAAGTAAATGCCTGAGTTAGCCCCCTTACGGGTGAGAACCTGCAGACGTAACTCGTAATTCACGAATGACACCTCCCCCTTGAGACCAACGTAGTACATTGTCGAACGGCCTTTGGTTCCATCTGCGATGATTCTGCCACCTTTTACCCGGAAATTCTTTTTGCTTTGCGCCTTCCATCCATCGAGGTTGACTCCATTAAAAAGGAGGCGAAAACCGGCCTTGGTTTCCTCGGGTGAAAGCCGGTTTGGGTTCTGCGTTTCGGCTGCCATCAGAGAGTCCGATACCACCGCCACCACCGCAATCATCAAGAGAACCTGCTTCATGCCCGCTAGCCTACCGACGCACCGCCTGATTGAGGAGGGTTTTCTCAGGGGGAGCTAATTATTTGATGCGCTTGCGATACCAAACTCGGGCAACACCATTTTTATCCTGCGTGATGGAAAAAGGCTCCATACCAATCGTTCGAGCGATTTTGTGTGCCGCCGCTCCTTTGCCGTCTACCTTATTGAGAGCTGATATAACCTGCCACATTTGCTTACCATCCCATTTGTCAGTCGTACCCGTAGCAGCCACACCAAGGAAAATGGTTGAGGTGAGAAGCGCGCCAATAATGAGGGATTTAACGTCGATGTTTTTCATATGCCCCCAACTATACCGTCACCACTGGGCGGGGCAAGCGTTGGGGGGAGCGACAGTCAGTTCTTGCATTGTCTCGGTTTTTTGAGAACCTTTGGCCATGCTTAAAAACGTTATGAAATCACTGTTTGTCATGTTTGCTTCCTTTGCGCTTTTTGTCGGTTGCGGCGAAACATCATATATTGGCCTAGAGGGTGGGGAGGTTGATAAAGCTAAAAGCGGATGCGAGCAATGTGAACATTGCGAAAGCGGCTCGAACTTGGCTGACAAAGAAGATGATTCCAAGGACTCCACCAAAGAAGTTGATTCGAAGAACACAGGCGAAGAGAGCAATACGGAAGAGACAAGCACCCCGGATAATTCTGAAGATGCGAGCCAAGAGGAATCTTCGAAAGAAGTAGGCGAAGAGGATAAGACGGCAAACTAACATCAAGCCAACCATGCCAAATTACGTATACGAAACGATTCCCAGCCGGCCATCGGAGAAATCAACCCGATTTGAATTTTTTCAGTCGATGAGAGATGACCCGTTGACCGTGCATCCACAAACAGGCCAACCCGTCCACAGAATCATTTCTGGAGGAATTTCAATATCCACTAGCAACTCATCGTCTGGCAGTAGTTGTTGCTCTTCCGGATCGTGCTGCGGATGATTTTCCGCAGCACGAAAAGACGGTGCCGGGCGGGGCAAGCGTTGGACACAAGGCCATAAAGTAACGAAGCCAACCTCACCCACCGGAACCACCCACCAACACACACCGAAAGCCGATGACGTTGCCGCGATAACCGGGAGTGAAGTTGAAGCGGTAGGACGACAACAGGGGGTCGGGATCGTTGCCGTACCAAGACGCACCGCGCAACACACGGAGCGCTTTTGCCGCTGGGCCATACCAGTCCTCGCACCATTCCCACACGTTACCGCCCATATCATGCAGGTCCAGTTTATTGGCCGCAAAGCTCCCCACCGGTGAAGTGTACTCAAAATTGTCCACCTTCAGGCTTTTGTAATAATTTCCCGCCCCCACAGCCGGTGGCCACTCCTTGCGCCACGGGTAAACATCTTTAATGCCCCCATCCTTCGCCTCGGGCGTATCTCCCACTTCCTTGCCTAACCCCACCGCCACGCTCCACTCCGCATCCGTCGGCAGGCGGTACTTCTGCCCCGGCTTGATTTTCCCTTCCGCCAATTCCTTCTTTGTCAGCCATGCACAAAACGCTTGAGCATCATTCCAACTTACATTCATCACCGGGTGGGTGTCCGCCTGCTTAAAACCTCCTGCGTCGGCTCCGTTAAAGTACTTCCAACTCGCATCCACCTCCGCATTGGCCGCCGCGTACGCAGCGTAATCCTTTACCCGTGTTTCCCAAATGCAAAACGCAACCTTCGTTTCTGAAACCGGCACGAACTTCATGCCCAAGGTGTTGGTGAAGGCCTTGGCTTGAGCCTTATCAGCCATTTTTTTAATGGCAGCAGCTTTCTTGGCGGCGTTCTCTGCAGCAGCTTTTTCGGCGGGTGTGGGTTCCGACTTGATCTGGGCAACATCGGTTTCAGACGATGAAACGATATCAGCCGATCCGGTGTCGCTAGAAGCCTGCTCTATCTCGGCGGCCGGTCCTAAGTCATTTTGCCCACACCCCACCACCGCCACCACCGCAATCATCAAGAGAATCTGCTTCATGCCCGTCACCTATTTGGCTGGGGGTTTTTGCCTATGAAACATGACGCCAGCAAAAGTGAGCTCTATCTTGTCATCACTATGAATTATTAATGTTGTCGGAAATTCAACGATATCCTCAGACCCAGGAAATCTTCCACTTACAGAGCCCTTAATCTTGTTTCCAACAATTTCTCCTTGCCACGTTATTTCTCCTGCACGAATACATTTATCTCCTTTAATCTTTGTGGCAACAACTTGCTTTCCTTTTTGGGAAATAGATACCAACTGATCGTTCGGACCTTCAGACCCGCATCTGTAACCTTTGCCAAGCCATTTCCCACTGAATTCAAATTCGAGCGGTTTTGATGAAGTGCTGTTTTTATCATCGCTATTTAATGCAGATTCTTTTTCCTCTGTTTTTAATTCTCTTTCCTTCAATGAAGCTACTTTTTTGATCCTATCCTTGTAATTCGTTATTTTTTTCCAGTAGGGCTGGTAGTCAGTATTACCAATTTTGGGGAGTCTTGGTAAGTAAAGTTTGTTCCCGTTCGATTGTATTACTGCAAGGTATATTAAACTGCCGTCAGGATTAATGCCCCATGCACGGCCTCCCCCACCCTTGGTCACAGCATGAACTTCTTTATCTACTATTTTCCACTTGTACTCTCCCCCTTCTTTCCTGCCTTTGGCATAAGACTCCATCATGCCACTTTTCTGAAAGACAATTATATCGCCATCTAGTTCATAGGCCCCAACAAGCTTTTCTCCCAGTGTTGGTTCTTTAACTGGCTCCTTGGCAGCCGGTGACTCCTTCTTCCCGCACCCCACAACCAACAATCCTATAATCAATGTAATGTATTTCATCTGCCGCGAGTCTACAGGAAACTGCTCGCACCCACCTACTACAATAAATCAGAAAGATTATAATCGGATGCAATAACGAGGATCGCCTGTTGTGAAAGCCTCAACACAACAAAAGAAAACAACAATTCCCGCCAACATAACCGGGGAGGAATAATTTAATTTTTATATTCTTCTGACGAGGTTCTGGCGAGGTTTGTACTCCTCTAAAACAGGGGTTCTGCTGGTTTTGCAGTTATTGAGTTATTCTTACCGGAAAACACCTATTTTTTAGATCGTAGTGTTTTTGTTGGTTTTGCTGTGGGAATTCGAACGTTATTGGTTGTTTATTACTGTCTAATTCACGCGAAAATCTTATCAGACAAGTTTGGATAACGTGAGCTTCGTGATGAAAGATAATTGGCCGACACTCGGCGCGTTGTGCAAGGTAAACGAACCCAAGCGATGAGCGCGTCGCCACCCACGCGGGCGGCGCGGCGCGTGTTGGCCGCATGGCGGGGCATCGACCTGACCGAACAGGAACACGCGCGCGCCGATCGCGCAAGATCTGCCGGCAACCTCATGCCCGCGCTTTTGAAACGACTCGGGCTCGACCAACGGCGACGCGAAGCAGAGGTTGCCAAGGTTTGGAAAAACCTTATCGACCCTTCTGTGACCGCGCACGCGCAGCCCGCCGGCATCCGTAAAGGCACACTGTTTGTGGATGTGGATAGCAACGTGTGGCTTAGCGAAATTGTACGTTACCGTCGGCAAGAAATTTTGCAACGGTTACAACACGCATTTGGCAAGGAATTCATCGCGCGTATTTCGTTTCGTGTCGGGTAGGGCGCGGCCTTCAGTCCGCCCTATTCTTCACGGATAAGCTTTTCGTACCCTTCGCGGAAAGTTGGAAACCGCAACTGCCACCCCGCCGCCTTCAGCTTTGCATTGCGTACGCGTTTGTTTGTGGCTACCCGCTTGCGGGAAACGGATTCGCCTTCAGGTGGCATTGGTTTGTCTAATCGCTTTGCGAGCCATTCAAAAAATGCACGCTGAGTCACCGGCTCATCATCGGCCACGTTGTAGATGCTTGGCACCAAATCCATCGCGGCCAGGATAGCGCCCACCACGTCGTCACGATGGATCATATTTATCCAACGCCTACCGCCCTTGGTGAGCACGGCTTCACTTTTCAAAAATTGGCGGAAAAGATAACCGCGTTGCGGGCCATAAATTCCCGCTACACGGAGCACGGTGGCGGCTTGCGGCGCGTTCAAAAATAACTCTTCAGCTTGGGCGAGATTTTGTGCAGTGCCGCCTTTGGAGTTCGCAGTGCTTGTTTCGTCCACCCAATCGCCGTCAGTTTGCTGATACACGCTGGTGCTGCTGGTGAAGAGCATGCGCGCGGATGAGTCGCCCAGCCAATCGAGTAAATTTTTTGCGCCATCAACAAACACCGCGCGATGCACCTCGGCATCACCGCGCGCGGAAGACGCGGTGTTAATGATCCAATCGAAATCACGGGGTAACGCATCGAGAGCATTGGGCGCGGTGATGTCGATACGGTGCGGTGTGATGTTTTCGTCGGTGAAGTCCGTACGCCGTACGCCGTGAACTTCGTGCCCCGCGCTGGCGAGTGTCTGACCGAGGGGCAGGCCAACATAACCGCAACCGATGATGAGGATTTTCATTCCCGCGGGCGGAGGATGGCTCGGGCGGGGGCGCCGTCGCTGCCAACTAGCTTAAGAGGGAGGCAGGCAAGATCGTATTCGCCGGGGGTGATGGCGGCGAGGTTTAGGCCTTCGATGATCCATATCTCCGCGCCGAGGAGTTCGACATGGGTTTCCACACCGTCTTTTTTGTAGCCGCCGACGCTGAGGTAGTCGACGCCCACGGTCATTACTCCGCACGCGGTGAGATGGCGCGCGGCGTCTTGGGCGATGTAAATGAAGTCTTCATCAAAGTCATCAGTTTGCCAACTGCGGTCGGAGTTGCGGGTTTTGAATAGAATGCGTTCGTTGCTTTGGAGTTGGTGGGGTTCCAATTCGGCGGCGGTGATGGCGGTTTCGTCGTGGATTTCAATGACGCGGCAGGGGCCGACGGTGGCGTCAATAGGCATCGTTTCCATTGTTTTGCCGTCGGCAATGAAATGGCGAGGGGCATCCATATGCGTGCCGGTGTGGGCGCTCATATCAAGGTGGGTGAGGTTGCAGGGGCAGTCGTCGCCAAGGGTTTTGGCAAGGCGTGATTGGAACGCGGGGTCGCCGGGCCAATGAACCATTCCGTTTTTCAGGGGCACACTAATATCAATCCAGCTCATGGGCAGAGACTAAATGCAAATTGGTTTTCCCTCAACCCTCATCACTCAACCAAACTATTCCAGTCCGCGTTCTTCCAAGTCGTCTTCATCAAAACCAAAGTAGTGGCCGAGTTCGTGGAGGTATGTAGTGCGGACTTCGTCGAGGTAAATGGCTTTGTCGTGCTCGGCGAATTGCCAGAGATTTTCTAGGAAGAGAATTATTTGCGTGGGTTGTGGGTGGCTGCTGGGCGGATCGGCCATGGATTCGCCGAGGAACAGGCCGAGGGTGTCGGGCGCAATGCCATCGGTGACGTAACCGGCGTTGGGGGTTGGCTCAAGAATGACCGGCACGAACTCGGCGGCGGGGCGCAGTTCGTCGGGTAGAGCGTCGATGGCGGTGTGCACTTCGGTCTGCGCGAGATCGAGCAGGCGGTCGAAGGTGGGGGTCATTGCTGCGGATTATTTTTGCGCGAAGTTTTAAACTCGGCGAGGGCTCCTGGGTTTTGCTGGAAAAAATCGGTAAGGTCGGCGAGTGTTTGGAGGGTGTCGGGGCTGAGATGGTGCTCGATGCCTTCGATGTCGCGCGCTTGGGTTTCGTCGTCGAGGCCGAAAAGAGTGAAGAAATTAGCGAGCACGATGTGGCGGTCGCGGATGCGCAACGCCACGGCGCGGCCTTCATCGGTTAAGGTAATCGAGCGGTATTTTTCGTAGCGTAAGTAGCCCTCGTCGGCGAGTTTCTGAACCATGCTGGTGACGCTCGGTTGGCCGACCTTCAGTGACTGTGCGATGTCGGCCACGTGCGCGGAGCCTTTGGCCTCGATAAGTTCGTGGATACGCTCGAGATAATCTTCGGCGCTTTGACTGGGTTTGCTAGGCTTGGCGGTCGAGGCGGGCACGGACGTGAGGTTAAGGCACACGGGTAGGGCTGGCAACGTGCATTTTGCTTGAGGAATTGGCTGGTCGGGTTTAGGTTAATCCAAAGGGACGGCAGTATCGTCCCGCAGCGATGGAGGCCACCCAATCAGCGGAAGACATCATTGATGCGTTGCGACGTGCCAAGGAAACGGGTGAGCCCATGGGGCCGGAATTACTTGATTTGCGTGGCGTGCGGTTTACCGATGCGGATCTCTCGGGACTGGATTTGACGGGTTGCAACTTTTCTGACTGCGAAATGAGCAGGTGCAATCTTTCCAACGCATGCTGTCCCAGCGCCAACTTCGATGGAGCTAAATTATATAAGGCGACCTTGGACGGTGCGGAATTTCTCGGCACCACATTTCGTGGGGCTAATCTCACCGAAAGCCAAGCCTTAAAGGCAGGTTTCGGCATGACCGATTTCACGGATGCGAATTGTTATCACTCAAAAATGGAGGATGCCACGTTTGTGGAGGCGCAGCTTCGGAACGTGGATTTCCGCGCGGCCAAGATGGCACGTTGCCGGTTGTACGAGGCGGACCTTGAGGGAACGGACTTTGACCAAGCGTTTCTAGACGATGCTGATTTACGTGAGACTAATATTCAAGGTGTGAACTTTCGGAACACCTCCCTCCGCGGATCGCAGCTTCGCGAGGTGCAGAATTACACAAAGGCTGATTGGATCGGCGCGGATATCCGCGATATTGATTTTGCCGGCGCGTACCTCGTGCGGCAACACATCATCGATGAAAATTTTCTGTATGAATACAAGCATCAGAGCAAGGTGACGCGATGCGTTTATCATGTATGGAAATGGACCAGCGACTGTGGGCGCAGCCTGACGCGGTGGGGGGTATTCCTAGCGCTAAACGTGCTGCTGTTTGCCTTCTTTTATTGGGGGCTCGACCAATGGGGGCCGCCAGCAGGTAAAGAAAGTCACTTGCAGGGCATCAAAGAACTGGGTGGCGACTTCATCCCATATCTCTATTATAGCGTCGTGACTTTCACTACGTTGGGATACGGAGACGTGTCACCTACTTCGGCGATTGGACAAATAGTTCTGATCGTACACATTGCCTTTGGCTACTTGGGACTGGGAGCGTTACTGTCAATCCTCGCTACTAAATTTGCATCTCGAGGGCATTGAGCGATGTTTTCTTTTTTCAAAAACAAAGACCCCCACGCACGGCTGCATAAAATTCTGGGTGATTATGAATTGCCCAAGTTTCGCAAAACTATTTTCGAGGCATTGCACCGCTTGCGCGAGCCGGGCGCTTCTTCGGCGCACATCGCCGAGGTGATGGCACTCGATCCCGACCTTACCTCGCGCGTGATGCGCACGGTAAACTCGACCGCGTATGCGCCGCGCACACCCATCAAGTCCCTCGACCACGCGGTGACCATGCTTGGCAAATCCGAGCTTGAACGCATTATCATGATGCTCGGCGCTAAAATGGCCGTGCCTAGCAATGTGCCTAACTATTTGGATATGACTGCCTTCTGGCAACGTGCCGGCCGTCGTGCGGTAATTGCTCGTGAGTTGGCCGACATCACCGCACCGCCTTTGGCTGGACTTTGTTTCTCAGCGGGGTTCTTAGAAGACTTCAGTGTCCCGATTATCGCTGCCAGCAAAGGTCGTGAATACGCCGAGATTTATAAAGCTTCCGCCGTGAGCGAAAAACCATTGCACGAATTGGAAAAAGAAACTTTCGGCTGGGACCACGCCGAACTGGGCGCTTTAGTGTGCAATGAGTGGGAAATGCCCGAGGATATTGGTGCCGCCATCAGCGCGCAAAACGATCCGGATAGCAAACTTCGGCCCGACCCTATTTTTTATGTGCACGACCTGGAAACGCAGGACGATGAAATCTGGCGCGACCACTTCAAGCAACAGGTCCTTAAACAACATGACGTGACTGAAGCAGCCCTCGACCGAATGCTTGATGGGGTCGAAACCAAGGCTAAAGATTTGGTGCGGTTGATCGCCTGAGATCTCCGAAAGGTGATTAGCATTTGGGCCTTTAAAAAACGGCCTTAAAACATTTTTTCATTTTTTTTGGGAAAAAGCTTGTGAAATGATTCACACACCCTATTTTGGCCCCGCTTTAAATTGTTCCCCAGCCTGTTTAGGGCGCAAAAAGCACCATTTTGATGCAAATGCAGAGGATTTTAGTCGCCCTGTTCCTGTTTCTCGCGATCCCTCTGGCTCAGGCCGAAAAACCGTCTTCAGACGAAAATAAGTCCGAGAGCCATGAGGCAGGTCATTCTGCGTCCACCCACGGCGACGACGATGAGCACGCGGGACACGCCGAAGGGCTTTCTGCCAATGCGCCGGTGATTTTTAAATTAGGACCCTTGCAGATTACCAACTCAATGTTTGTCACGATGATCGTGGCGCTTGGGATTATCATCATTGCCCAGATGGCCACGAGCAACATACAGCTTATTCCATCTGGTCTGCAAAACTTCGTGGAACTGCTGGTTGAAAGCCTCTACGGATTTTTCGAAAGCATCGTCGGCACAGACATGGTCAAGCAGACCTTTTGGTTCTTTGGCACCACATTCATTTTTATTTTATTCGCCAATTGGTTTGGGCTTATTCCTGGCATTGGAACGATTGGGTATACTTATCAAGATTACGGGTTGTTCCACAACCATCACTTGGATGCGCCTCTGATGCGTGGCGTGAACGCGGACGTGAATATGACTTTCGCCATGTCGGGTATGTTCATGGTGCTTTGGCTGTACTGGAGTCTTAAGGCCTTGGGAGCGGGCGGGTTTATTGGCCACATTTTCAACGTGAAAGGCCATGGCTCTGGCTTCTTTGGCGTATTTTTGGTGTTGGTGTTTATTTTTGTGGGTTTTGTTGAGATCGTCTCCATTAGCGTGCGGCCGGTGGCACTCACGTTTCGTCTCTATGGAAATGTTTTTGCTGGGGAAAATATTTTGGAGACCGTAATGAAATTGGGAGGTCCATGGTTTGGGTGGCTGGCGGTTCTTCCATTTTACTTATTAGAATTGTTAGTGGGACTGGTCCAAGCGCTGGTATTTTCTCTCCTTGCAGCTGTGTTTACAGCATTGATGTGTGAGCACCATGGCGATGAACACGGGGAGGAACACGCGCACTAAACAATTTCGGTGATCGGACCATGCATGTCAGTGGCGGTCATCGGGAACAACTAAAACGAAAGGTAAAAAATGACTGGAAGTCTTCATATTGGATTGGCAGCCTTAGGCTCGGCGATTGGAGTGGGATTAGTGGGTATGAAAGCCGCTGAGGCCACTGGCCGAAACCCTGGTGCCGCCGGTGAAATCCGGACGCAGGCGATCATCTTCGCAGCGCTGGCCGAAGGTGTTGTGTTTATTGCGATCTTCCTTGGGAAGATGGGCGCGTAAAGATCAACCCACCCGGGTAGGGCAACCTGCCCGGGTAACCAATTTTTAACATGGAAAATCTAATCATACTGGCCGCAGCAAAAGGAGAAGGTTTGCCGCAGCAATTTGGCGTTACTTGGGAATTGTTGCTTTCGCAATGCATCGCATTCCTCGTGCTGGCTTTTGCGCTCAAGAAATTTGCTTATGCACCGGTGCTAAAGGTTCTAGAGGATCGAAAGCAGCGGATTGCTGAGGGCATTGAGAATGCCGATAAAATCAAGGCTGAGCTAGCGAGCACGCAGGAGGCGAAGGATCAGATTTTGTCTGACGCAAATGCGAAAGCACAGGAATTGATCGATGAAGCGCGGGCCGCTGCTGAGAAAGTGGGAGAGACCAAGGCGCAGGAGGCGGTGAAGCAAGCGGAGGAAATTATCCGCAAAGCGCGCGAAGCTACCGCAGCGGATCGCGACACGATGATGGCGGAATTAAAAGCTGAGATTGGTCGGTTGGTGGTGGATACCACCGCGAAGGTGAGTGGCAAGGTACTCACTAGCGAGGATCAGCAACGCTTGATCGACGAGACAAATAAAGAATTGGTCGCTTAACCAGTTTTAAAATGAAGGGCAACAAACAATCCCGCCGAGGTGCAAAGCAGCTTTTTAAGAGCTGTCAAGTGGACGGTCAACTCGCCGAGGAGCGAGTGCGTCAGGCGGTGGCGTTGGTGGTTGAGAAAAAGCCGCGTGGATACTTCGGCATATTGCAGGAGTTGCAGCGTTTGGTGAAGCTGGATGTTTCCAGCCGCAGCGCGCGCGTGGAGAGCGCCGTGGTGTTGACGGAAGCGCAGCAGCAAAATATCCGTGAGAGCCTCGGTCGTTTGAAGGGCGGCGAAGTGACGATTGAGTTTGCGGAAAACGCGAATCTCATCGGCGGGATGCGGGTGAAGATTGGCGATGATGTTTTTGACGGCAGCGTGAAGGCACGCTTGGCCACTTTGAGTGAAAGTTTTTAATCAGTTTAAACGACGAAAAATTATGAGCAACCTACTGCAAGATATTGAAGCCCAAATCACCGGCGCAAAAACAGACGTGGCGCGTGAGAATGTGGGCGTGGTGCGCGAGATCGGTGATGGCGTGACGAAGATCGAAGGCCTCACCGGCGCGATGATGAACGAGATGCTAGACTTCGGCGGCGGCGTGATGGGCCTTGCGCTGAACCTCGAGGAAACAGAAGTTGGCGCGGTGATTCTCGGAGACCACACCGGCATTGCTGAGGGCGACGAGGTGAAGACCACCGGCAACCTGCTGTCCGTGCCCGTGGGCAAGGCACTGCTCGGTCGGGTGGTGGATGCGCTGGGCCGGCCGATTGACGGCAAGGGTGACATCGCTGCCGAGGCAAATTATCCCGTCGAGAAAATTGCACCTGGCATCATCAAGCGTAAATCCGTAAGCCAGCCCGTACAGACGGGTGTGATGGCGGTGGACGCGATGATCCCGATTGGCCGTGGCCAACGCGAACTCGTAATTGGTGATCGCCAAACCGGTAAGACCGCCGTCTGCATCGACGCCATTATCAATAACGCCCGCATCAATAAAGAGGGCCTAGAAAGTGGCGACCCGAATTTCCGTCCGCTCTATTCCATTTACGTGGCCATCGGCCAAAAGCGCGCCAACGTGGCGAAGGTCATCCAAGACCTCGAGGAAAACGGTGCGCTGGAGCATACCATCGTGGTGGCCGCGACTGCGAGCGATTCCGCGACTAATCAATTTCTTGCCCCATTCGCAGGCGCTTCAATGGGCGAGTGGT